>JANTFL010000223.1 GCA_024763455.1 Sediminispirochaeta sp. | reverse complement strand
CCGGATCACCTCCAATACCAATCAAAGTTGAAACACCGAATCCCTTAGCCACAATCATTGCAGTTACTTCATTTGTCAGGGATCCGCTCCTGGTCATCACCCCGATAGTTCCCGGTTTATACACCCTTGTTATCCAATAGGGGAAAAACCCCATCATTGCTTTGCCGGGGCTGATAACGCCTGAAGTATTACCCCCGATAACCATAGCACCGGCTTCTTTTGCAGCAATACGAATTTCAAGGGCATCATGCAAGGGGATCCCATCGGCAACGGTTACTATTTTTTTTATACCGCTCTCTAAAGCTTCAAGAACTGCATCTTTGGTAAATTTCGGAGGGACAAAAATCATCGAAGCTTCAACCCGAAAAGCAGAGCAGGCTCTCCGTACAGAATGAAAAACGGGGATATCTTCAATCTTCTCTCCTTCTTTACCCGGAGTTACCCCGCAAAGTATATTTGTTCCCATATCTTTCATATGTTTTGTCCAGAAACTGCCTTCTTTGCCGGTGATACCTTGAATGAGTACCGGGGTCTTCTCATTAATGAATATGCTCATGATCTTCTCTCCTGCAAAGCTCAATGGCTTTTTTTACCGCTTTCTCTGTATCGAAAAGAGGTTCCAGCCCGGCATTTTTTAGAATTTTTTCCGCTTCTTCTTCATTGGTACCACGGATACACACTACAATAGGACGATCCGGATGCAAAGTATTGATTGCGTTCACAACTCCTTCAGCCATAACATCTGCCCGTGCAATCGTTCCAAAGGTAACAATAAGAATAACTTTGGATTCGTTTTTAAGGCATAGCTCCATAGCCCGCTGTGCTTTCCGGTAATTCGGACCCCCGAATTCCAGATAATTGGCCACACTCCCCCCTTCATAATTGATTAAATCAAATACTGTGGTGGTAAGTCCTGCCCCTGCACACATTAAGCTTATATCACCGTCAAACTGGAGGTACGGGATCCCTTCCTCTGCAGCTTCATACTCCGCTTCACTGTCATAGTATTCCCGCCCGGGGGTATACCTCGTTTGCCGAAACGCTGCATTGTCATCAATACTAACCTTCGCATCACCTGCTATAACATCGCCGGTACCGGTGATAAACAACGGGTTAATCTCAACCAGCTCTGCGTCCATGGAGGTAAAAACCTCATACATACTCAAAATGACAGATGCTATTTTTTTCCCCTGTTCATTATCCAGGCGGAATCCTATATCCCGGGCAAGAAAGGGATATAAGCCAAATCTACTATCAAAAGATTCCTTCAAAATAGCTTGAGGACGGACTTTGGCGAGTTCCTCAATTTCCATTCCCCCCTCTGCACTCGCTATTACCATTGCTTTACCGTTAAGAGGATCAACAGTAATGGAAAGATAGAGTTCTTTGGTATAAGGGACGGGTTCTTCCAACAGTATTTTAGATACCTTTCTGTTTCGGTAATTTTCAGCTGTTCCCAGTAATTCTTCTCTGGTTTGAACCATTTTTACGAGACCGGCTTTCCCTCTTCCTCCCTGAAGGACCTGTGCTTTAACCAGACAGGGGAATCCAAAGGGGAGTTCACTCTTCTCTATAGAATCCGCTTCATCCAATAAAACTGATTGAGGAACGCGAATCCCTTTTTCCTTGAACAACTCTTTTCCCTGATATTCAAAAAGTTTCATACATCACCTTCCATATTGACCTCATAAATATTCCCATAACTGTCCCGTCCCATGTGTATTTACTAAGGCATTGTCCGCCATCCCTTGCTCTCCAGGTTTATAAAAAATTTTTCTGTTCTATTTTTTGAACCTCTTTAAAAGCATTTGTAAGAAAATCTTTTTTAAACTCCATCTTTTGTGTAAATTCCATAGACAGCCAGGCTTCTACAATCTGTACCCCAAGAAACGGTGCCGTAATCCAGCCGCCAAGAGTAAGAACATTTGCATTATTTATAATTTTCCCCCGTTCTCCGGCAAATATTCCATCAGCAACACAGGCGTAAACATTTTTATGTTTATTTGCCACAATGGCCATTCCCTGACCTGTACCGCAAACAAGAATACCTTTGTCTGCCTTCCCGTTAGATACCAGTTCAGCAACTTTGGGGGCCTGTTCAAAATAGGGAGCCGGTTTATCCTCAGATTCAATACCAAAATCAAGAAGTTCAATATCAGTACGTTCTGATAGATACTTTGCTATCTCCTTTTTAAGTGGAAATCCGGAAAGATCCGATGCAATAGCCAGTATTGTTTTTTTACCCATAGTATTTATCCTCTTTTATTTTTTATAAAATTCTTTATTTTTTCTGCCATCTGCACAGCTGTTAATTCATAATCCTTCATAAGAAACTCTTTTTTACCCACCTGCCCAAATCTGTTTTGAATCCCAATTCTAAGGACCGGGGTCGGGAGAGTTTCTGAAAGGAATTCAGTAACCGCACTGCCGAATCCGCCAGTTATCTGGTGGTTTTCAGCTGTTACCAATAATCCGGTTTTCTGTGCATACTCCAGTAAAAGGCTGGTATCAAGGGGCTTAATGGTATGGAAATC
>JANTFL010000222.1 GCA_024763455.1 Sediminispirochaeta sp. | reverse complement strand
ATCCTGATCTCTATAACTGTAGAATATTAAAGATAATTCTCCAGCCCCTTGTGGAGAATGCTATTTACCACGGGATCAAAGAAGTTGACTATCCCGGTTTGATAGAAATTATAGGAAAGAGGGAGAAGGATCTTATTACACTCACAGTATCTGACAATGGGAAAGGAATGAGCAGAGAAGAGCTGGATTATCTTGTAAAAAGAATCGAAAACAAAGAAGAAAATTACGGACTTTCCCGGCAGGGACTTGGCGTTAAAAATGTCCATGAAAGAATACGGCTCTATTTTGGCAGCGGCTACGGGCTTGATATTTCCAGCAATCCGGGGAATGGTACTGTGATCAATGTTAAACTGCCGCTGGGGGAGAAGGAATAAATAGTATGAGAAAATGGTATTTGCTTTTAATAAGTCTTGTTGCCGCCGCGGTCCTCTTTGTTGCGTTGTCCCTATCCTACGAAGATACTGATTCCAAGGTTTTAAAACTAAAAGATCCGGTTCAGGTTGTTTTAAAATCGGTAGAAGGTCAGCCGATGGATTTCTGGGATATTGTGATCAGGGGTATTGATGAAGCATCCAGAGAATTCGGGATTCCGTATGAAATCTCAGGTCCCCGGTATGAAAGGGAGATAAACAAACAGATAAAAATATTGCAAAGTATTATTGACAAACACCCTCCTCTGATAATCCTGGCTGCTTCAGATTATAAAAAACTTGTTTATCTTGTTGGAAAGGCCGGTGAGATGGGTATTCCGGTAATTACTTTGGATTCAGGGGTTGATTCCCCGGTTCCTGTCTCATTTATTGCAACGGATAATGTTGCCGCTGGACGAAAAGCAGGAGAGGAAATGAAGAGGCTGCTGCAGAATAAAGAGCGAAAAAGTATCGCCATTGTCAGTCATATCAAAGAAACAGCCACTGCAATAGACAGGGAGGCCGGGGTTCGTGAAGCCCTTAACGATGCAAACATTAGCGGGACCTGGTTCTGCGATGTTGATCCGGTAAAAGCTTACCGTATAACCCTTGAGCTTCTGAAGAGTAAAAGTATTGGCGGGATAGTCGCGCTGAACGAAGTTGCCACATTGGGTGTTGCCAGAGCGGTTGAAGAGAAAGGGATGCAGGACAGGGTTGCGGTTGTCGGGTTCGATAATGCGGTGAAAGAGTTGTCTTTTCTTGAGGCTGGTGTTATCAAGGCAACGGTGGTTCAAAAGCCCTACAATATGGGCTATATGACAATAAAAACGGCCTACGAATATCTAAAAGGTGTGAATGTCCCGGACTTTATTGATACAGGATCAATCCTCATAACAAAAGATAACATGTTTAAAAGGGAATATCAGGAAATTCTCTTTCCTTTCGGCGGGAAGAAGGGGAATGAGAAGTAAGACAGGAAAAATTTATACAATCTCCGTAAAATATTCGATTTCGCTCCGATCCCTGTGGTGAGATAATAGTCTCGATATGGGAACTCAAATTCTTGAAATGAAAAATATAAACAAGTATTTCACCGGTGTACATGCACTGAAAGATGTTGGTTTCAGTCTGCTTGAAGGTGAAATACATGCCCTTGTCGGTGAAAATGGTGCCGGTAAATCCACATTGATGAAGGTTCTCGTCGGTATCTACCCAAAAGATACAGGGGAGATCCATTATCTTGGCCATTTATTCAATCCACGGAATTCTCAGTATGCTCTTGAAACAGGTATCGGGATAATTCACCAGGAATTGAACATGATGGACCACCTGACAGTTGCTCAGAATATTTTTATTAACAGGGAACCGGTAAAAGGAGTAGGAATTTTTCTTGACAAGCGGGAACAGTACCGGATGACTGAAGACCTGTTTAAACGGCTGAATATGAATATTGACCCCTCTGAGTTGGTAGGCAATCTGACTGTAGGGAAACAGCAGATGGTTGAAATCGCCAAGGCTGTATCACACCGCTTGCGAGTACTGATTCTCGATGAGCCTACTGCTGCACTAACTGACGTTGAAATCTCTGAGCTGTTTGCCATTATGCGGGATCTCGCAGACCGCGGGGTGGGAATGATTCATATTTCCCATAGACTTGAAGAAATCCACCAGATTACTGACCGTGTAACAGTTCTTCGTGATGGTGAACTTGTTGGTACGAAAAAAACTTCCGAGACAACAAGACAGGATATTATAAACATGATGGTAGGCCGGGTAATTTATGAGCAGCCGAAGGCCAAGAGTATGGTCCCTCCGGATTCACCGGTAGTATTACGGGTTGATAAACTAAACGCCGGCAAGCTTGTCCGGGATGTGAGTTTTGAGCTTCACAAAGGGGAGATTCTTGGTTTTTCCGGTCTTATTGGTGCAGGAAGAACAGAGACGGCACGGGCCATTTTCGGTGCGGATGAAATTCAGAGCGGTACCATAGAAATAAACGGTGTACCTTCCAGGATTAATTCACCTCTGGATGCAGTCGAAAAAGGGATTGGCTATCTCTCGGAAGACCGTAAGCGGTACGGCCTTGCTGTTAATCTTGATGTAAAAAATAATTGTGTCATGGCAAGTTACGATCAGTTCCAAAA
>JANTFL010000221.1 GCA_024763455.1 Sediminispirochaeta sp. | reverse complement strand
ACCCAGTTTCCCCGTACCGCCTGCTTTAGGATAGATATATACTAATCTATTCCTGTGCCTCAAGCAAGTGTACGGCAACCGGAGAAAAATCCACACTTACTTCATCACCGACACTGAAAAATCCTTCCTCAATAGGATTATGGGTTACTGCATAGATAGGGTCTCTTCCCGGAATTTCAATATCGTATTCAACAGTAGGTCCCAGATACACCATTTTGATTATCTTTCCATGAAAGAGAGCGGTATCCTGGGAGTTGAAATCCTTAACTTTCAGGGATTCAGGCCTTACAATAGCATTTACTGTATCCCCAACTGCAGCGTTTTTCAGCTTTCCCGGAATTTTTTTTACACTTCCGTCAAAATCCACCGAAAACCCGTCTCCCGAATCAAGGGAGGTGATCTTCCCCTGTACCGAATTGACTCTCCCGACAAAATCAGCAACAAACTGGTTGGCCGGTTTCGAATAAATTTCAAACGGTGTTCCAATCTGCATTATATGCCCTTTATTCATGACCACTATCCTGTCGGAGACTATCATTGCCTCTGCCTGATCATGGGTAACATAAATACTTGTAATTTTAAACGATTGCTGGATCTTTCTGATTTCAAACCTCATCTGCTCCCTGAGTTTTGCATCCAGATTAGAAAGCGGTTCATCAAAAAGAAGCATACTCGGTTTGTTTATTATGGATCTGGCAAGAGCAACCCGCTGCTGCTGCCCCCCGGAGAGCTGATCCGGACGGCGGTTGGAGTAATCCTGCAGATCCATAATCTCCATTATCTTGTCGACTTCTCCCTCTATCGTTTTTTTGTCATACCCCTTAAGCTCAAGACCAAAAGCAATATTCTGCCTTACAGAAAGGTGGGGGAATATTGCATAACTCTGAAATACCATGGCAGTATCCCGCTTGTTGGGAGGCAGATCATTGATCATCTTTCCCGATAACCATATCTCTCCAGTGGTTGGAGTTTCGAATCCCGAGACCATCCTTAAAGTGGTGGTTTTACCGCATCCTGAAGGGCCGAGAAAACTAACCATTTCCCCCTCGTAAATTTCAAGATTCACATCTTCTACAGCTGCCACCTTTTTTTTCGGGTGATCGGGGTCATTAAAAATTTTCGAAATATTAACCAGTTTCAAACTCATAATCTACCTCTAAAAGTGCAGCGTATTACCGCCGAATTTACCAAACCTTACATTAAGAATAGTCCTTATAATCAGAATCGCAATAAGAATTATTGCAACCAGAATGACACTGAATGCAGCAGCAGCACCCAGTCTGCCTGATTCTACCTGTGACATTATTTGAACAGTCATGAGATTCCATCTGGAGGAAACCAGAAAAATAACTGCACTTATTGCCGTCATTGCCCGGACAAAAGAGTAAATCAAACCGGAAAAGAACGCCGGTATCATCAAGGGGAGGGTCACCTTGCGGAAAGTTGCCTTTGAATCTGCACCGAGATCTATTGCCGCTTCCTCTATGGACGGATCCACCTGCTGCAGGATTGCTACCCCGGATTGAATCCCCACAGGGATATAGCGGAATATAAAATTTAAAAGAAGGATCAGCAGTGTTCCAGTAAGAAGAAGAGGGTAGGAATTAAAGGCAAGAATATATCCGATACCTACAACGGTTCCGGGGACTGCAAAAGAAAGCATGGAGGAAACTTCCATGTACTGTTTAAAGGGGAATTTTTTCCGTACTACAAGAAAAGCTATCACCATACCCAGGACCCCAGCTACCGGGGTTGATAGACCTGCAATAATAACCGTATCCCTTACAGCCTTGAATCCTACGCTGAAAACGTACACAAAATGTTTTAAGGTTAATGTGTTGTTACTCCCCCATACACTTACAACGGCCCCCCAGATAATAGTTACATAGATCAGAAGTATGGTGAGAGCAAAGATTATACAAAGGGCAAAAAGCAGCCACTTTGCAAAGGGACTTACCAGCTTTAAAGTCGACTGGGTCGGTTTGCCTGTAATCGTTACGTATCTTTTCCTCGATACCCAGTACTTCTCTATAAAGAAAACGGTAATTGACGGTATTAAAAGGACAAAGGCCAATCCGGCACCCTTTGAAAGGTTGTACATTCCGGTTATCTCAAGATACGCCTGAACAGAAAGTATCGGGAACTGGCTGCCTGCAAGAATGAGGGGGTTACCGAAATCAGCCAGCGTTTCAACGAATAGAACCAGCATTGCACTTGCTATTCCCGGCAGCGCCAGGGGAAAGGTCACCCTTCTGAACACCTTGAACCTGGAACCGCCCAGATCAAGAGCAGCATCTTCCAGAGTCGGACTTATCGACTCCAGAACCCCTTTCAGGGTTATATAGGCAACAGGGAAAAACGTAACAATCTGTGCAAACAGCAGTCCTCTGAATCCGTATATCTTTGTATTGGCCAGATGTAAAAGAGACGAGGAGATCATTCCGTTATTTCCAAAAAGCATGATAATTGAAAGTGCTCCTATAAAGGGAGGAGAAATGATCGGAATGATAGCTATAATATGAAAGAACTTTTTTAACGGGACATTCGTCCTTGCAAG
>JANTFL010000220.1 GCA_024763455.1 Sediminispirochaeta sp. | reverse complement strand
TAAAGGATATTGTTACAAATCCACAGCTAAATAACTGTATTTTAGCCCTGTTTAATCTGCGGGAGAACGTAGGGGTGGAAAAAAAGGCTCTATCTAGACAGGTTCGCGGTTTCTTTTACAAGGGTGATCACTTTGAAATATTTTTAAAAGGGATCCGTGCAGTTTTAGGGGGTGATGTCTGGATATCAAGAGAAATACTACTTAAGTATGTCCTTGATGGATTTGAAGAAAGAAAAATTACCCTCCAGGAAAAAACAACCCTGACCCACCGGGAAATGGAAATACTTGCTCTGGTAAGTGTCGGATCAACGAATGAAGAAATAGCTGAAAAAATGTTTATAAGCTCCAATACAGTAAAAACTCATCTCTACAATATCTTCAAAAAAATAAATGTCACCAACCGTCTCCAAGCGGCTTTGTGGGCAGCCAAGAATTTATAAAATAGTAATATAGTAGTAGTTCCCCGCCTAACCGTTCCCCGGTACTAAGAAGTAGTGTCTGTTTTTAAAGAATAAATATCATACTCACTTTGTATTTTGCTGTTCATGGATTGGGATATAATAATTACAAGTAGTATGTGTATAAAGGAAAACAGGGCTATAGAACGTTATTCTCTGCGCGTTCCGGTTGCTATTAATATGCTCGGTAACAACCAGGAAAGAATTGATGATAGTACCACTAAGGATATCTCTTCCGGCGGTGTCTTTATAGAGAGTAACAGTATCGAACTTGATCCCGGTAGTGAGGTACACGTAGAGATCGTTCTTACGGTGGAAAAGCTGAAAGAACTTTTTAAGGTTTCGGACAAGGTTGTTCTAGAAGTGGATGGGCGTATTACACGGGTAACAACACAGGGAATTGCTGTTAAGTTTACCGATGAATACTCTATTAAACCGCTGTCATCCGGAGCACAGTCAAAGTAGCCTGTTTCGGCGGCACTTAGACTATAATTAATGGATTTTATAAGAGCTGCATAGCCCGAGGTCCCGAATTTTTTATTTATGAATGGTTGGAATTAAAAAAGAGAGGTGGGTACAATGAAAGTTGAAAGAAATAAACCTTCCGGAGAAAAGAGGCGTCCTGCTGTTTTAAGCAGGATAAACAGTAGAAGTATTTATCCGGACAAAGAATTTAAGGAAATTCTCAATTATGAACGGATCCGTACTGACCGTAACGGGTCCGTATTTTCCATCACCCTTTTTTCTTCCCCCGACCTTTATAAAAACAAGAAAAACCTTAACCGCTTTATTGACGAACTGATGTCACAAATTCGCTTGATTGATCACGCAGGATGGTATGACAAGGATTATGTTGCTGTGCTACTCCCCGACACAGATGCGGACGGAGCAGCCATACTGGGTAAAAAAATTACCGGTAATCTGGATTTTGTAGACAACAGTACTTCTGCCTTTACGGTATATACATACCCGCAGAGCTGGCTGGAAAACGGGGTTCATACCGTTCCTTACGCTGGTAATTCAAAAAAGAATCATGGGAAACTGAATCTGCGCAGCTATGTGGAAGGAGCATTTACCATGAAAATGCCTGTTTGGAAAAGAGTTCTGGATATTACAGGTTCCATTTTCGGGCTTATGGTTGCTTCTCCTCTCTTTCTTATTTTAAGTATCTATATAAAACTTGTTTCTCCGGGACCGGTATTTTTTAAACAGAAACGTGTAGGGTACAAGGGGAAAATGTTTAACTTCTGGAAGTTTCGTACCATGAAGGTTGATAATAATGTACAATCACATTCCAACTACTATAAAGATTTAATTCACAGCAATAAACCCATGGTAAAATTGGATGATAAGAAAGATCCGCGAATAATTTTGGGTGGAAAAGTTATTCGCAAGAGCTGTATCGATGAACTTCCTCAACTGTGGAATATACTAAAAGGGGATATGAGCCTTGTGGGTCCCCGGCCGTGTATACCCTACGAAGCAGAAGAGTATTTAAGATGGCATACTCACCGGTTTGATATAGTACCAGGATTAACAGGTCTGTGGCAGGTAAGTGGTAAAGATAAACTGTCATTTAAAGAGATGATACGTCTGGATATAAACTATTCAAGAAATATGTCATTAATGCTTGATATTATAATAATATTTATGACAATTCCGGCTATTATGGTAATGGTATTGGAAGCAGTATTTAAAAAGATTAATATTAAAAATGAAGAAGATGAAAGAGCCTTTCATAATGTCATAAAGTAAGGGGTAGTACAATTGTTAAAAATTGGTGTTGTCGGCTGCGGCTATTGGGGACCAAACTTAATAAGAAATTTCAATTCTTTACCGGGTTGTGAAGTTAAAATTGTATGTGACAGCAGTAAAGAAAGGCTTGCTCATATGAAAGGGCTGTATCCAAATGTTTTTGTTACTACAGAATATTCAGATTTAGTTAATGATAAGGAAATAGATGCCATTGTTATTGCAACACCTGTTTATACTCACCATTCTCTTGCAATGCAGAGTTTAGGCGCAAATAAGCATACATTTATTGAAAAACCTCTTACTAGATCAACCATCCAATCCAAAGAACTTGTTGACCTTGCGGAACAAAATAATCTTACATTAATG
>JANTFL010000219.1 GCA_024763455.1 Sediminispirochaeta sp. | reverse complement strand
CAGGTTTGTCATTCATTCCGATAAAACTCTTCCAGTCTGTGCTATTCCCAGTCATCATTTTTTCTCCCCTCCCCGAATGGATCTCCCAATGATGTTAAGTTCTCTATCTCTTTTAAAAATTCTTCAATGTTATCAAACATTTTATAAACTGAAGCAAATCGGACGTATGCCACCCTGTCCACTCCATACAGTTTTTTAAGTACAATATCTCCCAGATTCTTTGAAGCAATTTCCCTGTTATTTCCGCTCTTAATAGCCGCTTCATCCTCTATGGAATGGATCAGATTTTCCACTGTCTTTTGGGAAACCGGCCTTTTTTCGAGAGAAGTCTGCAGCCCCCTCTCAAGCTTTTGAAGATCGAAGGCCTCCCGTCTGCCGTCCCGTTTTACAACCATAAGCTGTTTTTCCTCTATCCTTTCGTAGGAGGTAAAGCGGTAGGAGCAGGCAAGGCACTCCCTTCTCCTTCTGATAGAGGTGCCGCTTACATTTTGGCGTGATTCTATTACTTTATCTTCCAGGGAACCGCAGTGCGGGCATCTCATCTTTTTGTATTCCTTAATGGTACAGTTTTTTATACACTATATATAGTGTAAATATTTGCTTTAAGAGCATAGTAACACACTATATATGGTATGGCAATGGGGTTTTGGGAAAAAACTGAATAAAAAGACATACCTTTATCTTTGTCAGAAACAGGAAAATTGTGTATACTGAATACATGCTTGAAAAAGAACCGCTCGAAGCTAAAAGAAAAAAAACGCTCAATATACTTGAAGAAAACTTTGCTCATGGTGCGATTGATGTGGATGAGTATGAAAAACGGGTTGATATTGCTCTTAATACATCGATCGAAGCCGATCTTGTACGGTTAACATCCGATTTGACGGTGATTCCCGAAGATTCACCAAAGCAGGAAGCACAGAACCGATCCACACCGCTGCATGCAAAGCAGGAAGACACGATCGCCGGAATATTATCCAGTATCCACCGGAGAGGAGAGTGGCTCCCGGCAAAAAAAAACAGGATTCTTTCTTTGCTTGGAAGTGTCCGTCTTGACTTTACGAAGGTTGCACTTCCTGCCGGGGTTACCGAAATAGATTTTTTCTGTGTTATGGGGAGTTTGGATGTTGTTGTACCCCAGGGAATAAAGGTTGATATCTCAGGTCTGCCGGTTATGGGAAGTATAGATAACCGGATAAAAGATCCCTTGGAGCGGAACTGTCCGGTACTTAAAATCCGCGGTCTTGCTTTAATGGGCAGTGTGGATGTAAAACCGCCGCGTAGGCGGCGCTGGAAACGATGGTAGGAGTATCCTCCCGGATACTCCCGTTACGTTAAAAGGTAAAACCGAGACCGAGAATAAGACCGCTGGTTCCGATTGTGTTATCTACTCCCAAGGCTACTTGTGCATCGGTGAAGACAACATCACCGGTTATTCCCCCTGAGAAAGAGTATTTATACTGCATGGTTAAACAGAAATCTCCCATAAAAAAGTCTACCCCAGTTTCTATACCGAATGCAAACCCGGAAGCACTTTCGTCAACATTAGACCAATAATCCCCCAAGGTCAAAATATAATATCCCAAAGTAACTCCGCCGTATACCTGGAGGTTCTTCCCTATGGGGAGTATCCCCCCTCCGCCTGCATAAGGGAGCATTGTATAGAAGTTTGTATATTGATGATCAACGAACGAAAAATCAGTAAACCCTACATCCTGTTCAGTGTAGGTAAATCCGGCGGAGAGGTACCAATACCCAAATACGACCAGCGATTCAATATCAATTCCCCATGAGTCTGACCAGGGAGAGGTGAATCCTGCATCGGTAAACGCCGATTCTCTATCATAAATCGGGTAGTAATCACTATCCCAATATCCGTAATCGTCACTTGCGCCTGAATATCCAGCAAACATATATCCAATGGTCACCCGTGATTTAGCCTTTGGTTTCTCCTGAGGCTTAACAGACTGTTGAGGCATCACTGTGACCACAGGGGTTTCCTCTTTTTTCTGGGGAGCCGGCTCTTCAGCAGCAGCATACTCTTTGCCGACAAGTTTATTGCCCACTGTTTCCGCAACATCAAAAAGGACATCAATCTCACCCTTCTGTTTTGCTGATTCCTGGCTGACAACCTGGGCAGTTGTAACATCTATCATTCTTGCAGATACAGTGTAGGTACTTCCCAGCTTGCTTACGTTGGCAATACAGATAAACTCGGCCCCGAAAAGTGCTCCAAGTTCTTTTACATCATCAGAATTGACTTCGCCGGATAGCTGAAACTTCTTTTCTGCCTGAATTTTGCTAATATAGGCACGGTCAATGGCGATGTATCCATCAGCCTTTACAAACTGCTCATTTATCGTATCTGCAACAATAGCGGATGCGTTCTCCTCTACTCCGTTACCGATCGTAGCATCCAGGACAGCAACTTTTAATGGCCCTTCGGCAAATGCAAACTGATTCGTAAACAGCAATATAAATAGAGCATAAGCACTAAATTTCCTCATAATCTCCCCCAATCCAGAATTACTAACGATAGTCTATACTAAAAAGATGCAGTAAGCAATTTTTTTCCTTTAAAACTTC
>JANTFL010000218.1 GCA_024763455.1 Sediminispirochaeta sp. | reverse complement strand
AATACTTTTTGTCCAGATCTTCGAGTTCTTCAAGGAGTTTAAGCTCCTCACTTTTAAGCTTATTGATTCTGTTCTTTATCTGTTTCTGCACGATATGGGTTTTCTTACCCCGGGAAATCTCTCTCGCTTTAGAGGATTCCGATTCTACAGGTGTTTCTCCTGCATTCTGCTCTTTTTTCCAGAGAAAGTAGGAGTAATCCCCCGGGTAATCCTGTGGACCGGAGGTGCCAAGATCGATAACCCGTTCTGCTATATTCTCGATAAAATACCGGTCATGGGAGACAAAAATCAATGTGCCGCTATAGCTTTTCAATGCATCGAGAAGAATATCTTTGGAATGAATATCAAGATGGTTGGTAGGTTCATCAAGTACCAGGAGGTTCACGGGAAAAAGCAGGAGTTCCAAAAGGGCAAGCCTGCTTTTTTCTCCGCCGCTTAATATAGCAAGGCTTTTGTAAATATCATCTCCTCTAAAAAGAAAAGCTCCCAGCATGCTCCTGAGGTGGGGAATCAGATGTGTTGGAGCAATACTCTCAAGCTCTTGAAGTATGGAATGATTCTGATCCTTAAATCTGTTGATATCCTGAGAGAAATACCCGGTTTTAACTCCTGTTCCGAATGCTACTGTTCCCATGTAATCTGAATCTACTCCAGCTATAATCCTCAGCAGTGTTGTTTTGCCGGCACCATTTACTCCCGTTATAACAACCTTCTCGCCTCTGGTGAATTGAGTGGAAAAACCGTCGAATATTACATTGGGCCCGTAAGCCTTGTACAGGTCCTTAATTGTCAGTACTTCTTTTCCGCTGTGAGGAGGCTGAGGAAAGGTAAAATGAATTTTTTTAAGACTCTCCGGTATCTCTATCCTCTCCAGTTTTTCAAGATACTTGATTTTACTCTGAACCAGGGAAGCTTTGGAGGCGTTGTACCTGAACTTGTTTATGAAATCTTCAAGTTTTGCGATCTCTTCCTGCTGCCTTTTGTACTGTTCAAGAAGGGTCTTAAGCTCCTCCTTTCTAACCTTCTCATAATGGGAATAGTTTCCCTTGTATCTTTTTAAACTGCCTCCAAAAAGTTCGATAACTTCAGTAACGGTTACATCAAGAAAGTAGCGGTCATGGGATACAACAAGAACTCCCCCGTTAAACTCCTTTAAAAATCCCTCGAGCCAGTTTCTTGCTTCCAGATCCAGATAGTTTGTGGGTTCATCAAGAAGAATGATATCGGGACTGCTCAACAGTATTTTTGCAAGGGCAATTCTCATCTGCCATCCGCCTGAAAAACTGCTGCAGTTCATACCGAAATCCTTCCGGGAAAAGCCGAGACCGGTAAGGACCTGATCTATTTTTTCTGTTCTGTTATAGTAACCGCCTGACAGAAGGGCTTCATGCAGTTCATGGTGCTGATGCAGCAGAATCTCTGTTTTTCTGCCCTCTTCAGCATGTACCTGAAGCATTTCGGCGGTTTCTTCCATTTTCCTATGTATACGGTGAAGATAAGTAAACGCAGTGTCAGCTTCCTCTTGCAGGGTGTTTTCCCCGTAAGTCAGCCCGTCCTGGGGCAAATATCCCACCCTGATTCCCTGCTGGGATGTCACCGTACCGCGATCGGGCTGGGTTATCCCGGCAATAATCTTCATCAAGGTTGATTTTCCGCTCCCGTTACTTCCGGAGAGTGCTGTTCTGCTTGAACTGTTTAAATTAAGCGTTACACCGGAGAGGATATCTCTGTCTCCGAATGCAACGCTTATATTTGAAAGTTGAACAAATGCCATTACTGAGCGTTAAAAGCCAGGATGAGAGGCGACGATGTTACCCTTTTCACAAGATGCTCTGAAATGTAGGTTGACGGAATGTATGTAAGTTTAAGCTTGCCCTCTGAAAGGGTGTAAAGAAAGTAGATATATTCTTTTCCGGTTCCCGAGTTAAATATAAAGGTGAGGACACCATCACTGTCCGTTTCAATATCAGGGGAAATAAACGTATCAAAACTGATCTTGCCTGTTTCTCCGGCATCCTGAGGGATAATCTGCGGAACCAGCCGTTCATAGTTCTGCCATCTGAAATCCCTGCCTCCGAAAAAGGTGATTGACCCGTAAGCACTGCTCTCATACGGTTTTGTTTCGTTCATGAGCTGCTGATAAAGTTCTTCTCTTCGATCCATCTCGGCAGCTATAATCTCGTCCATATTGTCTATAACGTAGTAGTCTCCTCTCATTTTAGTTCCTTCATAGGGATAGACAACCCTGATATGGTTATCAGAGATGACGGAAATTTCAAACCCGCTGTCTCCCAGTTCAAACGTCCGTTTGTCAATCAGCACGAGTTCATCCCAGGAGAAGGTTTTTGTGAAGGAGTTTGTCGTAACTTTGATGCTCTTGTTTTCAATATCCGGGAATATACCGATCTCCGGTTTAAAGTAGCTGAGTATGATAGATGAATGCTTGAGCATGGTGGTAAAACTAGCAGGATGATAATTTTGTGAAAAGGCTTTCCTCATGAGAACTTCTGCAGGGTTAACCTGTTTTTCAGGAGGAATTGAACTGTCAAATATATCAAGATAATGGTCAAAACAATAACCCTTTATCCCGTCTTCGGTAAG
>JANTFL010000217.1 GCA_024763455.1 Sediminispirochaeta sp. | reverse complement strand
CGTATTTTCCATTTGAAATTACGGTAGTCAAAGTGACGGTGAATCTTCGAACCGGCCATTATCTGAAAGGGGTGACCATCCTCCTTTTTCAGGGGGACGTATTTCTCTTTGTTTATAAAAAGATCTCCTCCCGGAGCAAGGGTCAGAAGCGTCCCCCCCTTGACTCCCCAGGTTGGGGCATAGATTACTGCTCCCGCGGGATCCATGTTCCGGTCAAGGATTCCAACAGCAACACACCACCCCGGCATGCTCTGACTGAAGGAGTCGGTCCCGTCTATGGGATCTACGGTAAAAGTCCATTGTGCCGGGTCTTTCAAGTCCACGGGATTTTCTTCACTTACAATCCGGCTGCCGGGAAAGAGTTTTTCTATTGTTTGCGTTAAAAGAGCATCCAGCCTGGTATCGATTGCCGTTAACACAGAACCGTCGGGTTTAAAATTCCTGACAACATTTTTCTGCTCCGCCGCAGCATAATCCCCTGCTTTTGTTACCTCTAGAATCAGTTCTTTAAAGCTGTTTTCAGATATATCCATTCTATAATCCCTTTAGTTCAGCATAGGTCAGGAGAATTTCAGGGTCTATATAACCGTTCTCCATGGCTATAATGCCAAAGAGACTGCCATTACCTTTTTTCTGCTCCTCAAGAACAGCTTGAACATCCTCCTGAGTCATTGCACCGGCTTTTACAAGCCATTGTCCTATTTTTTCTTCGCTAGTTTCTGCAGTCATACGCCCTCACAGTGAACTGGTTCAATTTGTACAATTATAAATCATTTAAGAATACAGTACAATAACAGGGCACTTGCAAAGGATACCTTGTATGGCTATAGTGGTTGACACAATGAAAAATTCGATAAAGGCTGCATTATCCTTATTAGCTGTGCTGCTGCTTACAGGCAGCCTCTCTGCTGAAAGTACTTCTTCCATACTTCCTGATCTGAATTGTACCTCAGCGGTACTCATCGATGCAGGTACCGGAGCTGTCCTTTTTAAGAAAAACGGAGATCTTGAGATACCTCCGGCTTCCATGACCAAACTTGTTACCCTGCATCTTGTGTACAATGCCATTGCAGAAGGGAAAATTTCCAAAGACCAGCTGGTAACAATAGACAATCGTGCTGATTTTCGATCGCTGCCTCCCCATTCTTCACTCATGTTTCTGGAAAAGGGTCAGAGTGTGTCGGTTCTGGATTTAATGAAAGGGCTGGCAGTTCCTTCCGGAAACGATGCAGCGATTGCCCTGGCTGATCTTGTGGCAGGTTCGGTAGAGGATTTTGTTGCAATGATGAATGCTGAGGTCCGTAGAATGGGATTTACCCGGATGCATTTTGAAGATGCCTCCGGACTCAATGAAAACAACACGGTAACGGCAAAGGAATTTGCATTCTTCTGTTCCAGATATGTCGATCTTCATCCCGAAGCCCTTAAGGAGCTGCATTCTCTCTCAGAGTTTACCTATCCGAAAGCAAAGAACATTCCTTCAGGAGGGAAATCAGCCTACGGTCCCATAAAACAGTATAACAGGAACAATCTTTTAGGCAGGTTCCGATGGGCGGACGGTCTTAAAACCGGTTATATTGATGAATCAGGATACAACATAGCCGTCACTGCACAGGAGAACGGCAGGAGGCTGATAGCTGTCCTTTTAGGCGGCCCCGGAGGAAATACAAGTGAAGGATCCTTGATCAGGGCAATTGATGCGGTCAATCTGCTTTCCTATGGATTCTACCGTTTTACCAACTATGTTCCCGATCCCTCAGCTTTTAAAACAGTTGTCATCTATGGAGGCAAAAAGAATACCCTATCGCTCTCTTATCCGGATATGGGGGCTGTAACCCTGCCCAGGGAGGCGGCGTATGTAACCCGTCTTGCCTTTAAAATGCCGAAGCCGGTGATTGCTCCCGTACGTAAGGGTGATGGAATCGGACACCTCCAGGTGCTTATAAACGGTGATGTGGTTGCTTCCTATCCTGTTGCTGCCGGAGAGGATATTGCTTCTGGGTCAGTTATAAAACGTTTTTTTGACTGGATTAAACGAATATTTAAAAAACCTGTACTATTCAGAAATCTGTGATCGCAGCCAGTGGAGGTCTACTGCTCCGGTTTTCCTTCCGGTAATGGTTCCGTTTTTATCTATAACGATTGTTGTCGGCAGTGTTTTAACACTGTACTGTGCGGCAATGCTACCGTCAGGATCAAAGAGAACAGGAAAGTTTATCCCCTCGTTTTCGGCAAAGGCTGCTACAATCTCCTTTGATTTTTCCGATGAAGTCGCGTTTATCCCTAATAGAACAGTGCCTGCTGGCAGCTTTTCCGTAAAGGAGATAAGCATGGGCAGTTCTCCCCGGCAGGGGGGGCACCATGTTGCCCAGAAGTTTAGGATGACAGTTTTTCCTGAAAACTCATTCAGGGTCAGCTCTTCTCCATCTGTATTTTCTGCAGAAAAAATATGAGCCTGCTCATTCGTCTCTCCTGGATTCAGACTGTTGTAGACTGTAGACAAAAGTACCCCCGAAATTACGGATGATGCAGCAAAGGTGAGGAGAATAAAGAGAAAAGTCTTCCTGTTTTGCTTTTCGATCTTTAACGTCTTAAAGCCATAATAGCCCAATCCCAGAATAATACCGGTGATGATTCCCGGCATTCCACCGGGAGCATAGA
>JANTFL010000216.1 GCA_024763455.1 Sediminispirochaeta sp. | reverse complement strand
AACACCGCTTAAACCTTCATGCAATTTACGGGGAGTTCGGTGGTAAAAAGGTAGACAGGGACGAAATAGAACCTGAGCACTTTTCCGGCTGGATTGACTGGGCCAAGGAAAAGGATCATAAACTTGATTTTAATGGGACTTTTTTCTCTCATCCCAAAGCAGATTCAGGTTTTACCCTTGCTCATCCCGATAAAGGTATACGTGATTTCTGGATAGAACATGGGAAAAGGAGCAGGAAGATTGCAGCTGCCTTTGGAAAAGAGCTTAAGGATCCTTCAATTTTGAATACCTGGATTCCTGACGGACAGAAGGACCTTCCTGTTAACAGACTTAAGTACCGCGAGATACTCAAGAACTCTCTGGATGAGATGTACAAAGAGGAAATACCTTCGTCCCAAATGAAAGATGCTGTGGAGACA
The DNA here is from genome assembly GCA_024763455.1 of Sediminispirochaeta sp. GTDB lineage: Bacteria > Spirochaetota > Spirochaetia > B11-G9 > B11-G9 > B11-G9. The sequence continues at coordinate 2,274 of JANTFL010000216.1, read as the reverse complement.
AAACTTTTCGGTATCGGGAGTGAATCCTACGTTGTCGGTTCCCACGAGTTTTATATGGGCTATGCAGCAAAAAATAACAAGATTGTAACCCTGGACCTGGGGCATTTCCATCCCACCGAGCTTATTGCAGACAAGCTTTCTTCACTGTATCTGTTTTTCGATGAAGTGCTGCTCCACGTCAGCAGACCGGTAAGATGGGATAGTGACCATGTGGTTATTCTTAACGATGATATCCGTTATCTAACTGAAGAGATTATCCGTTGTGATAAACTGGAAAAGACCCATATCGGTCTTGATTTCTTTGACGGAACAATGAACAGGATCGGAGCATATGCAATCGGTGCAAGAGCAACACTTAAAGGACTGCTTTTGGGACTTCTTGAACCTTCAAAGCAGCTTAACAAGTATGATGAAGAAGGAAACGCTTTTGCACGGCTTGCTTTACTAGAGGAAATGAAGTTTATGCCCGCCGGCGATGTGTGGGCGTACTACTGCGAGAGTGAGGGAGTCCCGACGGATAAATACCTGATTTCAGATGTGCTTAAATACGAGAAGGACGTTCTTTCCGGGAGAAAATAATGAAAGATGGATTATCTGAAAAAAGCATGGATAAGCTTGTAGCCGTGTCGAGAAAGTACGGATCTGATCCTGACTACGTTCTTGCGGGGGGAGGAAATACCTCCTGGAAGGAGAACGGAGTAATGGCCGTTAAGGCATCGGGAACGGAGCTTGGAAATATAACATCTAAAGGATTTGTACGTTTGGACCTGGACAAACTCCAGTATATACGTACAAAGAAGTATCCTGAAGATAGAGCAGAAAGGGAGGAGATGGCCCTGGAGGATCTGATGAACTCCAGGCTTTCCGGAGAAGAGGGGAGGCCAAGTGTGGAATCCCTTCTCCACGCAATTATTCCTGAAAAGATAGTTGTTCACACCCATCCGGCCCTGGTTAACGGGTTGACCTGTTCTGTAAAGGGGGCGGAGAAGGCGGAAGAACTTTTTCCAGGGAGAAGTTTATGGATCCCTCTGGTAGATCCCGGCTATATCCTTGCAAAAACTGTAGACGATGAGCTTGTAAAATGGGCTTCCTCCCATAATGGGAGACAGCCGGACTATATCTTTCTTGCCAACCACGGAGTTTTCCTCTGGGGCAATGACCTGGATGAAATTGACAGGAAATCTGAAAATCTTTTCGAAGTGCTAAAAGGGAGTGTAACCGATCCTTCACCTGTTGTAACCGACAACGGCGCAGAGGTCTCAGAAGATCTGCTTGAAAAAGTTGGATCCCTTGCAGGGAAAGAGGGGAAAGCACTCTTTACAACAGGGCCGGAGATCCGGGAGCTTCTAGGTACAAAAGAAAGTGCGGCACCTCTTTTAAACTCCTTAAGCCCTGATCACATAGTTTACATGGGACATACTCCTCTGGTGTATAATGACATTCCCGATGATAAACTTTTCCCGCAGATAGAGAAGGATTACCAGGAGTTTACAGAAAAGTGGGGAATGGAGCCCAAGAGTATTCTTGTCCTTGGAAAGGGAATCATTTCAATAGGAAATAGTATGAAGAGCGCAGAGTTAGCCCGGCTTTTAATGCTTGATGCAATACGGGTTATACGGATCTCAAAGTCCTTCGGAGGACCTGAATTTATGTCAGAGGAAAAGGTAAACTTTATTAACACCTGGGAGGTTGAAAAGTACCGGGCAAAGCAGTCCGGGTAGCAAAAAAATATTTCTATCCTCCATAAGTATTATTTATACTGTAAAACTTTACTCTCTTTTTTATAAGTGTTAGTATAGATTTTCATGAATAAGATCAATAATAACTCAACAGAAAAAATATCTACCAGTCTGCTCTCCGATTTTACCGGAGGGCTGACCGGGGCTGTCGCAGTATTGCCCCAGACAATTGGTTTGAGTGTGCTACTCTTTACAACCATGGGATTCAGTGCATCCGAAGGTGCTATAGCAGGGTTGCTTGGGGCTGTCATTCTGCTTTTAAGTTCAGGGATTGCTGGTGCTACAATCGGTATGATCAGTGCCCCTAACGGTCCGGTTACCATTCTTCTCTCAGGTCTGGTGGTAAAACTGGCACCAAATTATTCCCCCGGAGAACTCCTTATCATTGTAAGTGCAGTTTTGTTTTTTACCGGTATTTTTCAGATACTCTTCGGTCTGCTTAAGGGCGGGGAGCTGATTAAGCTTATCCCGTATCCGGTCGTTGCCAGTATGATTTCAGCAATCGGGATTCTAATGATTAAATCCCAAATAAAGC
>JANTFL010000215.1 GCA_024763455.1 Sediminispirochaeta sp. | reverse complement strand
TTGTAGTTGTATTCCCTGTTCAATTCCTGTATCAACTCCAGTGCTGTCGGGTTATTTCCCGGAGTATTTACTGCAGCTTTATTAATCATTTTAAGAAGATCATTATAGGTCAGATTCTTCCCGGTTTCAGGGTTGCTGTTGATCCTTTCTGCAGATAATCCGGGAGTATTATTGGTCTTTCCTGCGGAAGAAACGTCCGTTTCCTCGGGAGTAAAAAAGCTTGTAAAACCGGTAGTTCCATCAGTTGCAGGGGGAAATGTTTCTACCGGCGGTTCTGTGACAGGTGAAGATTCTTCGTTATTGTTCATTGACTGGTTCATTTTCTTAATAAAGTCGGCAATGGAGAGAACGCTGGTAACTTCAGGGTATTTCACTTGTAGATACCTGCCCATATCATCCATTGCTTGGAGAATTTCAGGATTTGTAAGCGATCCTTTCCTGTGCCCTGTAACAATTATGTCAAAACTGGTGGTACCGTTAAATTTTCTACTGAGAAACTCGTCTGCCTTGCGTATTTCCGTGTTCTTTTTAAAGTATTCAATAAGAATATTGTCCCGTATCATTTTTGTTGTACCGTATACTCCTGCAGCTGCAATCAGAATTGTCAATAGAACTATTTTTACTTTGTTTCTGTGGAAAACTCCGTAAAGATAATCCATGAATCTCTTTGTTTTGGCTTCGATACCAGTGTGTCCCATATGTGTTTTTAAGGAAGTTTGCCGTAGTAAAAGGACAGCAGGAATAAATACAAGTGCAACTGTTAATGATACAGTCACTCCCAGTGCGGTAAAAATGCCGAAAGTTTTCATGGGGATAACTTTGCTTGAAACCAGAGATCCGAATCCGGCGAGGGTTGTTATACCTGCGAGAATTACAGGAAGACCGATTCTTTTTAGGGTTACAAAAACGATATCCCGGTGTTGTTCTTTACTTAATTTCCCGCTGGAAAAACTCAACTCATCATAGTAATGGCTGACTATGTGAATGCCGTAAGCACTTCCCACCGCAACAAGGATAACAGGAATAACTGAATCCATTAGACTGAGTTTAATCCCTAAAAATGACATTGCTCCTAGAGTCCAAATCCCGCTTATCAGAACAGTGGTTAATGGAAGGATAACCCCGCCGATGCGCCGGAAGGAGAGATAGAGCGTACCCACTACAACAAGAATGACAAAGGGTATCAGAAAGACTAAATCTCCTTTCATTTGTGAGTTAATAAGAACGGTAATCGAGGGCATTCCTGCTATGTACCATCTGATATCGGAGGTATCAAGTTGTTTTAGCGCATCCTTTATTGCAAAATAGATGTCGTTGATTTCGGATGTCTCTATATCCGGATCAATGGTAACACCGATCTGGGTTGCAGAATAATCCTTTGAGTAGAGTAGACCGGAGTATATATCCCAGGACAGAAGCCTGGATTTCAAAGCACTTATTTCTTCTTTTGTCCCGTTGAAATCGGACAGGAGGGGAACGACTTCCATCCCTTCAGGAGTCCCTGTTATTATATCTGTCGAACTGATTGACTGAACATCGGAAACCCCGGGTATATCCTTGAACTTATCTGTAAGGGCTGCAACGGTATCAAGGAATTCTTTTGAAAAGATGGTTCCATGGGCTGCTTCGAGCGCTACATCTATAACCAGATCACTCCCGTATTGCTCTTTAACCTTGTCATAATTCACAACTTCCGGGTTGTCTTTTGGTATAAAAGTCAGGACATCATTGCTCAGCTGAATTTTTGGCAGCTGGAATGCGAAGAATAGTGTTATTGCTGCGATGATACCAAGTAATAGTTTGGGATGTTGAAAAAAAGATCTCATTTGCCGGGACTCCTCGATTCGAGCATCTTTATAATCATTTTGAACATGCTTTCAATTATCTCATCTTCCCCGAGTTCCTGGTCCAACAGTACAACACCTTGATTATTTGATAACCGGATAAGAAAGCTTAAAACCATGTTGCTGTAAATGAATGCAGCCTTGTCCGGTTCTATATCCCTCCTGATACTCCCGTCTTCAATTCCTTCCAGAACAATAGCAAGAACAACATGTATGATTTCTTCTACACCGCTTTTCCAGTGCATAAAAATATCATTTCCTGATCCGATGCTTGCCGCTACCAGATCCATATATTTAAAAAACTGAAATTCCTTCCTTCGCTTTTTAAAAAAATCGGTCAGAGCCTGGGTAACATCTATAATTCGCTCAATACCGTTTTTATCAGTATCCGCAGCTTTACGGAGGTCCTTGTTCATAACATCCGACAACTCTTTAATTATAGACATTGCAAGGATCTCTTTACTCTGAAAATAGAGATAGAGAGTGCCTTTGCTGAGTTCAGCTTTTTCAGCTATTTCATCCATAGTTGTATTTTCAAGGCCTTTCTTAAAAAAGAGCTTTTTTGCAGCTTTCATAATTGTTTTCCGGCGCTGTTCTTTTTCCCGTTCCCTGCGTTCTGCCGTACCCATATTGACTCCTGTTTATTAAATGACTGATAGTCATAATATAGCAAAATTTTCAAGTGAAAACAAGAGAATAGGGGCGATAACTTTAAAAATGTGTAATGCGAGGTGGAATAAGTTGATTGAAAAGATAATGTTCAGTATTATACACGTTGAGGAGTATGAAATGAAAGAAAATGGAAATATTTTAAGTGAAATACAGGAAAGAAGGTCATACAGGGGGATCAGTACACAAAAAATAGAGAAG
>JANTFL010000214.1 GCA_024763455.1 Sediminispirochaeta sp. | reverse complement strand
ACGTCTCAAGGGTGGAATTCCAGCAAAGCTGAATGTTTTTATGTACCGGAAGGAACTCTTCTTGAACTGTACAGCACGACACTGCATTTAGCCCCCTGCAGGGTGGATAATAGTCCGTTTTATGCAGTTGTATTACTTCCGAAGGGAACAAATACACCGCTTCTTAACGGACCTTCAGGGATGCTGTGGATGAAAAACAAATGGTTACTTGCTCACAAGGAGAATCCTGCCGCAGGGAAAGGTGCTGCTGTAAAAATTGAAGGAGAAAATATTAAAATTACTCCCATGCAGTAGGTTCTTCCTAAAACGCTGTATGAGTACTTTTCCAAAAATTCTGGAAAACAAGGTCACATGCTCCAAGTCCTGCATTTGCTGAATTATAGAGAACCCCCTTTATTTTCGGGGTATGAATTTCCGGGAATGGGGGGGACTTTTTAAGCTCTTCTTTTACTTTTCGAGCCATGTATGTGCTTAACTCACTATTTCTGGTAATTATAAGAAAAAGATCCGGGGACAGCAGGTTTGTCACATTCTTAAGTGCAAAAGCAAGCTGTTTACTTTTTTCATCAAGGACACCGGTAATAATTTTTTTCTCTTTACCGGCAGCTGCTGCCAGGGATTCTCCTATTGATTCAATAGTAACAGCATCAATTCCTTCGTCTTGAATATCTTTAATAATACTTTTTTCCGAAAGATACGTTTCCAGGCAGCCTCTCCATCCGCAGCCGCACAATCTGCCATCGGGATTAATAGACATATGCCCAATCTCAAAACTGGTAAGATTTCCGGATGTGACAATTTCGCCTTTATTGATATAGGCACCTCCAACACCGCCTCTAAGAAGGACAGCAAAAAGACTTTTCTTCTTTTCTGCGAATGTATTTTGATATTCGTTCATTGCAATTATTGAGGTATTATTGTGAACCAGAACCTCGATATCAAATTTCTCTGTAAAGAATTCTTTTATATTTATTTCATCGAGGCCGCTCATTCTTGAATAAAATTGAACTATTCCCTTGTGTGTGTCTACCCGTCCAGGGGCTCCAATGCCAATACCTATAATTTGTTCTGTCTGCAGATTGAGTTTTGCTATAAGCTCCCGGATTAAATGACTTATTTTCGTCAGAGCCTGAATACCGGTACAATTCGGATCTATCGGAATAGATTGAGAGATTACAGGTTTCCGTGTAAAATCGGTAATAACCACGGTGGCATAGGAAACCCAGAACTCTACGCCAATAACGAAAAGTGCATTTGGGTTCAGGGTATAATAAACCGGTTTTCTTCCTTTTTTTTCTGCAGGTTCAATAATGTTGATACTCGTTTTTTGAATAAGCCCCATATCAGAAAGGTTTGTAAATATCCTCAATATAGTAGGTGCTTTAAGACCGGTAATATCTACAATCCTGCTTTGAGAAATATGCCCATACTGCTGGATAAGTTGTAGTACAAGTTTTTCGTTGCCTTTCCGGATATTAATGCCCCGTAAGGCTGATTTATGTGCATTCATAAAAGTATCTTACCGTAAATAAGAATATTGTAAAGCCTCTGTCACCTTTTGTTTAAAGGTTTACCGGATAGATCTATAATTTCGCCCCCGGAATACCCCTTCCATGCGAAGAAAAAAGATAATCCTCTTTACAACAATTGCACGGTCTGTTATATTTCTTACATTAAGTAACTAATAGGAGGCGGGATGGATACTGCAAAGATAAGTTTCCTTGAAAAGAAAGCAACAGAAATTAGAAAGAAGACAATTGAAATGATTGGCTACCTTGGAGTCGGCCATATAGGCGGTTCAATGTCCATTGTTGATATCCTCACAGTGCTTTACCATGATAAAATGCATATCGACCCAGGTAATCCAAAAATGAGGGATCGTGACCGATTTGTTCTTTCCAAAGGGCATGCCGGCCCTGCTCTGTATGCTACGCTGGCCGATTTAGGATTCTTCCCGGAGGAATGGCTCCATACCTTGAACAAAGGGGGGACAAATCTTCCCAGTCATTGCGATATGAACAGGACCCCCGGTATTGATATGACAACAGGGTCATTGGGGCAGGGAATCTCAGCTGCAATCGGTATAGCACTATCCATGCGGCTGGATAAGATAGATAGAAATGTATTCCTTCTTATCGGTGATGGAGAAAGTGATGAAGGGCAGATCTGGGAAGGTGCATTGGCTGCTCCGCAGTTTAAACTGAATAAGCTGATAGCCTTCACTGATTACAACAAAATGCAGATAGATGGATATACCAGGGATGTTATGGATCTCGGGCAGCTTGAAAAAAAATGGGAAGCCTTCGGCTGGTTTGTCCAGCGGATAAACGGTCATGATTTTACAGCCCTTTCAACTGCTATTGATACTGCAAAAAAGCAGGCCGAACGGCCATCCATGATTATCTGTGACACAATTAAGGGAAAGGGCTGTTCCTTTGCTGAGGGAGTTATCAGTAATCATAATATGGCATTTACCTATGAACAGGCCCAGGAAGCCATAGCTTTACTATCCTAAAACATCTGGAGTAATAAAATGGGAATGAGAGAAACCTTTACACAAACATTAATAAATTTAGCACAAAAAGATGACCGAATCTGTATCCTGGATGCCGATTTAATGGTAGGTCATGGAACAAAAAGTTTCAGGGATGTATTTCCTGACAGGTCTTTTAATGTCGGGGTTGCCGAAGCAAATATGGTCGGTATTGCTTCGGGGCTGTCTGCAGAGGGAAAAATCCCTGTTGCAGAAAC
>JANTFL010000213.1 GCA_024763455.1 Sediminispirochaeta sp. | reverse complement strand
AAGACTTTCAACAAACAGATCAATCAGTCTGACCTCATTATCCTGTTCAATTACATCGTTCAAAGAAGTAGGAAAAATTACGAGTTGGTCCCTGTCTGTAAGCGGGAATTTACAATGTAGGAAAAATGGCAAATAAGGATGTTGCAAAATTAGCAAATAAGGATGTCCCTTTTTCCAGATTAAACATACAAAAAAATTAAAGAACGATAACTCAATTAAAAATAGTTTTCCGGTTCAATAGCCGGAAGCTCTTCCCGGATAACCTAACCACCTCACAGTGATAAAGCAACCGATCCAATAACGCTGTAGCAATTACTTCATCATCAAGCATTTTAACCCATTCCTGTGGACTTTTATTAGTAGTTACCACAAATGAAGCTTTTTCATGGAGAAGATTTATAAAATTAAAAAGTTGAACAGCCTGTTTTTTCTCCAGGGCGAACATCATAATATCGTCAATAACAAGCAGATTGGCCTTAAGAAGTTTATTATATTCGATAAGTGCCGATCTGGTAATGTCTTTCATTATCAGAGTCTCATTTATTTGTTCCATAGTCCGGAAGTAAGCCTTGTATCCCTTCTTCAGGGCATCATAACAAAGGCCGGCAGCAATGTACGATTTGCCGGTTCCGGAGGGCCCCATCAGTACTACATTAAAGTTTTGTTCCAGCCATTGGCATTCCCGGAGTTGGTTGAGCTGTTGCTTGCTAACCCCATTCATAAATGAGTAATCATACTGGTCCAGATCATAATTAATCGGAAGTCTGGAAGCTTTGATTCTTCTCTCCAGGTCACGCTGGTGTCTTTGGTTAATTTCTGTTTCCAGGAGGTTTAAGGAAAAATCCAGGTAACTGCACTTTTCTTCTGATGCCTTTCGGATCAGCTCTTCCGCCTGCTCCTGTATACTGCTTAGTCTGAGCTGACCGGCATATTCTTTGAGAACTTGTGTTTTTGTTTCCATAGGCATTTAGTTCATTAATGATTGATAATCTGATATATCACTTTTATTTGGAATGATCTTATGCGCTGTCTGATTAATAGTTTTTATAACTATTGGCTGGGATACCGTTGTTTCCTGAGACTTCTGAGACAGGATTTTTTTAGCCACGCTTTCCAGATCTGTTGCTCTGTAGATTTTGTTGTCTATGCAAAAAGTCATAGCCTGGTCAATTATGTCAATATCCATAACACCGATTAGTTTCTTAATATGCTGAAGCTGGTCGCGTATGTACCGGGGCTTATCTTTGCGTATTTGAAGAAAATATTCCTTTGCCCGTTCAGGATTATTGAACTGGCCGGATAGCTGTTCAATCAACTGATCAATACCAGAAGTCAGGTCCCTCATATAATTACTTCCTCCGATTGTTTTGCCCTTGCCGGGGTATATGGCATGAGTTGCTATCTTCTTGTTTTCTGCATTGTAGATAAACAGTCGATTATCATCGGTTATTTCAGTGCGAACAGTTGTCTTAGGCGGTTTATATGTTCCCAGGGGTACCCTGTAAAAATTACCCTTGTAAGAGATTGTATTATCCTTTCTTACATCATACTCATCCAAAGCGCTCTCCGGCTTAAAAAAGCCCATAACAGGCCGTAAATAGCTTTTTTCGATCAACCATTCCTGATAAGGTATTTTCTTTGTTGTTGAATGCACTTTTGCATTGGCTGTACGCTCATGCCAGGCAATGTTCTGTTCATTAAGTATATCGATATTAACAAAGTTGCGTCCACGCAGGAAGTTATACTTACTGTATTTTATCACGTTCTCAACTTTTCCTTTGCTCTGGGGGTCGGACTTCCTGCAAAAATGTAATTTAAATCCCCTGTGTTCAGCATACTTGCGAAAGGCTTCAGTCATTATCAGGTCTCCCTTATTCTCATCTACAAGGAATAATGTATCCTGGTCATAAACAAACTCCTCAGTTATCCCCTCAAAGAAGTTGATAGCTTGTTCATGAGCATCAATAGCTGATATTGTTGTAAAGGGCCGCTCTGAGTAGTAGCTTATCTTCTGTCGTGACCGTGAGAGCACAAAACTGATAAAGTAGACCTTCTTGCGTTTGCCCTCTTCTGTGGTCATATTATACTCACCAAAATCCACCTGGGTTTGTTTTCCATACGGAAGCTCCTGAACTTTCACATAATCCCGTTGATTGAAAGGCTTAGGTATTCCATACTTGGTTCTGACATGCAGTACAAAATTGAATACTGTCTTGGCATCAACATCTATTAAATCTTCATGATTCTCCTTCAGCCAGTCATGAACCTGAGCAGCAGAGGCATCCTCGCATGCTTCCAGCCTGGCTTTTACAAATTCTTCATATGGAGCAAGTATTTTGTTACGTATGGACTGACTCTCAATAAAATCCTGATATTCCTGCTCAGTCATAGCAAGATATTTCTTTACGGTTCTGTAATCCATAACCAGATACCTGCCTATTTGGGAAGGTTTTAACCCTTCTCTCTTTAAACGGTGTACTTCATAATACATAAGCAACTTGTGCATTAATTTATTCATAAGATTTTTGTTATTAGTGATCAATGAAAGATACCAATAACAAATATCTCAACTGGAAAGAAAGGGAAAGATTTTATTGAAAACCTACATTCTTATTTGCTAAAAAACCTACATTCCTATTTGCCAAAAAATCGACATTGTTATTTCCTATTTACACTGTCTTGTCCTTTTATGTATTTCATAAGGTAAATATACAGATTATCAATCGCTTAATTATGTTGAAAACCTGCATTTTATGAACAATTTAAAGAAA
>JANTFL010000212.1 GCA_024763455.1 Sediminispirochaeta sp. | reverse complement strand
TATCAGCAGATAGGTAAATATATGTAGATAGAATTGCTTGGAAGTGATTTGTATTGACTTCACCTTTAAATATGACTAACCTAGTAATATGAAAACTATACTAACGACGAGGAAAAGAATTTTGGCGGCGGTTGTTTTTTTAATGCTTTCGGTATCTACTTTTCAGTTATATGCTGCAGGTAAGCAGGGAAAAAATCTCACAAGTATTGATGCACAGACTTCGTACGATCTGATACAGGAGAATCAGGATAGCGAAGATTTTATTATTATTGATGTAAGGACTCCCGGGGAGTATAACGAAGGGCATATCAAAAATGCTGTGCTTATTGATTTCTATAAGAGTGACTTTGTCCCAAAATTGGAGGAACTGGATAAAAATAAAAGGTATTTCATCTACTGCAGAAGCGGCAGCAGAAGCGGCAGAACACTTCTTATGATGGATGATCTGGGATTCAAGGATGTTTATAATATGCAGAACGGTATAAACGAATGGAAAGCGTTGTCCCTTCCTCTGGTAAAAGAATAAGGTAAAAAATCACATAGAAAGTGAAGGGGGGCTGTCCCCCTCTTTCAAAACCGAAAAAAAAGCCCGGACATTCACGTCCGGGCTTTTAAAGCTATAAACTACCTGCCGTCCTGGTTGTACAGGAACTTGAAGTAATCCATATCTGTCGATAGGGTCTTGCTGAATTTCGGCAGAGTCTTTTTGTAAGATTCAATGGACCGCCAGAACTCGAAGAACTCCTTGTCCTGTCCGTACGCATCGGCATAAATCTTTGTCGCCGTTGCATCCGCTGTTCCTTTAAGGGTTTCAGCCCTTTCATAGGCGCTTGAGAGAATACTCCGCTTCTCGTTATCCAGTTTACCGAGCCATTCGGCCTTTTTACCTTCACCGTAGGAGCGGTAGAACTCTGCGATCTGCTTTCGTTCCTTTATCATTCTGTTGTACACACTCTGGGTAAGGTCATCGGAGTACCGGATCTGCCGGATCACAATATCGATCAGCTCAATCCCGTATTCAGGAGTAATTTTCTTTGCTGCTTTGAGCATCTCCTTCGAGAGTTCCTCCCGGCCGAGTTTTACCTCATCGAATGCAGCCACTGCGGAAGTATTTTTAAGCAGTTCCTCAACGCTTTTTGAAGCAGAATCATCAGCCTTAATCTCTATTGCAGCCTTGTGTTCACTTTCCTTTATCAGGTTGGTGCTTCGTACTGCTTCAGCAAGAGGACTGTCAGAAATAACTGTCCGTACAGAAGAGTCAATAACATCGTCCAGACGGGAGTAAGCCTGCTGAATCGTCGTAACCGATTCGTAGAATTTAAGCGGATCGCTAATTTTCCACCGTGCCGTTGTATCAACCCAGATAAACTGATTTTCCTTTGTCGGAATCCTCTGCGCATCGCCGTCCCATGATAGAATCCGTTTCGGATATTTTACAACCGTGTCGATCATGGGTGTTTTAAACTTAAGTCCTGCTTCCTGTTCGGATTTAACAATAGCACCGAATCGGGTAACAACTGACTGTTCCCCTTCGTTCAGTACATAAAAGGGCCCAAGCATGATAAAAATAATGAAAAGTACAATTAAAACAACAAGGGTTGTTACGAATTTTTTCATTTCACTACCCCCTGCTGTAAAGTCTTTAAGGGAATAAAATTTGTAAGGTCTTTATCAATCAAATCGGTACCTTTATCCTCTGCGAAAATCTTTTCGATTGTTTCTATGTAGAGCCGGGATTTGGTAACTTCCCTGTTCTTTCTGTATTCTTTAAGAACAGAAAGAAATCGTGCCACATCACCCTTTGCTTCGTTTACCCTCTCGGTTGCGTAACCCTGAGCCACCTGTACCATTTTTTCAGCTTCACCCTGTGCCTTGGGGATCTCCCTGTTGTACTGCTCCTTACCTTCGTTTATAAGACGGTTCATATCCTGAATTGCCTTGTTGACATCCTCAAAGGCATTCTGAACTTCACCCTTCGGGGGTACAATATTCTTGAGTTTTACCGTTGTTACCGTAATGCCAAGACCGTAGGCTTTGAAACGCTCATTCATTTTGTCCTGTGCCTGGGTCTCGATACTCGGCCTGTCAGGTCCTATAACATCAAGAATAGCCCGGTCTCCCACCAGAGAGTTAATAATTGACTGTGAAATATCACGAATTGTTTTTTCCCGGTACAGCACGTTGAAAAGCCACGCTTTTGCATCGGTTATCCTGTACTGAATAATCCACTCAACATCGACAATGTTAAGATCCCCGGTGAGCATAATGGATTCATTGGGATAATCTCCGCTGGAGTATACCGTATTAATTCCTGCCTTCTCTGTTCTGAATCCGAAAGTCATGTTCTGGATTTTCTGAGTCGGAACGTTGTAGCTCTTTTCAATTCCCAAAGGAAGCTTGAAATGAAGCCCCGGTCCGACAATCCTGTTATACCTGCCTAACAGCAGCACAACTGATTGCTCCGTCTGGTCAACAACAAAAAAGCTGGACAAAACAAGAGCAAGGAGTGCGATTACAACAACCACCACGACCATCAATTTAGGCTTTAAATTGACCTTTCTCGGGGGTGTTATGTCTCTTTCAGACATATTATCTCCTTAATTTTTAATTTATGGGTAACTCAACTGAGTACTCACCCTATAAAGGTACTTCCCGCAGAGAAACAAGTCAAGGCGTATCGGTGTTTTAAAGAGAAAGGTCCGGGCGTATCCCTCGCTCTGCTCGGGTCAGGCTGCTCCGGGGTCCGCTCCCGCTCCCGTCCATCCGCCCAATTGGGGACGGAGCATCGGGGAAGAGGGCGGCTGGACCGCTTTGCGCCCTGCGCATCCTTTACGCACAGGGTTTTTGAA
>JANTFL010000211.1 GCA_024763455.1 Sediminispirochaeta sp. | reverse complement strand
GAGGTAGAAGCATGGCCGGTTTCTACTGGATCATGGACACTTTCGTTTCGCTTGGGAAACCCACTGAGCCCGTCTTTTTTGCGGATTGTATCAAACAGATCGTTCCGGCCGGTAATAATCTTATGAGTATAACACTGGTGACCAACATCCCACACAATCTGATCCTCCGGAGAGTTAAATACCCGGTGGAGAGCTATTGTCAGTTCTACAACACCCAGATTAGAGGCGAGATGACCGCCGTTTTTATGCGTTACATCAATTATTCTTTCGCGGATTTCACCTGCAAGAACAGGTAATTCGGAAAGAGAAAGCTTTCTTAAATCATCCGGAGAGTTTATCCGGTTGAGAATTGTTTTTTTTCCCATAATGAGGATTATAACCCAAAAGAAGTGAAATTTCTTTAGAAAAAATCAGGATTTCAAAAGTCCAGCCAAACCCGGATCCAGTGAAATCCCTTAAACATAACAAGATAGAATACTATTTATTCTTGTGTCTGTTCTTTCTCAGTTTCTTTTTTCTCTTGTGAGTTGCAATCTTATGCCGCTTACGCTTTCTTCCACAAGGCACTTATCTACTCCTTATCTCCGGCTCTTTAAGCGGAGAAGTACTCAATATCTTTACCGATTATGCAAATAGAAGGGCAGGTAGTCAAGGGGGGCAGCTCACCTTTTATACCCCTTTTACGCAATATCCGCTGTTGAAATTGAACTCTCCAGAGAGTATAGTAGGTATAATGGAAAAGATACTCGACGAGATCGTTTTACGACCCGGCTTTAAGCATATAGACAGCATTGTTAACGCAGCATATTCTGGCGCAAGCAGCTTGTCCTTCCATTATAATCAGAATGAAGAATTCTTTATAAAACTTCCCGAATTCTTTGTTATACCATCTTTTCCAATCCATCATGATGTATCCGATCCGACCCCGGGCAAGGAATATGTTAAAGCTCTTGCAGAGCTCCTCAAGCAGGTTATTCCAATGGCTCAGGATGTTTTTAACGGAGTAACCTATTTTTTTGACCCTGCCGAGATATTCCACCCTGCATTCTTTCAGGTTTTTAAATACAAGGAGCAGCTTTACCTCTACCTTGTCCGGCTGGATCTTACCTACCGGCCTAACGATGGGGATATCGTTAAAAAAGGATCAAATGATACCACAGAGAGCTACCGTACAAAAAAACTGTTTCTTGAAGCTGATTTAATCCCCCTAAAAGGTATAAAAAACGGAGCGGTGGGTGAAAAATTACTTACCCTGGAGCAGAGTATTTCACAAACCTGGATTGGGGAAAAAGGAAGGGGATACTTTATCGAGGGGATATGGATCGACCTTGAACTCACCAAATTCCTTACGAAACTCTTTATCCCTCAGGGTAAGAGAATATACCCCTATTACCCATTCACCTGCAAATATAAAACATTCAGCCATTCACTTATTGATCTCTCCCTTGAAGGAAGAAAGAAACATCTGGTATACCATCATAAAGCGAGAAGTTTTATCCTACCCTTTCTGAATGATATTCAGAAAGCTCTCCAGGATCGTAATTTCAGTCCTGACCTTCCGGAATTTAAGGATTTTAAGGCCAAAGTTCCCCCTTTCTGGGACAAAGCATGGGAAACACTTTCGGTTTCTCCGTATCTTAATGAACACGATATGAAGGAGTTTAAGGTTGTTTTTTAAAGCGAAAGATATTTCCGGGAAAAAAGTGACCATTATGGGGCTCGGACTTCACGGGGGAGGACTTGCATCAACCCTTTTTTTTGCATCCCGGGGGGCTGAGGTAACCGTAACAGACCTCAGGAGCAGAGAAGTCCTCCAGCCAATACTGGACAAACTTGAAACTTACCCGATTAACTATACTCTGGGGAGACATACCCTCGAGGATTTTTCAAAAGCCGATCTTGTAATAAAAAACCCGGCAGTACCACCCGATTCCCCTTACCTGAAAGCTGCAAAGCAGGTGGAAACAGACATATCGATATTCCTCGCCCTCAGTAAGCGTCCTGTAATAGCAGTCACCGGAAGCAAGGGAAAATCTACAACAGTATCTGCGGTTTATAGTGTTTTGAAATCCTTCCTCCCGGATACAAAACTGGGAGGAAACATTACGGTTTCGCCCCTGAGTTTTGTGGATGATTGTACAAAAGAGAGCTCCGTCCCCGTTATCCTGGAACTTTCCTCCTGGCAGCTCGCTGATTTGAAGAACAAAGGGGTATTAAAGCCAAGGACAGCGGCAATAACCAATATAATGCCCGATCATCAAAACAGGTACACCTCTATGGCAGCGTACATTGCCGATAAAAAACTTATTTACAGGGACATACCTGCTCATAGCTGTCTTATCTGTAACTACGATGATACCTACGGCAGAGAATTCGCCGCAGAAACCAAATCCGGAGTATTCTACATTTCCTCAAACCCTCTGCCGGAGAAACTGGAGGGTGCTTTTCTTGATGGCCGCTCCGGTTTTATCCGCTCAGGCGGAGAAACACTCAAGATACTTCCGGAAAAGATAACCCTCTCCGGAGTCCACAACCGGATAAATCTCCTCTTTGCAGCTGTTATTCTCCACAGGGAAGGGATACAGGCTGATGACATTGCAAAGGGGCTTTCCCGCTTCACAGGAATACCCCACCGGATGGAAAAGGTTGCGGAAATACATGGGGCTGCGTGGTACAACGATAGTGCCGCGACAATACCTCAGGCTACAGCAGCAGCCTTGAAAAGCTTTACAGGACCGGTGCTTCTTATATGCGGAGGGACTGATAAAAAGCTTCAATTTGAAGATTTTGATAAAGCTGTCGCTATCCCGGAAAGAATATACCTCCTTGAAGGGAGTGCAACAGAACGGATGCTTCCCTTAATAAAATCTGCAGGTACCCCCTTCAA
>JANTFL010000210.1 GCA_024763455.1 Sediminispirochaeta sp. | reverse complement strand
TATGCAGGCAGATCACTGGATAATCTTGATACAGCCGGGAAAGCAGTTACCGATGCTTTAGAAACCCCCATCGATAAAGATATCGTTAAAAAAATCGCTTCAGCAGGAACCATATACTTTGCAGGAAGAAACAACGGTGTTGCAGAGGAACTGACGCTGAAAACCAACGAGATAACCCATAAAAAATCAGATTTTCTTGAAGGTACCTATGCTGTTCACGGAATAGAAGAGGTGATGGACAGCAGCGATGTTGTTATTGTCATTGATCCCTTTGAGGAAGAAGAGGAAAAGTTTGAAGAATGTCTTTCCCGGGGAGTAGGGCTCTCAATTATAGCTGTTTCATCAAGACAGACCCGCTTCCCGACAATAAAGATCCCGGATGCCGGGTTCTATCAGAATTATGTTGAACTTGCCGCAGGGTGGAACATCCTTGTTGAGACCGGGCTTTCCCTGGGGATAAATCTGGACAAGGCGGATCGTGCCCGGAAGGTCGGAAACGAATTTAAGGGGTAATGGTGAAAAAAATACTGGTTTTATCCGGAAGTCAGCAGAAAAATGGGGCTGGAGCACAGTCTATTGAAATGTTTATGGCAAAGTTTGACAGTACGGAATATTCTTTTGAAACAGTATTTCTGTCAGACTATAACGTAGCCCCATGCCGGGGCTGTACGGTATGTTTTCAAAAGGAGGGGTGTATTGTAAAGGATGATGTCCCCCTTATCATTGCGAAAATGATAGCAGCAGACGGAATAATCTTCGTTACACCTGTATATGCCATGAATGTATCCGGTTTATTGAAAACATTTATTGACAGAATAAGTTATATGCTGCATAAACCTGCATTATATGAAAAGCAATCGTATATCATCATTACCACTGATGTCGGTGGTATTAAACCGGTATCTTTTTATATGCGATATATGATGAATGCCTTCGGTATGTATAATACCGGCTGTCTTGGTGTCATTGCAAAAAAGATTAAAGAAGATAAAAATTACCAGAAAAAAATATCTGAAAGGATGATGATCGAAGCAAAAAAGTTGAAAGATTCCTTGAGCCGCGGGAAAAATTATAAACCAAAGTTCACTCAGATATTAAGATTCAACCTGTGGAAAACATCTGCAATTATGAAACGTGACTTATATCCTGGAGATTATCAGTATTGGAATAAAAGAGAGTGGCTTACTCAGCACTATTACTATCCTGTCAAGATAAATCCCGTTCAGAAAATTTTCCTGCACATATTTCGGAGAAAAATCAGAAAGAAGATTGAAGGCTCTGTGTAACCCGGAATGCTAAAACCTTTTATCTACGGAGCTTAAAATCTCTTCTGATTATCACAAGTGCCTTTTTAGAGCCGACCATTATCTGAAAGGGATCCCCTTCTTCCGTTTTCTGCGGGGTTTTCTTCACTTACAATCCGGATGCCGGGTTCTATCAGAATTATGTTGAACTTGCCGCAGGGTGGAACATTCTTGTTGAGACCGGGTTTCCCTAGGGATAAATCTGGACAAGGCGGAACGTGCCCGGAAGGTCGGAAACGAATTTACAGGTTAACCGTACATAAGGATTTTATTTATCAGATGTAGAGGATTCCCAACATATATTTTTCTTTGTTTATCGAAGGTGTAGGAATCCTTGACCGGTGCTACAATCCAGCTTTCATCGGGTATTACATCCTCTCTTGCAATATAAAATCCTTTTGTCAATTCGGGAGCGGAGGAGGCTTTGAATTCAACGGCAATTTTACGGCCTCCTCTTGTCAGTATCAGGTCGATCTCATTACCCGAGGAAGTGCGGTAAAAAAAACCTTTCCATCTTTTTACTGTTCCAAGGATTTGTTCTACAGAAAATGCCTCCCAGGAAGCACCATAGGCAGGATTACCAAGGAGAGCGTTTCTACTCTCAATTTCCAAAAGGGAATGAAGTATTCCTGTATCTCTTAGATATAGCTTGGGAGACTTTACCAGCCGTTTTTTCAAGTTTGATGAATAGGCAGGGAGAAGCCGAATCATTGAGGTTTTTACCAGCAGATCAATATAGTTTTTAACTGTATGTCCCGAAACTCCGAGAGAAGAGGAAAGAGTTGAGTAGTTTAAAGTCTGTCCGGTAAGGTGTGCACACATCTGCCAGGTTCTGCTTATATTTCCAAGTTGGTATCTCTTTTCCAACATTGGAATATCCCTTTCCAGAAAGGTTCTTATAAAATCTTCTCTCCACATATAGCTGTCATCCTCATTTTCAACAAGGTAACTTCCGGGATATCCGCCCCTTAACCATAATTGCTTGAAATGTTCAGCTCCAACCTCAATTAATAAAAATGGAGTAAGTTCGATATATGAAATTCTTCCGGCAAGGGTCTCTGAGCTTTGTTTTAATAGATCTGGAGAAGCAGATCCCAATAAAATAATCTGCCCATTTCTTTTATTCCGGTCTACAATACTGCGGAGCAAAGGAAATAGTCCCGGGCGTCTTTGTATTTCATCAATACAGATAACTTTCCCGCTGTTATCTTCAAAAAAGGTTTCTGGATCATTCAGTTTTCTTATATCCCTGAGGCTTTCAAGGTCGAGATAGATTGAATTATCAAAATCCTGCATAATATACTTAGCCAGGGTTGTTTTTCCACATTGCCGGGGACCAAGGATGGCTGTAACCGGCATCTTTTTAAGCCTTTCTCTTATATATCCGGTTTGATATCTCTCAACATAAGTTTGCATATCTGAAGTATAACTTCAAATATACAAACTTACAAGTAAAACTATAAAATTAACAGAAGTCGCCAGATAAAGAGAGTGCATACGTTATATTTTACAAAAATTCAATGTTATTTCCAGATTTTAAAATCTCTTCTGATAATCTCCAGTGCCCTTTCAGAGCCGGCAACAAGGTAGTC
>JANTFL010000209.1 GCA_024763455.1 Sediminispirochaeta sp. | reverse complement strand
CCGAATGCCATCTTTCCGAGACTTCTGGTTTCCTGATTCCGGTGAACCCTTTGATCCAGGTCTGTCTGGGCGAAAGCCTCTAGACCGTACTTGCTGTAGACATCGATAATATGCGCTGTTTCGACACCGTATCCAATGGGGAAATGGAGCTCTTCGAGTACCTCTCTCCGTACTGCGTATTCCCCTGACAGAGGCTGGATAATTGCGGAAAGTTCCGGGAAGAACAGACTAAAAAGCGGGCGGATAAGTATTTCTGTTACCCTGCCGCCTCCGGAGGGGCGTATGCCTTCGGAAAATGCAAGGGGCCGGTCGTAAAAAGCCTTTACGTACTTGATCTCTTCCCTGTATATAAGAGGCGCAAGCAGTCCGTAGGCAAACCGGGGATGAATATTTTTAATATCTGCATCAATGTAAACGATTATATCCCCGTCCAGTTGATAAATTGCTTTCCAGAGATTTTCACCTTTCCCTTTTTTAGGCGGCAGATGAGGCAGAATATCAGATGCAAGATAGGTATCCGCCCCGAACGATTTTGCAACACTGATTGTGTTGTCAGTTGACCCGGAGTCAATAATCGCTATCTCGTCGATCAACGGGTACCGGACCATCAGTTCAGAGTGGAACAGTATAATTTCTTTCCCTATGGTCCGCTCCTCGTTCAGAGTAGGGATGCACAGGGAAATTTTCAGATTCTGTTTTTCCTTTTCCCTGACAAGATCCGCAAGGTCGGAGAACGAAGAATGATGGAATGTATTGTTTTTAAGCCAGTTGTCAATTTTCACTGCAGCACCCCGTATCGATAGCCATTATTAAACCTACCAATTGTGTAATTCCCTTATACAAGGGATCTATCTCAACTTTTTCAAGTGATGAGCTCTGCTTTTCTGTTTTGGTAATGCCAATTGCCACTGATGGAATGTTCTTGTCAACAAAAGCGGATAATTCCGCAATATTCGGGGTAATTCTGGACTTAATTCCAAGCCGTTTATGGATACTCCTTGCTGATGATGCAAGGGGATGGGAAAAGCTGATCCCCCCCGGTTTTCTTTTTGCCACTACCTTTGTTTCAACCTTTGATCCGCTATGAGAAGAGACTTCCTGGGCAATATCCATTATCTGTTTTTGGAGAGTATCTACCATCTCTCCCGATTCGCTTCTGATTTCAAACCTGAGTGTAGCATCCAGGGGGATACTGCTGAACCCCCTGCCTCCCGATATCGAACTTAAGATAATATTTGTTCGGGGCTTATTGGGTATTGGGATTTCCTGTATTCTGTTTATCAGCTCGTTTATAGTTACAATAGAGCCGACTGCACCGAATTTTGTCCAGTCATACTCTTCAGGAACCCAGCAGTTAATCTCGCATCGGGCCATTCCTATTGATGAATAACTTAAATCTCCCAGCTTGACCCCTTCTACAGATATTCCGTTTGAGATATTCAGTTTAGTGTTTTTCAAAAAAAACCGGATTCCCTCCAGATCCCCGGGGCCCAGACTTCTGGACGTTCCCATTATAATAAGATTCGATTTAAGTTGTATTTTAAGCTGGTCCAGTATAAAGGGAAGTGATATGATCGCAGCAAGACCGACAATGTTGTCGCTTAACCCTCTTCCGAATATGTAGTCCGGCTGAATTGAAAGAGTGTTGTTTGCCTCTTCCTCGAACACTGAATCAAGATGGGAAACCACCAGAATGTTCTTTTTCCCGCTTGTTCCAGGTAGAATCCCCAGGGCATTACCGCTTTCATCTGTCGAGCAGTTAATAAGATTATCCTGATTTAATCTGTTCAGTACAAAATCTCTGAGATTGTCTTCTTTATACGTCGGGGCCGGGATTTCCCCAATCATAACGATATTCGTCAGAATGATATCCCTCATGTCCCGGATCATTGTTTCAATATTAGGAAGTGAGTCTAGAATCTTACCAAGGTTCTTTTCCATACCATTATTGTACCAGAATAGTACCGTGCTTGCAATCCTGTCTTTATTTTATTGGTTTATCAGGTCAACAATCTGGTTTACTGCATCATCCAATTCATTCTGCAGAGAGGTAATCTGCCTTTCAGCAGTGTTCACCCGCTGCATGAGATTTTGAATTCTCTGGGTTGATTTTGTTATTTCATCGGAAAGCTGAGAAATTGTTTTGTCCTTCTCTGTAATGGTCTGGTTGAGTTTTTTATTCTCCCCAAGAAGATCTGTCTGTTTCTTTTCAAGCTCTTGTTTCTTGGCCTGCTCATCTTTGATAAGACTATTCAGTTTATCTATTTCACTGTTTTTATTTTCAAGCTCACTGGTTAGTGCAGCGATTTTTTTGTCCATTTCTTTTTTGAGTTTGTTATACTTTTCGGTTTCGGCTGAGGACAATTTTGTAAGCTTACTATCATTTACACCCTCAATCTTGTGTATGGCAGAGGAGAGAATCTCCTTGTTGCTGTCCGTTGAGTTTAACGCCGCATTCCGGTACTGTTCCAAAGCATCTGAAAGGTCTCCTTTTCTCAAAGCGGCATCCCCGAGAACGAGGTAATCCCGGGCACGCTCCTCCAGACTTTTTGCATCAATGGTACGCAGCTGGTTGACCGCACCTTCAATTTTCGGGAGAGCGGCGATGGCGGCATTAAAGTACCGCTTCGCATCATAACTTTTCCCTGCTGCTGCGGCTTCTTCACCCTTTTTTACGTTTGCCCGTGCGTTTATGAGGAGCTGAGCTGTTGCTGCAAGGGTTTTGAAATCTGTAGTATCTTCCGTTTTGGTCTGTGAAATCTCTTTTTCCAGGGAGTCGAGGATAAAGTTTTCTATCTTGAGCCTTTTAAATATCATCGGGAGAGACTGAATCTTCGGATCGGAAAGTATCTTTCTTACATCCTGAATTGCAAGTGAGGCTTTGGGATAATCTCCCG
>JANTFL010000208.1 GCA_024763455.1 Sediminispirochaeta sp. | reverse complement strand
TTTTAACATAATAACCTCGAATACCGTATTTTTACACATTATATCACATAAATACCTGGAGAGATATTCAAATGCTAATTATTTTATATTGATGATATATCTGAGGATACTTCCCTGCTTAAATACTGATGAACTATATAAACCCCATACATGGCTGTTCCCAGGATTGCAAGAAATATAAATGAAAACTTAAGACCAAATCTGTCTCCGAAAAATCCAATGACAGGGAAAAAGAGAATCATAAAAAAACTGAACGTCATACTCTGAAATGACAGCACCGTTGCTCTTCTTTCAGAGGGGATCATCTTATTCAAATAGTCCTGTATTGCAACATAAAGGATTCCGTCAACGAGCCCGGTTATAATAAAAAAGAACGGTGCAAACGGGGTTAACCCAATTCCCCACAGGGACAGTATAAGAAGAAGCGGCGCAAAGAGTAACACACCTTTTTCTCCAATTTTTTGTTCTATACGGTGTCCTTGCAAACCTGAAACAGCACTTAACAGACCTGAAGCTGCCAGAACAATTCCTATCTGAAATTCATTCCATCCGTTGATCTTCCAATAGGTTTGCAGATAAAAGAACAGGCTTGTTAGAAACATGAAAATTAATTCGCTGAATACTATTAAAAATGCAATTCTGGGTCTTTCTTTAACCACCTTCAAACTTTCCAGCGTTTGAGTTCCCATGGCTTTTATCCAGCCCATATTTTTAAGCCGTATCTGTTCATGCTGGACAAGAGATGGTTCCTGCATACTATATATTACCAGAACTGAAAGTACACAAATGAACATGGACGGGAAAAACACCCACCCATATCCCAGGTGAACTGCAAAATAACCGCCGATTAAAAAGCTCAGAGTACCGCCTGTCCAGTCTACAAAATTATTCTTCCCTGCTGTTTTTTTATACTGATCCTCAATTCCGAGCTCTTTCATGGAATCATAAAGGAGAGCTTCCCCTGCACCGCTTTCCAGGTTGTACCCGATTGCTGTAATTATAAAACCTGTCAGCTGCAGGATAAAACTGTAACTCCAGAACATTATTCCCAGACTAATAAGAAAAACTATCCTGCCTAAAAGGCGGCTGAACTTCCGCCCCCAAAGATCTGCAATAATTCCTGTTGGTATTTCCATAAAAAAAGTGGTTAAATGAAAAACACCTTCAAGAATGCCCAATTCTACGAGAGAAAATCCCCGGGTAAACAGATAGATCATCCATAGTCCTCTAGTCAGATCCAGTGTTGTTAATCCGAGAAAAATGTAGTTTTTATATATATTTGATCTCAGCTTTTTTGTGCTGCATTCTTTTTTCATCATACTTTCCGTTACTATTATTTCCTCCGCTAAGGCTCACCATGATATACTGCTCAATACAGGGAGTCCACTACATAGTGTTCCAAACAGCTCATTATTACCGGATTAACAGATTTCTTAACGGACAAGATGAGGCAGAACATAAAAAGCTGCAATGAAAATACGTTTGACAAACAATATTGCCCGTCGTATCCTTAATTTGATTTGCAGTATCTTTCGTCTACAACAAAGGGATTCTTTTGGAATATTTATTTACTACTTACAAGATCCTTGTTTTTCTCAGCTTTGCATTCTCCTCCATTATGGGGGGCTTAATTCTATCCAATAACTCAAAAGCAAAAGAAAATCAAATTTTTGCAGCGGTATGTACCTCTCTCGTCTTTTGGATAGGGGGATCACTATTGTCAACAGTGGCACCGGATATAGATACATCGCTTCTCTGGAGACGGATATCTGCCTTAGGGTGGGGAACATTATACAGCATCCTGGTCCACTTCTTTCTGGTTCTCTGTGGAGAAAAACGGCTGCTTAAAAAAATGTGGGTGTTCTTCATTATTTATCTACCGGCAGCAATAAATTTACTTGTCTATAGTGTCCTGCCAGTAACAGCAGGGAATCTGTTCCATCTTTACAAGACTGAATTGGGCTGGGTAAATATTCCCGGGTCAAATGTGTGGGATACATTTTTTAATATTTACTATTTATCCTTTTCCTTAACAATACTTGTAATTCTAATTCGATGGGGCATTAAAGGAAATTGGGAACGGAAAAAGCAGGTATTAGTAATCCTGGCAGCATACTTATCTGCAATTATTCTGGGATCAATAAGTGATATTTTCTTAACCAAATTCATTGATATTAAAATTCCCTCTATGGCGCCTATCTTTATAGCAATTCCAATGATTGCTGTTTATTACGAAATCAGAAAGTTCAATTTAATGAAACCTGATTTAAAATCTGACATTGCAGACAGAGGAAAGATGCTCAGCCAGGCAGGACAGGTCAGGGTTTACAGATTTCTGAGTCTTTTATTCATTTTAATCAGCCTGATAACGTTCTTTCTTTATCTCAGTATAGATACAGCTGGAATTCAGCATGTCCTTTTCTCCATCATAACCTTCCTTATTGGTTCAACCCTTCTCTATCTTCCTGCTATTTTCAACAACAGTTTTCACCGCGACAATTTAATGATTCCAACAGTGAATATTTCAGTACTGTCAATAATGATTCATACTTCTAATCTGTCTTTTGATCAAAAAATGTGGCCTTTCCCCGTATTAATTATATTGATTTCAATTATTTTTGATAAAGTATACTTATTAGTATCTATTGCAATTACTTCAATTTTAGCCAATATGTTTATATGGTACAGGGGGGAAATACCTTTTGACTACAGCTTGGCTCCAGAGTATCTGCCCCGGTTAGTGTTTTTTATAGTTTCAGGGTATTTAGCCATAAATATAAGAAAACTTTACCTGAAGCGTTTGAAAGAGAATGAACTGCAGGTTCTGTTTCAGCAGATGATCTCAAATATTACATCCAAAATTGTCTCAATTAATGAAGATAATGCTGATGAACGTTTGACTGCAATTTTAAAGGATTTCGGCT
>JANTFL010000207.1 GCA_024763455.1 Sediminispirochaeta sp. | reverse complement strand
CCCCGGTGGAGGAGCTTACCTGTTGATGAGCGGTTGACCTATGCTCTGGTTAAGGGGCTATCAGCATATATCGAAGAGGATGTCGAGGAGAGCCGGAAGCAGAAACATCAGGCCCTGGAGGTTATAGAAGGACCGCTTATGGCAGGCATGAACAAGGTCGGTGCACTGTTTGGAGACGGGAAAATGTTTCTTCCTCAGGTAGTAAAAAGTGCCCGGGTCATGAAAAAGGCGGTAGCCATTCTGCTTCCCTTTATTGAACAGGAAAAGTCGGAAAGCGGGATTCAGTCCCGCACTAATGGTAAAATAGTTATGGCAACGGTAAAAGGGGATGTTCACGATATTGGAAAAAATATTGTAAAAGTAGTCCTCCAGTGTAATAACTTTGAGATTATAGATCTTGGCGTTATGGTTCCTGCTTCCCGGATACTGGATACTGCAGTTCGCGAGGAAGCTGATCTAATCGGGGTAAGCGGTCTTATAACACCGTCACTGGAGGAAATGGTAGGACTAGGAAAAGAAATGGAGCGGAGGGGAATGAAAATACCCCTGCTTGTAGGGGGAGCGACAACTTCAGATATCCATGCTGCGGTAAAATTAGCCCCGGTGTACAGTGGTATTGCCGCCAGGGTGAAAGATGCATCGGTTGCTGCTGGAGTTGTAGCTGGGGTGATGGATCCTAAAGGCAGGGATGCTTTTAAGGCTGAAATTTCCAAAAAGTATGCAGATATTCGAAACCGAAGGAATTCAATCTCTGTTGAGTATGTCCCTTTGAAAGAAGCACGGGAGAAAAAACTGCATCTTGACTGGCCAAACTATATCCCCCCGGTTCCCCGTACACCCGGTATACATGAAATCCACACAGTTTCGGTGGCTGATCTCGAAATATTTATAAACTGGCAGATGTTTTTACGGGCGTGGGAACTAAACGGGAAGTATCCTGAGATTCTTGATGACCCTGCGAAAGGTCCGGAAGCAAAGAAACTACTAAAAGATGCTCAGCATATGCTCTCCGTACTGAAAAAAAGCGGTTTGAAAACAGCGGGAGTATATGGGCTTTTCCCTGCAAATACTGTGGATGATGATACCATCCGGATTTATTCATCCGAAGACCGTACAGATAGCATGATGGATTTTACCATGTTTCGTCAGCAGCGGAAGATGGTTACGACAGACACGTTTCTATCACTTGCAGATTTTATTGGCCCTGTCGGTATCCGGGATTATCTTGGGCTTTTTGCAGTTACCGCGGGGCTTGGCATAGAAACATTGGAGGCAGCGTTTGTAAAAGATCATGATGATTTTTCTGCCCTCATGGTAAAGATCCTTGCAGACCGTCTTGCTGAAGCCTTTGCAGAGTATCTTCACCTGAAAATCAGGAGAGAGTACTGGGGGTATGCATCAAATGAAACCCTTGATAGAGAAGATATTCTTAAAGAACGGTATCAGGGAATACGGCCGGCTCCGGGGTATCCTGCATGCCCGTCTCATCGGGATAAGCTGAAAATATGGGAGCTTATGGACGTGGAACGGAGAACCGGGATAAAGTTGACAGAAAGCGCCATGATGGTTCCTACGGCATCTGTATCCGGATTCATTTTTTCCCATCCCCGTTCGCAGTACTTTACCGTCGGAAAGGTACCAAGAGAACAGCTCGATGAGTATAGGAGAAAGGAGGGAATCCCTGATAACGAAACCGATAAATGGCTGGCGGCTATTCGCTTCGAGTAAAAACTGTCCAACAGATAGGTTATGACAGCTTACTATTTTTGTCACAGTTCTTGCAAAAATAGGGGGATGTGGTACACTTTGGGTATGAAAACTTTGATTTTTGCTGTTATCCCATTTCTTCTAGCTGTATTTTCCCCGGCGGTGTTTGCTGATGAGCCGTCCTGGGTGTCTCCTGACAACAGTCAATTCCGGGATATGCCGGAAAGTGATCGGATTATTCCCCTTGGGTTTTCAAAAAAAGGTGTTTTTTCATACATACTACAGCAGAATTCATGTCGTAAAATAGATGGGAATGATCAGTATCTTTTTTGGATTGCAGTTGATCTGGTAGATGACAAGGTGTTAAAACAGGTTACATTAGGAATGGAATCACCCCATGTTTCAGCTGAAGATATCCTGCAGAAATATAGGAAAGTTATAGAAGATTCAAATGTGTCCTACGGAATTTCAATGGAGGCTTCCCCTGCAATTATCAGCGGTAGGGAGGTACAAACACATAACGATCTGCTCACTATTACTATGGAATTAACCGAGACAGTTGATGGGGAAGATGCGGTAAATCCTGGTTACCGGAAATATAAACTATCATTATTATCAAAAAAGAAAGGGGGCAAGATACTTGCCCATATTATAAGTGTCTATAATCCTCTCAGTTATTGGGGGTATATTAAAAGTCCTTTTGAGGAGCGGATTGCGGCTTTATTTATAAGTGATTTCCGCGGGTGTGATGCCTTCCCGCAGATGAGGATAAACATCGTTGGTGCAAACTTAGTCAGCGGATTTGAATAAAAGAAAAAGAGATTGTTGTTATATCAAGGGACCGAACATGACTGTACAAGACTATATCGATTCAGTACCGGAAGAAAGAAAACCTACATTTCTTACGATACGGGAAATAATTAGACAAAATATACCAAAGGGATTCAGTGAAGAGATTAACTATGGCATGATAGGGTAT
The DNA here is from genome assembly GCA_024763455.1 of Sediminispirochaeta sp. Classification (GTDB taxonomy): domain Bacteria; phylum Spirochaetota; class Spirochaetia; order B11-G9; family B11-G9; genus B11-G9. Next base: position 422 of record JANTFL010000207.1, on the reverse strand, counting down.
GTTGTCCCTCACAGCTTGTATCCGGCTGGCTACCACTGTAACCCAAAAGACCCTTTACCCTTTATGGGTTTAGCATCACAAAAAAAGTCTATTAATCTGTACCACATGGGAATATATCAAAATGAAGAACAGATGTCCTGGTTTTTGGATGAATGGGCAAAAGTCTCAAATCACAAAATAGATTATGGAAAAAGCTGTTTTCGTTTTAAATATTTTGATGAAATACCTTTTAATGCAATTAAAGAGCTTGTAGGTAAATATACTGTAAAAGAGTGGATTAATATTTATGAAGAAAGTCGAAAAAGCAATAGAAAAAAAGATAGTTTATAACTATTTTCAACCGGTATGGCGCAAGGGATATTGGAAAACTCGATAATCTGATTGAAGAGCAAACAACCAACATTGCCGAATCATCCTCTGCT
>JANTFL010000206.1 GCA_024763455.1 Sediminispirochaeta sp. | reverse complement strand
TAAAAGTAATAAATATGCATCTTTAAGCCGATAATACCCCTGTGAAGGTTTTATTACTCTACAAATCCGGGGATATTGATACCGCTGAGCAGGTGTCTTTGATATGTAAAGCGTCAGTTTCAGAGGTAACGCTGTATCCGTATAAATCTGCATGGCGGAATGATCTGTACGATAAACTTGAGTCTCATGATATAGTTGTCGCAGTCGTTGACAGGGACTTTTTTAAATATGCAGCGGCTGTTTTTGTCTCCGGGTATGCAGCAGGAAGTAAAAAACCTCTTGTTCTTTTTATGAAAGATCAGTACAGGCTGCCCGGATATATGAAAGAACTTCCCGCTATAAGAAATTTGAGGTCCCTGACGGGGATTCTGCAGGAGGAGCTGGAAAAGGCTGAACGTGCACTCCTGAGGGAGGAAGCGGAAAAAAAGCTGGGGGCCATGGGAGTTCCCTTTACCCCGGAAGCTTTTATGAATACTGTCCGGGAGGGGGAGATAGACGCTGTTGAACAGTTTTTAAGAGCCGGTTTTTCTCCGGATCTTACCGACGAGCGGGGTGTACCGCTTCTCTGTATGGCAGCCCGTAACAGACACAGGGGGGTGGTTGAGCAGCTGCTGCGAAAGGGTGCAGATGTTAATGCGGTGAGCAAAGACCGTGGAAATACTGCGTTGATGGATGCTGCAGCAGAAAAGGATATTGATCTGGTTAAAGATCTGATCGAATCCGGAACTGACTTGAACATAAAAAACAAGGCTGGACAGAGTGCGCTGATTCTTGCTGCAGGCCAGAAGGCGGAGGATATAGCAGTGCTGCTCATCAGGGCAGGAGCTTCAGACACAGCAAAGGATGCTCTCGGGATGACTGCGGAAAAGTATGCGAAACTCTACAATCTCTCTTCTGTTCTTAAAGCCCTTGAAACCGCTCCTTAATCTTCTTCTTGACACTTCAAGTTCTCCATATTACTTTATCCTCAGGAAGCGTTATGAATAATAAAAATAAACGGATTGTGATATTTCATATTTACAGGAACGACGGCACTTCGCTGTTTCTTCATCCTTTTGATGACCGGAATACTCTTTTCTCTCTTGGAGAGGGAATAGAGGTTAAGGGGTTTTTTGGAGGGGAGCCACGTGTTGAAAGTTTAACCATGTTCAGGAATAAATTGTACCGGCTTATTGAATCGGGGGTAAAGGAATGGATTGTGGATACCAAGTTTATTCCCCGTTTTATTCTCTCTTCAGCTGCTTTTCTTCTTGTTTACTTTTTTACCTCCCTTGTTATCAGGGATCCGATTCCTGTTGTGGATGAATTGCTCATTTCAATTGCCGCAACAGCCGCTGTTTACTTTTATCTGTCGAAAAGGGACCAGAATTCGGAAAAAGCTTCGGAAAAGCGTCTCAAACTCAGAATACATGTGGATAGGATTATTTTTAATGAAAGCAGTTTTATTAAAAAGTTCGAAGAGATTCTCAACTACAACGAGTCTGTTGAAGCATTGGAGCTGATCCCGTCTATTATCTCACCGGAGAGTGAGCTCATTCCTGAATCTGAAAGGGAAGAAGCAAAAATTCTTCTTTCATATCTGGAACGGATGTTTTCCGGCAAGGTATACAAGAAACAGGAGAAAAAACTTTCCAAATACAAAAAAGAAGATAAGAAAAAACTGCTCTCCTGGGCAAAAGCGAACAAAGTTGATCTCTCTCTGTACGCTGCTTACAGGAATATTAAACTTATTTCTCTACCTGATTAATCGCTTCCATCTCTTTTTGGAGGTTAAGAGCTTTTTGAGCTACAAGAAGGGTTTCTTTTGCAGGCTGGAAGGTAGGATCAATGGTCAGTGCCGCATCCCAGTAACTTATGGCTTTATTCAAATTACCTTTCGCATACTCCTCCAACCCGGCCAGGTAGTATGAATCCACTTTGGAAGCCTGGGAAAATCTGCCCCTGTCCCCGAGGTTGAGTTTCATCTGGATAGTGAATCTGTCAGGAGAAGTGAGCTGGGTGGTCATATCCAGCGTGTAGTTTGTATTAAAGGTTATCTTGTCAAGAATAAGCTGTGCCCCAATAGTAAACCTCGGATTAGAGCCTCTGTAAGAGAATCCTGAATGAAGGGAATAAAAATCGGTCAGATTGAGATTCATCCCTGTTGCTATATTCCACTTCTCCCACTGTTCCTGCGGTAAGGACAAGCTGAAAGGATAATTGAAGTCAAAGGAGATAAGCAGCGGACGGATTGCAGAGTAGGCAATTCCTGCGGTGGCAATTGCGGGCAGGGGCTCTCCCATTGCGTCAAGCCCTATATTCTTGATAACTCCTCCAAAGGAAAAGTTTCTGTCCCGGGAGGCATAAAACTTGGCAAAATTAAAGCGTGTCAGGAAACCTGCGTCTGCCATCAGGGTAAATACAGACTGATTTTCTACCACATGGTCCTGGTAAACAACGGCAGGAATATTCCTGTATGCAGCCTTTATATTTGCTCCGATGGAGAGACCGTAGAAGTAGTAACTGGAAAAAAAGTTGTACGATACATTCATGGTTGCTATCGTTTCGGAATAATAGCTGCTGGAAAGCTCTTCACCCCATCTATTGTACCCTGTAAAGGGAACATAGAGGAATTTCCCCCCGATACCTACTCCAAGGTTGTTAAATCTGGTAGTATAGACAACGCCTTCCATATTTGAATCGGCTATCCAGTTGTTATGATTAAGAGCCAGTTCGGTATACGGCAGAACAGCGCTGCCTGCCGGATTTGACTCCATGAAACTGATGTCCGAAGAGACGGCTGTATAGGCAGTTCCCATCCCTTCGTACAGCCCTCCGGAGGGGATTAAAAGGGTTGGAAATACGGTAAGCCCCGTGTTCGTATCCGAGAAAAATGAGTCTGAACCAAGTGAGGACAACGCGCTGTAGAAATCGGAAAAATCCACCGAAAACAGCGGCGGGATAGAGATGAATAGGGTAATTATGCAGAGTAATCGCTTCATCATACTAAAATATACTTCGTAAAGCTTTTTTTATCCACTATTTTTTGGGATATGGAGGGATAATGGTATAAATTGTATAACTGCTCAACTGTTAAATGCCGAAACTCGTAAAGTGGGAGTGTAAAATTTAAAGGTGCTTGTTTCTT
>JANTFL010000205.1 GCA_024763455.1 Sediminispirochaeta sp. | reverse complement strand
GTACTTCTTGAGTTCTGCAATCTTTCATGCTATAGTTCCACTGGTTTTATATGGGAGTATTGTATGAAAATTTTTGACTGGGTGCTGCTTCTCTCCCTCTCTCTGCTGTGGGGCGGTTCTTTCTTTTTTAACGAAATAATTCTGCAGGATCTTTCCCCCTTTACCCTTGTTTTTTTGCGGGTAAGCGGAGGGGCACTTCTTATGTGGATTTTTATTATCCTGACTTCTGAGCCGGTTGTTTTTTCCAGGAAGGTTATCGCCGGGGTTATTGTGTTGGGAATATTTAATAATTTTGTACCCTTCAGCTTGATTGTATGGGGACAGCAGTATATTGAAGGGGGAGAAGCGTCGGTGCTGAATGCAGCTGCTCCCCTTTTTGGCGCATTAATCGGCCACTTTGTTACCCGTCAGGAGCGTCTTACCCGGAATAAAATTATTGGGCTTCTCTTTGGCTGGAGCGGTGTTTTCCTTCTGGTTAGCACCTCCTTTTCCCATAGCGGAGGGCAGCATACCCTCCAGGGGCGTATAGCGGTGGTATCTGCTGCTCTGTGCTATGGGATCGGGGCAACCTACGGACGCCGTTTTAAAGATGTTTCTCCCAAAGTTCTCACTGCCGGGATGCTGAGTGCCTCAGCCTTGTTTCTGCTCCCGCTGGTTCTGCTGCTTGATAAACCCTGGACAGCTTCGATTCATACACCCGCTGTTTTTGCACTGCTTGGTTTAGCTTTCTTTAGTACTGCAGTGGCATATCTCATCTATTATTTTCTACTTGCGCGGGTTGGAGTAACCAATCTGCTGCTTGTTACCTTCCTGATTCCTGTAACAGCACTCCTTTTGGGTATCCTGTTTCTTGGAGAAACTCCGGGGTGGCAGACCTTCGGCGGTCTTCTCCTTATAACCGGAGGGCTCCTTATAATAGACGGGAGAATACTGAATAGAAAACTTACCATAAAAACATGAAAGAATTAAGGGAAACAGTATACGCATACTATACGAAAGAGGGGAGAGTTAATCTTCCCTGGAGACTGACGGATGACCCCTATGCTATTTTACTGTCAGAAATAATGCTGCAGCAGACACAGGTAAACCGGGTTATCACCAAATTCCCGCTCTTTTTAACAAAATATCCCTCACTCAATGATCTTTCAAAAGCTTCAACACAGGAGCTTTTATCCCTTTGGAGCGGTCTGGGGTATAACCGGCGGGCTCTCTGGTTAAGGGAAGGGGCACAAAGACTTGTTGGAGAGTTTGGGGGTACTATCCCGCAGGATCCAAAGGCCCTTGCCAAACTCAAGGGGATTGGGTATGCGACAGCCTGTGCGGTGGTTACCTACAGCTATAATATTCCAGTGGTTTTTATCGAGACGAATGTACGGACCGTTTTTCTGCATCACTTTTTTCCTGACAGGGAGGGAGTCCATGATCGTGAGCTCCTCCCCCTTGTAGAAGCGGCTCTGGATAGATCAAATCCAAGAAAATGGTATTCTGCATTGATGGATTACGGGGTGCATCTAAAAAAAACATACAAAAATCCGGCAAAAAGAAGTTTGCACTACACGAAGCAGTCCACTTTTAAAGGTTCAAATAGACAAATACGGGGGTGGATACTAAAAACGCTTTCAGGGGGCAGCCCTTCAGGTACAACCTACAATCAGCTGTACGGAAACTACCTTGGTGTAAAGGATTATAAAGATCAGGAACAGCTAAAAGAAAAGATGCAGGAACGATTCAAAGAGATACTAACAGGACTGGAGCAGGACGGTTTTGTATCTTTTCATGGTGACAGCATTAAAATAAGACCCTAAAAAGATTAAAGCTGCTGTGAATATAAAATCAGGGTAGTCAAGGTTAATCACCAAACCTCAATATGATATTTATACCCCTGTTCTGTAAGGAATTTTTGGCGGTTAAGAGCAAACTCTTCCTCTGTTGTGTATCGGGTAACAAGTGAGTAGAAGTAGGAATTACGCTCTTTCGGACGGAGGATTCTACCAAGTCTCTGGGCTTCCTCCTGTCTGGATCCAAAGGTTCCTGAAACCTGAATTGCAACCGAAGCATCCGGAAGATCAATGGCAAAGTTTGCTACTTTGGATACAACAATTACCCTGGTCTTCCCTCTTTTAAAATCACCGAAAATCCTTTCCCTTTCGGGATTGGGAGTCTTTCCGGTTATAAGGGGAGCGTTCAGTTCCTCTGAAAGGAGCTTGAGCTGATCAATATACTGCCCAATGACCAAAATCGGATCCTCACGGTGATTTTCAATAATCTGTTTTGCTATTGCTATTTTTGAAGGGTTCTCACTGGCAATACGGAACTTTTTCCTTTTATCAGCAACGGCGTACTCCACTCTCAAACTTTCTTTTAAATCGAGACGGATTTCGTAACAGTTTGCATCTGCTATCCATCCCTTTGATTCAAGTTCCTTCCAGGGAACATCGTATCGTTTTGGTCCGACCAGGGAAAAAACATCGCTTTCTCTTCCGTCTTCCCTGATCAGGGTAGCAGTTAATCCTAATCTCCGCAGAGCCTGAATTTCTGCAGTAACCCTGAAAACCGGAGCAGGAAGGAGGTGAACTTCATCGTAGATTATTAATCCCCAGTTTTCTTTTCTGAATATTGAAAAGTGAGGGAAATCACTTTCCTTATCAGGCCGCCAGGTGAGTATCTGGTACGTACCGACAGTAACGGGTTTTATATTCTTCTTATCCCCGGTATACTCTCCAATATCTTCGGGCGGTATCTCTGTTTTATCTTTTATTTCATCGATCCATTGATGTACAGCGGCAACATTGGTTGTAAGAATAAGTGTATTGGTTTTAAGAATCTCCATAACCTTGAGTCCGACGATTGTTTTTCCTGCACCGCACGGCAGGACAATCGTTCCGAAACCGGTTCCCGGTCCACCGTCACCGCAGAAAGTATCAGCAGCTTCTTTCTGGTAATCCCTCACAACAAACGGTGCGCCGTTTTCTGTATACTCCTTCAGTTTTACTTCCAGAGGCGCTCCTTCCTTCAAAGGGGCCATGTCTTTTACCGGGTATCCGAGCTGGAGCAGTTCCTGCTTGATGGTTCCCCGGTCAACCAGATTAATCAGAAAACCATCTTCTGAGGGAAGAAGGTATTTCTCAAGGGA
>JANTFL010000204.1 GCA_024763455.1 Sediminispirochaeta sp. | reverse complement strand
CTCCTGCTTCAGGTTTTACATCCCAGGAAAACTTTGTTTTTTTATCAAGACTGTTTATGGTCCTGTTGTTAATTCCCGTTCCGAAATTAAATAAATAGAAATATTTTCCCGAAAAGAATTCTTGATAAGGAATTTAAAGAGGGAGGATAAACCGGGAAAAGGTACGAGTTGGAGCTCTGCTTAATCCCGGCTTACCCAAATAATAATACTACTGAATATTTCGGAAACAGATTATACACACTTTATAAAAACTTGCAACTTTTCAGAGTTTACCTGTCCTCATTGCGGAAGTGAAGTAAAATACCATGCAACATACGAGAAGAAGCTGTACTGTAAAGCAATTATCATACACAGGGTTAGATGTGTAAATAAAGCTTGCAGAAAAACCCATGCCGTTATTCCAACATTCTCCGTACCCTGCTGTTCCATAGGCACAAAAGAGCTTGATACATTTTTAGTCAAAATGAGCAATGGAAGTACCGTGGAAGAGGCAGGGCAATGTTTTGTAGATCAGGGGATGAGCCCTGACTATCCAGAATCCATCCATAGACGGTTAATCCGGTACAGGATTAGAATTGAAACAGTCTTCTCCCCCCTTACCAAACCAGCGGCGAATTACACTCAACTTATATTTTCTCTAACAGAGGATCAGGTTAGTCCGGCAACAGAGCTTAATAATCTTTGCGGTGAAAGAGGTTTCAATCCGGTGCTTTTCTCCCGGGTAAATATTCTCGTTCTGCAAGGATTTAAAGCGAAAAGAGCATATTCACTTAATACTAAGTTCTCACCCCCTCCATAGTGTCATACTCTTAGTCCAAAATCTTACATTATGGAGGAATTATTATGGATCACCAGAAGAGGGAACGGGTCCGGGAGGAGATAGCAGACTTTCGGTACTCAGTTATAGCAGAGCTATGCAATCCTTATCTTTCTGAGGAAGAGAAAAAGAACTTGCTCAAAGAGAAAACACAGAGACAGTACGCTATTCCGGGATCAATAAAGACAAGGGTAACAGCTGAAACACTCCGGAACTGGATGAGAAAGTACAAACAGTACGGAAAAGAAGGACTTCTTCCCAAACAACGGGAAGACAGAGGCAGACCAAGGTCCTTTACTGATACAGAGGCAGAAAGCATAAGCAGAATGCTGGAAGAAAAACCTGAATTAACGGTCTGTTCTGTTGTCAGAAAACTTCAAAAAGAAGGGGTAATAAAGTCAGAAATAAGCTCTTCTGCTCTATCCAGATTTGTAAGATCAAATAATTTAACAAAAAAGCAGAGAATCAAGATTAAAGACGATAAAGCCCAGCTTCGTTTTGCCTTCGAGAAACCTCTGGAGTGTGTACAGTCGGATGCAATGCATGGCTTTCCTATTCCCGATGGTAAAGGGAAAAAGAAAAAGGCAATACTGCTTGCATTTATCGATGATGCAACCAGACGTGTCCTCTACGGCCGGTTCGCCTTTAGTGAGAAGTCACTTCTCTTTGAAGACGGGATACGGCATATCCTTAAGAGTCATGGAAGAATAGGGCGCCTTTATGTTGATAACGGATCTACCTTCGTTTCAAACCAGACAAAACGTATTCTACAAACCTTATCCATCCATATTATCCACTCAAAGCCGTATAGACCTCAAGGTCGAGGCAAAATTGAGCGTTTTTTTAGAACAGTAAGACAATCATTCCTCAACTTATTGGAACCGGAGGATATTAAAAGTCTTGAGCAGCTGAATACCCTTTTCTCGTCCTGGCTCGAAACTGAATACCATAGAGAAGTGCATTCCTCGTTAGGAATAACACCCCTTGATGCATGGCTTGAAGGCTCCGATAAAATCAAGCACATGGACCCCTTTATTGATATTGACAGTATCTTCCTGCATCAAATATCCCGGAAAGTTTACAAAGATTCCATTGTATCTGTTAATGGAACAGCCTTTGAAGTCCCACCCATTTTGATAGGGAAACGGGTTACAGTGATATTTAATCCTCATTCTCCGATAGAGAAAATTTTGGTAAAATACAACGGCAAGAATTACGGAGAAGCAAAGCCAGTTGACCTTTATGCAAATACAAAGGTAAAACGCAACTCTGATTTTACCGGAGAATTAGAGGTTGCAGCCACTAACAGATTGTCTGCAGGAGGCCTATTATGAATGAACGGGAAATTCTTTCATGGTTTGATCTTGAAAATCAGCCTTTCAGCAAAGAAATCAAGACAGATGACCTTATGACGCTTCCTACAATCCAGAAAGCTGCAGAAGAAGTTAATCTGCTTATTGATACAAAGGGGATCGGTCTTTTAACAGGACCTTCGGGATGTGGTAAGTCTTCTTTAATCCGTAAGGCTGCTTCTCTCCTCAACAAAGGGCTCTACAAACCATTTTATGTGAGCCATACTTCTGTCGGGGTTTCCGAGTTCTTTCAAACTCTTGCTGCAGCTTTGGGGATCTCCCCACGGGGAAGAAGGAATACAAACTTAAGAAACATCAAAGATTTTATTGTCAACTTGAACGATCAGCAGCGTATCCATCCTGTTATCTTTATTGACGAAGCTCACTCTCTTTCATCGGATACGTTAAAAGAGATCAGAATCTTAACCAACTTTGATTATGATTCCAAAAATGCCTGTACGATTCTCCTCTGCGGCCATTCTGATCTCAGAGCAAAACTCAAGCTTAATGTATTTACTTCCCTTTCAAACAGCATCACTTACAGTATCCTCCTGGACACCTTACCGGCGGAAGAAACATTTACTTACATTGAAAACAGGATTAGTTCTGTTGGAGGAAGTCCTTCACTCTTTACTAAAAGTGCCCTTAAATTAATTCACGATATTTCAGGCGGTGTGTTACGCACCACCGGTAATGCTGCATGGCAGTCCATGATAAAAGCTTTTCAGTTACAGGCAAGACAGGTAGAAAAGGAGCATGTTCAGATGGTTACTCGAAACTAAGGCTTTTGCAGCTTTACTACTTTTACAGCCCGGTTGAAAAATCCCGGGCTTTTTTACGCACAAATCTTTTCCCGCTTTTTATCAGGCACAGAAATAGTGCAGGATTTTTTCTTGTTCCTCCATTTTCCATAACAAAAACTTTCCGGGAACTCACTCAAAAATATTCCGGGAATTAACATCAGG
>JANTFL010000203.1 GCA_024763455.1 Sediminispirochaeta sp. | reverse complement strand
TAAACGTAAAACCTGTTTCTGCAGAACTTTCGGTGGGGGGGGATCTAAAATTCAGTGTGGAGATCAGTTCCTCGGTCTCTGCCAGAATCGGGAATCTGCCTATAGAAGTTCTTGATAAAAGTACCGAAGAGCAGCTTTTAAAAGCGGTTACCGATCCAGAAGGGAATTATTCCGGTGAAATAAAGTATACCTCCCTGGCTATGGGGAAAAATCAGCTTACGGTGAGGCCGGATAGGGAAGCCTTAAAACTTACAACTGAAGTACCTGAAAAAGAGATTATCGTCGATCTTCAGGGGATCACCATGGGCCTTAAGGTAGTCCTGCCTGAAGATATGAATGTTCCGGGGGTCTCAGGAGCCGTACTTTCCCTCTTTTCCAGAAAGGACCTTCCGTTTAAGGTTGATTCCCGCGGCGGCAGGGATCCGTATATAGAGGTAGAGTTTGTTATAACCGATTTCCCCAAGGTTTTGGAGGGTGCTCCGGACATGGCTCAGGTACGTGCAGTTATTTCTCTTGTAAAAAAGGGGAAAAGTATGTACAGCTTTGAAAGCAGCCCTGTAAAGGACGGGGGGCTGACTCCCGATCAGGCTCATAAGCGGGCAGTGGATAAACTCATGAAGGAACTGAGCAGTAATAATGAATTTGTGGAAGGAATACTTTCTGCACTCTCACTGAACTAAGGAATGATGTGAACCAGGACCGGCTTAAACAGCTTCTCCTTGAGTTAAAAGGTGATGTAGAGGATTTTGATCTGATTTTCTCCGGGAAAAAGAGCCTGAAAGTTGATGGTCTCTATAAACCGGAGATACGTCAGATCATTATTCACAACAAAAATACGGAAGATGAAAACGCACTTCTCTATACCGGAATACATGAGTTTGCCCATCACGTGCATTTTACTACATCCCCAGTCCCTGTATCACGAAGAGCACATACCAGGGAGTTTTGGACAATCCTTCACACCCTCTTGGAAAGAGCGGAAGAAAAAGGGATTTACCGGAATAAATTCAAAACAATAGATGAGTTCAGGCAGCTGACAAATGAATTGAAGGAGAATTATCTTGTCAAAAACGGAAAACTCATGAGGGATTTTGGAAAACTTCTTCTAAAAGCCTTTAACCTTTGCCGTAAATATGATATGAGTTTTGACGATTACGCTGACCGGGAACTTGGCTTCGGCCGGAATGAGGCAAAGAAACTGATCCGAATCTATAACGAAGGGATCAATCCTGCTGTCGGGTATCACAATATGGAAACACTGCTTCGAATACGAGACTCAGACAAACGGCAGACAGCCGAAAAGGACCTTATGGGCGGCAGAAGCCCTGATATGGTAAAACAGGAGTTTCTTCCTTCAAAAACTTCTGTGCATAATGATCCTGTGGAGGAGCTCAGGAAGGAAAAGCAGCGTATAGAGAGAAGCATCCAAAGCCTGAAAGAAAGGCTCGAAAAAGTGGAGGCAAATCTCGAAAAACTGGGAGGAACTACAGAATGAATGAGCTTTTATGGGGAGCAATGCTCCTTATCAATTTTTCAGCAATACTTGTCAGCTACCGTGTGTGGGGGAAAACAGGTTTGTATATATGGGTCCCCATTGCTGTCATGATCGCGAATATCCAGGTTACCAAAACAATTCATCTTTTCGGTCTTACCGCAACCCTGGGAAATATTGTCTATGCTACTAGTTTTCTTGTTACTGATATTTTAAGCGAGAATTACGGAAAGAAGGAAGCTAAAAGAGCTGTGGGGATAGGGTTTTTTGCATTGATAGTTATGACGGTACTTATGAATCTGGCGCTTTACTTTATTCCTGATGAGAGTGATTTCGCTCAAAGCAGTCTACAGACTATTTTCAGTATTATGCCCCGGATTGCTCTTGGAAGTCTTACAGCCTACGGGCTTTCACAGCTGCACGATATCTGGGCTTATGACATGTGGAAGCGCAGGTTTGCCGAAGATAAGTATCTATGGATGAGGAATAATTTTAGTACCATGGTAAGCCAGCTTATTGATACTGTTGTGTTCACTTTAATAGCCTTTACCGGTGTTTTCCCCTGGCCGGTGCTTGTGCAGATTATGATCACAACCTACCTTTTAAAATGGGTCGTTGCTCTTCTTGACACCCCCTTTCTGTACCTGGCGAAAAGGTGGAAGATCAAAGGGGTTATTGCCGGAAGTAGTTCATAAGAATATAACTGCTGACTCCGGGGATTCTGATGTCTGCCCTGTCATTGGTAAAAACAAGTTCTACTGAAGATGCTATGACAGGCAGGCTTTTATCTTTAACAATTCTTTGTATGTTTTCAAAAAGAAAGCTGTTGTTGTCGATAACACTTCCCCGAAGGATAATTCGTTCAGGATTAAGAATATTTGCAACATCGGACAGTTTTTCTCCGATATAATGTGAGATTTCAAGAAAAATATTCCTGGCAAACCTGTCGCCGGAATTTGATGCCTCTACTACATCGGTAATGATCAGACGTGAAAGGTCGCCTCCGCACCTCTCTGAGATTTCACTGTGTACCCCCTGTTTCAGACCGTCCCTGCATCTTTCCAGAATATAACTCTCTGTGGCAACGGTTTCCAGACATCCTCTGTTTCCGCAGGTGCATATCCTTCCTCCGGGAACTGCTGTTGTGTGTCCTATCTCCCCGACAGATCCTTTTTTCCCAAAGTACACGTTGCTGTTAAGAACCATTCCCATCCCGACAGTCTCGGACAGCCATACAGCAGCAAAGTTATCAACCAGCATCCCCCTTCCGTAGTATTTTTCTCCCAGAGCTCCTGCATCTATATCATTTATAAGGAAAAATGGAAGATTGAATTTCGATTCAATAATCTCCTTCAGGGGGACATCATTCCAGTTTGAAGCAAGAAGGTATTTGTGGGAAATTCCTTTTTTCATGTCCATGTAATCTCCCATACCCAGTCCTATTCCGAATATATGTTTACCTATTTCTGCAGATTTGGCTTTTAGATTTTTGATTACTTCATCAAGCTTCTCCAGCAGGCTCTCTTTATCTATGCCTTTGAATATCTTAGTAGTGTAATCATATATTGTTGCTCCTGCGGGATTCACCAGAGCACCTTCAATACTGGAGAGATTAAAAACAAGGGCAATATTTACTCCTACTTCAGGGTCAAATTCGAGGGAAACAGACCGTCTTCCACCGGTGGATTTAACCGGGCCGCTCTC
>JANTFL010000202.1 GCA_024763455.1 Sediminispirochaeta sp. | reverse complement strand
TGTAGACAACATCCTTGAACTCAGGACTGCACTGCAACGGTTCATGATGAAACTTTATCGATTCTATCAGTGATAGAGGAAAATTCCATTTTTCGGCAATCATGCTCCCTATCTCCGCATGATTAAGGCCTGCTGCAAAGTCCTCAAACAGATCTCTGGGAAGTTCCCGTCTGTTACAGAAGTTATGAATTTTTTCAAGAAGATCGGGGTGCACGTCGGAGAATATAATCTTACCCATATCGTGGAGTATCCCTCCAACGTATGCATCATCGAGAAGATCTTTATGTTTCCGTTTAAAATTCTTTGCAAGATTATAGGCATAAAACGCGGCTTTGTAGGAGTGATCCCACAACCATCGCTGGCTCTGATCCAGAATTTTCTGGGTTCCGTAAGAGTAGAGGAGATTCGTCAGCCCTCGAAGTCCGAGCAGCTTGACAGCCTCAACGATATTATCCACACGTTTGGGAAGCATAAACTGAGCTGAATTGACAACTTTCAGTAAATCCGCAATCAGCGACGGGTCCATGCTGATCTGTCTGGCAATGTCTGCTATCTCTGAGTCCGGATCGTGAATAAGTTTTTGAAGATATACAATGTTGTCCGGGAACTGGGGCAGTTCCTCAATCTCCTTGACGATCTCTGCAGAGAGCTCAGAGATATTTTCCAGATGAACCTTGGAGAAGGGAACCTCTATTCTGGCAACGGTTTCTCCGTTTTCCACGTCTATATCGAACGCATCTTCATTGAGACCGATTTTTTTCAGCATGAGAACCAGGATGACTATGCCAAGCCCGGCTCCTTCGGAGTCATCAAGAACCGTTGTAAGTGCTTCTTCCATCGTTTCAAAAGCCCGTGACCGAGCAATTCTGTCATATACTCTAATCTGTTCTTTCTGGGATATCTCACTATTATTTGTTATTTTGAGTGTAAACGTGTTGTTCACTGCTCTGAAAATGACCTTAACGTATAATCCTGCCTGTTTCTGCAGTTCCATATAATGGTTTATATTATTCAGCGTGTCAGACTTGAAAGTCTTCATCCCTGTCTTGTAGTCTTCTTCATCATCAATATTGAGATTTTTTTCCTTGAAATAAACCCTCTTTGTGTTGGCTTTTTTGGCATTAACTGCGAGCTCTTTCATACAGTAGGCAAGTCTGTCCTTGAGATGATCCTGTCCAAATTCTTCAAGAAAAACCTTCAGGACTTCTTCCATGTATATTTCTGTTTCATGGGGAAGGGTATAGGTCTTAATAGAGATAGGGATTGAGTTTCTTGCTGCTTTTTTTACTTTTTCTTCATCTAATGCTTTTGCCATGAATAAGACTCCCTACTTGTACTATTACTTAATAATATCTTGATTTAATCAATTGTCAAGACATTAGTTTTAACTGTAGTTTTTTATGAGGTGAGCAATTTCCTTCAGTCTTGTCTCAACAAGGTTATTTATGGTGTGAGGCGGGTAATTACCCTTTTTGTTCCGTTCCCCGGCAGTCATTCCTGTTAAAATCTCCATTCCCTCATCGATAGTTTTAATAGGGTAAATGAAAAATCGTTTTTCCTTGATATCAGTGCATATCTCGTCGGGAAGTGTCAGATTCACAATATTCTGATGCGGAATAATGACTCCCTGGTCTCCGGTAAACCCCAATTTTTTACATATTGTATGAAAGCCGGTGATCTTTTCCGTAATCCCTCCTACAGGCTGAACCTGCCCCATTTGATTTACCGAGCCGGTTACCGCTATGGATTGTTTTATTGGAATATCGGCTATTGCAGACATAATGGCATAGATTTCAGTGGATGAAGCTGAGTCACCGTCAACTTCACCGTAGGACTGTTCAAAACAGATGCTGGCAAAGAATGAGAGGGGGAAGTCCCTGGCATACTTCTTCCGAAGATAGCCCTCTATAATAAATACCCCCTTATCATGGATATCTCCAGAAAGGCCGACCTCCCTTTCTATGTTTACAAGGCCTTCACTACCCGGAGAGACCTGTACCGATATTACCAGGGGACTGCCGAAGCTGTAAAACCCTCTGTCATGAACGGCAAGGCCGTTTATTCTGCCCACAGACTCTCCGCTGACTGACAACAGGATATCTCCTGAATCAATAAATTCAACAAGTTTCTCTTCCGGCAGATTGTGGAGATAATCCCGCATTCTGAGGGCTTTTTTTACAGATTTACCGGTAATCCCGGTCTCTCTGTTTTTCTGCGCCCAGTACGATGCTTCCCTCAACAGATCAGCAATGAGCGAGAACCTGGTTGAGAGCTTTCTTTTATGTTCTGCAAGCCGTATCCCGTAACTGATAATTTCGATAATTCCGGTTATATCAGGGGCCGAGAGCTTTTCATCTTCGACAATCATGTTTATAAACCCGATGTACTGTTTTATGTTGTCATCATTCAGATCCATTTCAGAGTCGAATTCTGCAGAAATTTTGAAAAACTTCTGGAAATCCCTGTCGTTGTTGTAGAGAACCTCGTAGAGATTTTCATTTCCTACCATGAGAATTTTTGTGTTTATTGCAATTGGAGAGGGCTTTATGGAATTATTTTGGAGGTTGAACGCATTGCTTTGAATTTGTATCTCCACCTCTCCGGTCTGGAGAGCTTTTTTCAGATTCTCCCATGTCCCCTCCTCTTTCAGAACATCCTCTGCTTTGAGGATTATAAAACCGCCTGATGCCTGTATCAGTGAACCGGCACGGATCATAAGAAAGTTTGTCCTGCTTTCTCCGTTAAGATCAATCTTGGTCTCAATGGATCCGAACAGATTGGTGTACCGTGGATGATTCTCAAAAATAACCGGTACCTTTTCGGACCTCGAATGATCAACGACAACATTAACTCCGTACCTGAGCAGATCAGTGG
Source organism: Sediminispirochaeta sp. (assembly GCA_024763455.1). Classification (GTDB taxonomy): domain Bacteria; phylum Spirochaetota; class Spirochaetia; order B11-G9; family B11-G9; genus B11-G9. The sequence goes on along the minus strand of JANTFL010000202.1, from coordinate 346 downwards.
GATTCTCCGCTTCATCCTCATCCTGGTTCCCGGTGAATATGAACAGATTCTGAATAACATCCTCTTCGAAGTCGGTCAGATAAGTAATAACTGTGTCTTCTGTATAATTTTTCTTTATTCTGCTGAAAAGTCTTCCTATCTCCGGTTTTACCGTTTTTATTCTGAGCTGTTGGAGCTTTTTTTCCAGTTCAAGCTGCAGATCGTTTATATCAATGAAAAGATGGCGCATCTCCTCCATGTAGTTATAGTAAAGTTTACGCTGTTCGTTCCAATAATCCTCATCCACTATTCCCTTTCTGACAAACTCAAGAAGCTGGTCAAAAGAGACAGCTTCTCCCTTCCATAT
>JANTFL010000201.1 GCA_024763455.1 Sediminispirochaeta sp. | reverse complement strand
GTAGCAATTAAACCGGGGCGTCCAACCTTTTTCGGTAAGAATAAAGACACCTATATCTTCGGACTTCCGGGCAACCCCGTTTCTTCCTTTGTGGTTTTCGAGGTTATGGTTAAAACTCTTCTATACCGGATGGCGGGACTTGTATACAAACCAATGCTCTTCAGAGGGACTCTGTCAAAAACCCTGCGCAGAAAAGATACCGAAAGGACCGAGTTCTACCCGGTAATAATAGAGGGAGATATCATCCGGCCGATTAAATATCTCGGATCATCCCACCTGAACGCCCTGGCCGATGCCAACGGACTGCTTTCAATCGACGTGGGGACAGAGGAATTAAAAGAGGGGGAAAAAGTAGATGTTAGACCGCTTTAACAGAGAGATCACCTACTTAAGAATATCGGTAACCGACAAATGCAACCTGCGGTGCACATACTGCATGCCCGCAGAAGGGATCCTCTTAAAAAAACACAAAGAAATAATGAGTTTTGAAGATATTGTTAAGACCGCAGAAGCTGCTGCAGCTCTTGGGATAAAAAAAATCCGCCTTACCGGAGGGGAGCCCCTGGTACGGAAAGGAATAGTGGACCTTGTAGAGATGCTCAGCAAGGTTGAGGGTATCGAACATCTTGCAATGACCACCAACGGATTCTTTCTTGACACAATGGCAAAACCTTTAAGGAAAGCTGGGCTCAACAGCGTAAACATATCCCTGGATACCCTTGATCCGGGAAGGTACAAAAAAATTACCAGAATCGGAGAGATTTCATCAGCCCTCAGGGGAATAGAAGCCGCACGAGAAGCTGGTTTCGAAAAAATCAAAATCAATATGGTGGTAATGAACGACACGAGTGATGAAGAAATCAGGGATTTAAGAGCCTTCTGCAGGGACAGAGGATTAATTCTGCAGATGATAAACCACTACGAACTCTCACAGGAGAAAGTAAATGCCTACACCTACGACAGACCTCCCAAGTGCAGTGTCTGCAACAGGATAAGACTTACCGCTGACGGTTTTTTAAAACCCTGTCTGCATTCGAATCAGGAGATCCCTCTCAATATGGAGGACCTCCAGGAATCAATAAAAAAGGCAATTTTGGACAAACCTGCAAACGGCCAGGTATGCACGAACAGAAGTATGGTGGAAATTGGAGGATAAAATGGAGTTTTCGCATGTAGATAAAGAAGGAAACGCCGTAATGGTTAACGTTTCTGCAAAACCAAAGGTAAAAAGAACAGCCAGAGCCCAGGGCAAGATTTACTTAAAACCAGGAACAATAAAAATGATCAAAGACCAGCTGATCAAAAAAGGGGATGTCCTTACGGTAGCAAAAATAGCTGGAATTACCGGAGGGAAAAGAACTTCAGAGCTTATTCCACTGTGCCATAACATAAGTATAGACCAGGTCTCTGTGGATATGGAAATCAAACAGGATCATATCCTTATTACCGGTAGCACCGTATGCACAGATAAAACAGGAATAGAGATGGAAGCTCTTACCGCTGTTTCAATTGCCGCTCTTACGGTATACGACATGTGTAAAGCGGTGGACAAGGAGATGAGAATAACCGATATTCACCTTCTTGAGAAGACCAAGGAGGTGTTGTGAAAAAACAGTTCAGGATACTATCGATAAATATATCAGTAAAAAAAGGGGAGCAGAAATTACCTGTACCCAAAGCTGTGTTAAAGGAGAATTACGGGATTGAGGGGGATGCTCATGCCGGGAAATGGCACCGGCAGATTTCACTCCTTGCCAACGAAGAGATAGAAACCATGCGGGGGAAAGGGATTAAACTGGACTATGGTGATTTTGCCGAGAACATTACCACCGAAGGGATCCCTCTGCACAACCTGCCCATAGGGACTAGGATGTTTATAGGCGACTCGGTTATGGAGATAACCCAGATCGGCAAGGAATGCCACCACGGATGCGCAATATACAATGCAGTGGGAGACTGCGTCATGCCGCGGAAAGGAGTTTTCGCAAAAGTACTGGAAGGAGGAGAGATAACCCGTGAAAGCAGCTGTTATTACGATATCTGACCGTGCCTCAAAAGGGATTTACGAGGATAAATCCGGTCCGGAGATTGTTTCAATACTTAAAGAAATAGTCCCTGAGTGCGGAGTTGAGACCCTTATCATCCCGGATGAAAGGAAGGATATTCTCGCCGCTTTAAAAAAATTTACCGGGTACGATTTCATCTTTACCACCGGCGGGACAGGCATTGGCCCCAGAGATTTTACCCCCGACGTAACAGAGGAGTACTGCGACAAAGAACTTCCCGGTATTTCAGAAACGATACGGGCTTTTTCCTATAAAGAGACACTGTCGGCAATGCTTTCCCGCGGCTATTCCGGGATGAAAGGAAATACCATCATTGTAAATTTCCCCGGTTCAGTTAAAGCTGTCCGGTTATGCACAACTATCGTTGCTCCGGTAATGAGTCATGCGGTTAAAATGATAAAAGGGGAAGGACATGAGCATAAAAAGAGTGAAAATTAGAAAAATAGCCGGGGATGTGTTATATTTATTAGAGAGAACCTATTGGAGGTAAAAAAATGAAGAAAATTATCCTTTTCATCCTCATTGTACTACTGATAGCTCCTGCTGCATTTTCACAATTCAGGCTGGACATGGGGGTTAAAGTTCCTGTATCCATGGGAGTTAAATTCTCAGAACTGAGCAGTGGCACAGACTCATCTGTAAATATCCTTGAGAATTTTACATTCCTCTTCCCTGAAGCTTCAGGCACCTATCAGTTAGCGTTAGGACCGCTGAAAATCGGCGCTGGAGTACAGCTGTACACCTTAATTCTTGAAAGTATTGCCTGGCCCATGGCATTTGCAGAGGTGGATTTCTCGCCGGTAGTACCGATCGTAATCAACGCAAAAATGGGCGGCGGTGCGTTTCTCATGTTCGGACTCTACACCCATGGTGACACTGCAAACCTCTTTATGCCGGAGGTAAATGCCTACGTAAAATTAGGAAAAACCTTTAGACTCGGAGGCGGAGTAATGATGTTCACCAATAAGGACCTGGCAACTGACGCAGTTCCCTACGTTCTGTACCTCGGAGGCAGTTTCTCAACCACTTTTTAACCGGTGCTTTAAAGTTAATTTATTAACAAAATGTTTTACAAATTTAACATAATATGATACTATCCTTCTATTGAAACTAGGAGGATAGTAATGAAGAAACGTATTTTTCTCACACTGCTGGCAGT
>JANTFL010000200.1 GCA_024763455.1 Sediminispirochaeta sp. | reverse complement strand
GTTTACTTTGCTTAAGACCATTGATGAGTCGGCATTGCAGGAGGTGAACTATTTTAGTGATGAAAATAAGCTGGATAAAGTATTTAATCCGGTTGTTGCGGGTGATAAAAGTAAGAAATTCAGAAAGTTAAATGTTTTTATTATTATTCTCGAAAGCTTCTCTGCAGAACAAAGTGCCTATCTGAATTCCGACCTCGAAAACGGTAATTATATTGGTTATACTCCTGTGCTGGATTCTCTTATGAGGCACAGCCTTGTGTTTCACGGATTTGCAAACGGAACAAGATCTATTGAGGGTATTCCTGCCGTGCTCTCCAGTATTCCCGCACTATTAAAAACTCCTTACCTTTCTTCTCCATATGTTGGTAACAGCATCTGTTCTGTTTCCGGTTTGCTCAAGGAAAAGGGCTATTCCACTGCGTTTTTTCATGGAGGAACAAACGGTACTATGGGGTTTGAGGCATATTCCAAAATAGCAAAGTTTGACAGGTATTATGGTCGTAGTGAGTATGATAATGACGATGATTATGATGGTAACTGGGGTATTTTTGATGAGCCTTTCCTGCAATATACTGCAAATAAGCTGAATGAAATGAAAAAGCCTTTTTGTTCTGCAGTCTTTACTCTTTCGTCGCATCATCCGTTTACAATACCTGAAAAATATAAGGGTAAATTCAGAAAAGGACCAAGCCCGATACAGGAAAGTATAATGTATGCCGATTATTCGCTGGGAGAGTTTTTCGAAACCGTCTCAAAATATTCATGGTTCGACAGCACGCTCTTTGTACTGACGGCAGACCACACATCCTTAGTTTATCATCCTGAATTGAAGAATTCACTGGGACGTTATGAGATACCTATAATTTTTTATCAACATGGAAAGTGGGAAGATACTATCAGTCCAGAGATTGCTCAGCAGACTGACATTATGCCGTCAGTGCTTGATTATCTGAATTATAACAAAGATTTTATAGCCTTCGGAACAAGTGTTTTTGATACTGTTGCAACGCATTTTGCAATTTCTTACGCAAACGGGACATATCAATTAATAAAAGATACCTATCTTTACCAATTTAATGGAGAGAGGGATGTTGCCCTGTTTAATTTCAGGAAAGACCGGCTTCTTAAAAGGAATGTTGCAAGTAGAGAGAAGTCGGTTACTAAAGAGATGAATACTTTTACAAAAGCTGTTATTCAACAGTTTAATAACAGGGTAATTCACGATAAATTGATTATAAAATAGCGTTTTATGGGGAAAAAGAGTCTTACATTTATTATAAATCCCATTTCAGGAATTACCGGAGCAAAGAGAAAAGAGAATGCTATAAATAGTTGGGTTGATAAATCAAAATTTAATTACAGGATAGAATATACTCAATATGCCGGACACGCGACGGAGATAAGTGCAGAGGAGGTCAGAAGAGGGACGGATATAATCGTGGCTGTTGGAGGCGACGGTTCTGTAAATGAGATCGCTAAGGAACTTATTAACACTGATTCCGTTCTCGGTATTGTACCTGCCGGCTCCGGGAACGGACTTGCCCACCATCTCGGAATACCAATAAGTCTGAAGAGAGCCATCGAAGTTATCAATATGGGAAATACTCTGAAGATGGACACCGGAATGGTCAATAACAAGGTATTTGTCAGTCTGGCAGGAATAGGCTTTGACGGCTTGGTTGCAGCTAAGTATGCCAAAACTAAAATTCGGGGCTTTTTATCGTATCTGAAAATTGCAACTGAAGAATATCCGAAGTATAAACCAAAAAAATATACAATTGAGATAAACGGTAAAACCCTGAAACAAAGGGCTTTATTTATTATTTTTGCAAACTCCAATCAGTTTGGCTACAATGCCCCTATTGCCCCGGAGGCCAGTGTTAGTGATGGCTTGCTTGATGTGGTCATTTCACAAAAACCCCTGATGGTGGAGATGCCGTTAATTGCCGGATTGATGTACTGGAGAAAAATTGACAAGACCAAATATGTTGAAGTTATTAAATCATCGGAAATAGTTGTCAGTACAAAGAAAAAAAGGTGGGTAAATATTGATGGCGAGGCAATAAAGATGGATAAGAAAATTCATATTAAAGTAATCCCCCATTCATTAAATATCATTGTGCCATAAATCGCAAATTCCATTCTCTTTTTCGGATTTTATCAAATGATAGTTAGGGTGGCCTGTACAAAGCCCAAATCTCAGAACTCCTGGCCTAACGTAAACAATACTGTCGTTAGAAAAGCCCTCTTGGTGCAAACTTTGAGTCTTGGTGACTTGGTGGCTATTATTTATTAACGAATTTTCTTGCCAGTAGAGTAGAGTGAAAGGAAAAGCGGTAATGGGTTACACCTCAATTGCAGACCTTTTCCTTTCAGCCCCCTCGTCAAACCGTACGTGCGGTTTTCCCGCATACGGCTTTCCTGAAAACTTTCATCTTAAAGTATTCACAGGTCGTATACCAGAGGTCGCATAGGGCTTTATCAGCCCATATTCTTTGACTAACTTGTCAAAGGCTTGTTGACCATACAAGCGTGACTTTCTCTGGCTCTTACGATTGTAGTAGCGAAACAGCCGGTTGCGTAAGTAATCCTCCAATTCCTTGAATGCTACCTGCGTGTAACTGACTTTTTCAATCCTGTAATAATTCATCCATCCCCTGATTATCGGGTTTAACTCCATCACCACCTTTTCTGCCGGATAATGCCCTATGGATTTTAGTTTCAGGTTTATCTTCTGCCTTACTTTCTTCCGGGATTTGGCTTTGGGCTGTATGTCCCAAAATCTGCTCCCCTTGTAAAATATGCTTCTGGCGTACCTGAACGTAAATCCCAAAAAGTCGAATGGCTCTTCACAAGCATTTATCAGCTTGCTCTTTTCGGTGTTAATGGTCAATCCCATTCGGTGCAAATAGTTATGTACCCTGCATATAGCTTCCTGATTGATATGCCTCGCCATTAATATAAAGTCGTCTGCATATCTTATCATCGCTATCCCGCTCTCGGAAAAATATCCCTCAGGGTTGTTCACTATCCTGTCCAGCAAATTCATATAAATATTTGCCAGAAGTGGGGATATGACTCCTCCCTGCGGTGTGCCCTGTTTGTTACTTTTTCCCCCGGTGTATTTGCCATCTTCTTCAACAATGGGTACTTTTAACCATTGTCTTATCAGTTGGAGAATCCGTGGGTCAGCAATACGCTCTTTCAATGCTATCTCTAACTTATCGTGAGGTATTGTGTCAAAGTACTTACTCAGGTCGGC
>JANTFL010000199.1 GCA_024763455.1 Sediminispirochaeta sp. | reverse complement strand
TCCCTCTCCAGTCCTTCAAATTTCTTATAAATATCCGGAAGATATTTTTCGATTAAATCTTCGTTTACTTCAGTTTTTTCAACCCGGTCGATCAAATTAAATAACTGTTTTTCGCAGACATCATTCCCTGTCGGAACTTTACCTCTTTCGAATTTGGTTCCGGCCTTCTTTTCAAATCTGCTTATGGAGTGACGCCGCTTGGGACCGACAAGGGATATGGAGATCCCGCTTTTCATGGCTCTTCCTGTTCTGCCGCTCCGGTGGATGTAGGTTTCCGGCTCATCAGGCAGCTCATAGTTGATTACATGGGTTAAATCATTAACGTCAAGTCCCCGTGCTGCAACATCAGTCGCTACCAGAATGTTCAGGTTCTTTCTGCGGAATTTCTGCATGACATAATCCCTCTGCGCCTGAGAGAGATCTCCGTGAAGTGCATCTGCATTGTAGCCGTCCTGAATAAGGTTGTCAGCAACCTCCTGTGTCGATCTCCTTGTTCTGCAGAAAACTATTCCATACACTCCCGGATAATAGTCGACAATCCTTTTTAAAACCTGATACCGGATGCTGTTTGAAACAACAAAGTACATGTGGGTTATATTTTTGGAAGCTGTATTTCTTGTTCCTATGGTAATCTCTTCTGGATCGTGCATGTATCTGGAAGAGATATCCCGTATCTCCCGGGGCATTGTCGCCGAGAAAAGCCATGTCCGTTTGGTATCCGGAGTTTCGGCCAGTATCCCGTCAAGCTCATCCCTGAACCCCATATTGAGCATCTCATCCGCCTCATCAAGTACCGCTATTTTCACTGAAGAGAAATTCGTCTGTTTTCTCCTTATTAGGTCAAGCATTCTTCCGGGAGTGGCTACAACGACGTGAGCACCTCTTTTTAGGCCCCGAATCTGGGTATCTATGCTTGCTCCTCCGTATACAGGAACTACTTTAACTCCCTTAAGGTGTTTTGCAAACGATTCAATATCCCGTGCTATTTGTATACAGAGCTCCCGTGTCGGGCTTAATATTAAGGCCTGGGTTTTATGAGACTGCAGGTCAAGATGCTGCAGAATTGGTATGCCGAATGCGGCGGTCTTTCCGGTACCGGTTTGCGCCAGTCCTATGAAATCTTTGTCTCCATTCAGGAGTATGGGTATTGCCTGTTCCTGAACAGGCATGGGATTCTCAAAACCCAGTTCTTCCAGGCTTTCTCTTATCTCGGGGATTATTTCCAGTTCTTTAAAATTTAACATTCTTTCCTTTATTACGGCAGTTACTATTCGGTGGGTAGTTTGGAAAAGTGAGGTACCGTTGCTTTATTATTGACTGGAGTATGGTACGTGAACCTTTTTTTGTCAATATGATAGCTCCGCTGCCGGGATAAATGCTTGTTATTTCTGTCAGCTTATGATACTCTCACCGCCTAATAAGATAACGATGCGGAGGAAGAGCATGAATATAGAAGAACTTGCGGAAGGTCTGTATGCCGAAATAGCTACAGAGAAAGGAAATATATATGTAAATCTGGAGTACAGTAAGGTTCCAATGACTGTCTCAAATTTTGTGGGTCTTGCGGAAGGAACACTTAACAGAGAGGATGAAGGAACCCCCTTTTATGATGGGCTTAACTTCCATCGGGTTATTGACAACTTTATGATTCAGGGGGGATGTCCCCTTGGTACCGGAACCGGCGGTCCCGGTTACAGCTTTCCCGATGAGTTTGATACTTCGCTGCGCCATGACGGTCCCGGGGTTATTTCAATGGCCAACAGCGGTCCCGGAACAAACGGGAGCCAATTCTTTATAACTCATGTTGAAACTCCCTGGCTTGATGACAAACACACCGTTTTCGGTTCGGTTGTTGAAGGGATGGATGTTGTTAACTCCATAGTGCAGGGGGACAGGATTAATAAGATCTCCATTATACGGAAGGGTGATGAGGCTGAAAAATTTGCAGTTACGAAAGATTCATTTGACACACTTATCGGCGAAGCGTCTGCTGCTGCTATAGAAAAGTCCAGAAAAGATGCCATGGAGACTGTGACTCTTATAAAAGAGAGATGGCCTGAGGCGGTAGGAACTGAGAGCGGTTTAAAATATGTTGTAACCGCCCAAGGCAGCGGAGAGGGCAGCCCTTCCATGGGGCAGAAGGTTACCGTGCACTACACAGGATCCCTTTTGAACGGACAGGTTTTTGACAGTTCTGTAAAAAGGGGAGAGCCTGCCCAATTTGCTATTGGACAAGTAATTGAGGGGTGGAACGAATCACTTCAAACAATGAGAAAAGGGGAGAAAAGAACCCTTATTATCCCCCCTGAACTTGGTTATGGAAAACGGGGATACCCCGGAGTTATTCCTCCAGACAGTTATTTGATATTTGATGTTGAGTTACTTGATTTCTAATGAAAGAGATCCTGTTTATAGCCATAGGGGGGAGCATTGGTGCCCCCCTCAGGTATCTTGTCTCTAAAAATATAAACATCCTGTCCGGAGGCAGTTTCCCTTACGGAACCCTTGCGGTAAACGTTGCCGGTTCGATCATAATCGGTTTTTTATTCTCCCTTTTTAGTACGGTCGCTGTGGACAGTAACTACAAAGCCATGCTTACTATAGGATTCCTCGGAGCTTTTACTACTTTTTCATCCTATTCTCTTGAAACGGTTAATTTGTTTTCCGCTGGAGAGTATTTATATGGTATACTTAACTTTGTAATGAATAATGTGCTGGCGATTACCGGCGCATTTATAGGAATCATGATTTTCAGGTTTATTCACCAGTTTATCAAGTAGGAGCTGTTTATGAAGGTAGCGGAAGATGCAGTACTGCTCAGAATATTTATGGGGGAGAGTGACAAGATAAAGGGCAAACCTGTTTACGAAGCAATTGTAAAAGAAGCCAGGCGTCTGGATATGGCCGGTGCCACTGTCCTTAAAGGTGTGCTCGGGTTCGGAGCTGACAGCAGAATGCATTCTGCAAAACTTCTGACAATCTCAGAAGATCTTCCGGTTATCATTGAAATCGTTGACAGAGAAGAGAAAATAGCAAAACTAATGCCCTTCATAGACGAGCATGTCGTAGAAGGGCTTGTTACCAAAGAGACAGTCCATATTATTAAGTACCGTCATCCATAATACAGGTGCTTATAAAGATGCAGCGGTTAAATATCCCTGTTCGATTGCATCCTGAGCATCGCCGATATCCTGTGCATCTCCTATAACATATACCGGAACTCTGCCGGCTAACTCTGCTTCAAGGGGATTGTTGGATTTCATTCCCGC
>JANTFL010000198.1 GCA_024763455.1 Sediminispirochaeta sp. | reverse complement strand
TTCAAGGGAAGTGTGAGATGATAAAGGATCCGAGAACTGTGGATATTTTTTCTGCCAGAGTGGAAAAACTGAAAAAGACGGTGGGTAGTGTCGGATAGGAAAAAAGTTTCACTGCTCTTCATCGGTACCGAGCTGACTAACGGTACGGTCCAGGATGCACATACCCGGTATATAAGCCCGAGACTCGGTGAAATCGGGCTGGATGTCCGGTCTGTTCAACTGCTTCCCGATGATAGAAGTATTAGCAGGGAATTAAAAAGGGAAGCAGCCCTTAGTGATATCGTTATTGTTGCCGGGGGGTTAGGCCCGACTTCGGATGATCTTACCAGAGAAATTGTTGCAGATGCTGCAGACTGTGCTCTGCTCTTTAACCAACGGCTCTGGGAGAGCATAACAGAAAGATTTGAGCACCTCTCTGGAACGGCAAATAGAAATCAGGCATTTGTCCCCGAAGGATTTGAACCAATTCCCAATAAGAGAGGGACTGCTCCGGGGCTTACCGGGAGTATCGGAGATGCTTTGCTCTTCATTCTACCGGGGCCCCCCCGGGAGTTGCAGGGTATGTTCGATGAAGATGTTTTGCCTCTGCTCCGGCGCAACTATGGTTTTCATAAAGAGGATATGCTTGAGGCTTCCTGTTTCCTGATTTGTGAATCCGGCCTTGAAGAAGCGTGTCAACGTATTCCTTCTCAAGGGCTGTCCTGGGGTACCAGGGTACAGAGCCGTAGAATAAGCCTCTATATCAGGGGTGGTAATAAAGAAAGCAGGTCAGCATTTCTCTTTTCTCTGCAGAAACATTTCGGAAAAGAGAGGGTAAGACAGGGTAATATTGATCTCCCCTCTTATGTTTTCGGCCTGCTTCGGGAGAAGAAAAAGAGGTTATCCTGTGCAGAATCCTTCACCGGAGGACTCTTCGGGAAGACCATTACCGATTTCCCGGGGAGTTCAGAGGTATTCTCCGGAGGAGTAATCAGTTATACCGCAGGAACCAAAGAAAAGTTCCTTGGAATTGACAGGAGTCTTCTCGATAGTTCAGGAGCTGTTTCCAGGGAGACTGCTGTTGCAATGGCTTTATCGGTACGTAAGATATCGGCTGCTGATTTCGGGATATCCTTTACCGGTATTGCCGGGCCCGGCGGGGGAACGGAAAAAACTCCTGTGGGAACAGTATGGATTGGATTAAGCAGCTTGGAGGGAGGGGAATACGCTTTTCCCTTTTCTATCAGCGGTTCCCGGGAGAGAATACGGTCGAAGGCGGTACTAATTGGATTTTTATTACTGGAAATGAGCATTAAGGAAAATAAAAGCCTTGACAGTAAGAGGATGTGGCAATATAGTAAGGTATTCTTGTAAGTCCTCTATAATTCAGAAGCTATTTCCTTATATATAAATTGTGACATGGAGTTCCTAATGTCGGAAATCAACGAAAACACAGATAGCATTAATGAAGAATCGTTACCCAAAAGTGAGGAAGAGATGACTGCTGAGTCAGATAACGTAACAGTTGTTGCCAAAAAACGAACCAGAAGAAAAAAACTACGAGTGGAGCTGATAAAGGAATCTGTTGGATCAGAAGATGAAAATCTTCCTGAATCTGATGAACCAGTCTCCAACAGCACTGAGAAAATCCAGGTAGAAGAAGCTAAAAGTGTTCCCTCAAACAGGAAAAACAGTAAAAGAAAACACACCTCATCCAGGGATAAGAACAGCGTCCCCGCCGGAGACAGGGAACGGCTCAGTATTAATGAACTTTCACGGATGAGTGTCCCCGCTTTACGGGAATTTGCCTCAAAGGTCGGGATTGTTTCTGAAACGCTTCTGACAATGAAGAAGCAGGAAGTTATCTTTACTATCCTTAAAAACCATACCCAGAAGGGTGGGATCATATACGCTTACGGATCTCTGGAGATCCTCCCTGATGGTTACGGATTTTTAAGATCACCTCAGAACAGTTATCTCCCCGGATCTGATGATATATACATGTCTCCGTCCCAGATCAGACTTTTCAACCTGAAGACCGGAGATACCGTCTACGGTCAGATCAGATCCCCGAAAGAGGGAGAACGTTTTTTTGCCATGCTCAGGGTTGAAAAGGTAAATGACGACGATCCGTCGGTTGCTCAGTCACGGGTTTCTTTTGACAGTTTGACCCCCCTTTATCCCCATGAAAGGCTGGATATGGAAACCGATGACGGCGAACCTTCTACGAGGATGATTAATCTTTTCTGCCCAATCGGGAAAGGTCAGCGGGGGCTTATTGTATCACCTCCGAGAACAGGAAAAACAATACTGCTCCAGAAGATAGCAAACGCTATTACGACCAACCACCCGGAAGTATTCCTGATAGTTCTTCTCATTGACGAACGTCCTGAAGAGGTAACTGATATGCGCCGGAACGTAAATGGAGAGGTTATTGCCTCGACCTTCGATGAGCAGGCTACACGGCATGTCCAGGTCGCAGAGATGGTAATTGAGAAGGCAAAGAGACTGGTGGAGCATAAGCGGGATGTTGTAATACTTCTTGATTCCATAACCCGTCTCGCAAGAGCATACAACCAGACCGTTCCTACCTCTGGGAAAATCCTTTCAGGTGGTGTAGACTCGAACGCTCTGCATAAGCCGAAGAGGTTCTTCGGGGCTGCAAGGAATATAGAGGACGGCGGAAGCCTGACCATTGTTGCAACAGCCCTCATTGAAACAGGATCCAGAATGGATGAAGTTATCTTTGAAGAATTCAAGGGTACCGGTAATATGGAGATTAACCTTGACCGGAAGATGTCTGACAGGCGTCTTTTCCCGGCTATTAATATAAAGAAATCGGGAACACGGAAAGAGGAGCTTCTTCTGTCAGAGGAAGAGCTGAGCAAGATGTGGGTCCTGAGAAAAGTAATAAATCCCATGGATGATATGGAAATCATAGAATTACTCATTGACAGAATGCGTAAAACTAAGAATAATGAGGCGTTCCTTCGATCCATGAACACCTCTGGTGTATCGTCATAGGGATTAAAGGTAGATATATGGAGGAAACAGTATGAAAGCGGGAATTCATCCTAAGTATGAGATGACAACCATTACCTGTGCCTGTGGAAATGTAATCAAAACCAAGTCTACAGTTAAGGATATCGAAGTAGAAATTTGTTCAAAGTGTCATCCTTTTTACACAGGAAAACAGAAACTCGTCGATACCGCCGGTAGAGTTGAAAGATTCAACAGAAAGTACGGTATCAAAACTGACAAATAAGTATCTTAAAAGTGATCTAGTTCAGGGAAAAGGGCTGTTTTTATGAAAACAGCTCTTTTTTTA
>JANTFL010000197.1 GCA_024763455.1 Sediminispirochaeta sp. | reverse complement strand
CTAATGGGTGAGAAACCCTTCGGTATTGATAAAAAAGCCAATCAGTCCATTCTTGATGCAGTCGAGGCAGAAAAGAATGTATTTGCAAGATGTTCGTCTGAGTTTCCCTTTACCCCTGCCATGCAGAAACTTGGCCGGATGATAGAAGAAAATGCTTTTGGTGAGATTATAGAAGTGGAAGCGGGGTTCCTTCATTCCAGCGATCTCGATGTTAACAAGGCGATTAATTGGAAAAGGATGATTGAGTTTAACGGTGAATATGGTGTAATGGGTGATCTTGGGATGCATCCCCTCCATTTTCCCTTAAAAGCGGGGTGGAAACCGGTAAATGTACGAGCTTTCCTTAGCAATCTGGTTAAGGAACGTCCCGATGGGAAAGGGGGAATGGTACCCTGTGAAACCTGGGATAATGCAACACTATTCTGCCAGGCAGAGGACCGGGATGGCAACAATTTCCCCATGACAATAAAAACCCAGAGGATCTCTCCCGGAGAAAAGAATACCTGGTATTTGAGAGTTAAGGGGATGAAAAGTTCCGCGTTCTTTACAACAAAAAAGATAAACACCCTTGCGGTTCTGGAGTTTAAGGGAAAGGAACAGATTTATCAGGAATACGAGATGGGACATCAGATGACGTTTAAGTCAATTACCGGTGGAATTTTTGAGGTAGGTTTTTCAGATCTAATTATGCAGATGTGGGCGGCCTTTCTCTATGAGCTTAAGCATGGAAAGCCAAAGTCAAAATTTTCCGGTTGTGTTACCCCGGAAGAGACTGCCTTCAGCCACAATTTATTTACAGCTGCGTTGGAATCGCATAAGAATGAGTCTACGGTTAAGCTGTAACAGATAGAGGTAAAAAATGCCGGATTTATTAATCAAAAATGTTATCATCGTATTGCCGGATAGAGTCCTTGAGAAAATGTCTGTCGGTGTAAAAGATGGTAAAATTGTTTCACTAATACCGGAAGATAAACGTGGTGATATAGAAGCAGGAGAGATCTTCGATGGAGAGGGAGGATATCTTTCTCCAGGTTTCATAGATCTTCATACACATGGACTTCATGAATATGAATTTGACAAGGGGAAAGATGATGTTAAGTCCATCTGCAGTATTCTTCCGTCCTATGGGGTAACAGGTATTCTTGCAGCTGTTTTACCCCGTCCTTTCGGTGAGGATATTCGTTTTATTAAATCGTTGTCAAAAGAAAAATATAAAGGTGCCGAAATATTAGGGTTCTTTTTTGAGGGACCATTTCTGGGACTGCCCGGAGCTATAGATCCGGCTGCTCTTACAGAAAAGACAAAAGAGAGGGTAGAGGCAATGAAAAATGCTGCTGCACCTTACCGTGGAATTTTTGCAGTCTCACCGGAGATTGAAAATGCACCGGAGCTGATCTCTGTTATGAAAGCTAATGGCAATCCTGTTTTTATTACTCATACAGCGGCGGATGTAAAACAGACTCTGGCAGCTATAAAAGCTGGAGCTAAGCATGCAACACATTTTTACGATGTTTTCCCTTCTCCGCCGGAAACAGATTCCGGTGTTAGACCCTGTGGAACGGTTGAAGCTGTTTTATCGGATCCAGAAGTAAGTGTTGATTTTATTCTGGACGGTGAACATGTTGATCCCGTGGCTGTAAAAATGGCAATGAGATGCAAGGACGATAACGGGGTCTGCCTTATAACAGATGCAAGCCTGGGTGCCGGACTGCCTCCGGGAGTTTACTCCGGAATAGGGGGCGTGGAAGTAGAATTTGCCTATGAGGGTGCCCCAGCCAGGGGTACGGTCAATTCCCCGTTTCCCGGGGGATTGGCCGGGAGTGGATTGACCATGGACAAAGCTGTAAGGAATGCCGTCAAATGGCTTGGAGTGGATATCCCAGCTGCCTGTCGTATGGCTTCTTTAAATCCGGCGGCTGTACTGGGCCTGGAAAACAGCCTTGGCATAATTAAAGAGGGTTATACAGCAAATATGGTTTTACTGGATAAAGAACTTAATGTTCAGACTACATGGATTAAGGGGGAAAGATGGATACGTTAAAAGCAGGTTCTGCTGTTGCAGATATTACACCGGTTAATTCTCAGTTTTTATTTGGGTATCCTCACGTAGAGCGTTACAGCACAGGGGTAAAAAATCCTCTGTTAAGTTCCGCATTGTTTTTGGATAACGGGTCAAAAAAAATAATGTTTATAGCTAATGATATTATTTTTGTGGATAAAGCACTTTCCGGCAGGGTTCGCAGTAAAATTGCGTCGGTAACCGGAATGGATGAGCAGTATATTATGGTTACGGCTACCCATACCCACTCCGGTCCTCTTACGGTGGATTATTTAAGTAATATAGGTGATCCCGTTGTTCCTAAAACAGACCCTACTTACATAGAGCTTCTTGAAAAAGGAATTGTGGAGGCGGGTATAAGTGCTTTTGAAAACAGCCGTCCGGCAAGGGCGGGCCTTGTCATAGCCGATGGTTCAGGAGTTGGAACAAACCGCAGGGATCCTTCCGGGCCTGCTGACCCAGAAGTACCGGTCCTTCTTGTTAAAGAGAAATCTTCGGAAAAATATATAGCCTGTATGCTGGTTTATTCCATGCATCCAACAGTTCTTCATGAAGATTCGACCCTTGTGAGCGGAGATTTTCCTTCTTATACCAGAGAATACCTTCAGGAAAAAGTTCTTGGAAAGGATTGTCCTGTTCTGTATCATACCGGGCCAGAGGGAAATCAAAGTCCCCGGCACGTTACGTCTGCCAATACCTTTGCTGAAGCAGAGAGGCTTGGATATATGCTGGGTAAACGGATAGAGGCGGAAATAGACAAGGCAGAGTATTTTCCTAATTTGGACCTGGATGGTACCCGTGGTTATATTAACCCGCCTCTTAAAGAACCGATGGCTGTTCCTGATGCGGAAAAACACCTGGATAAAGCAGTCAAGCAGTTGGATTTTCTAAGAAAGAGTGGTGCTCCCAGTCAGGAGGTAAGAACTGCTGAGTGTGACTGGTTCGGTGCAGAGGAAACTCTTACCCTTGCGCAATCTGCAGACAATGGTTTGCGGGAGAAGTATCTAAAGAATTGTCTTCCAGCCGAAGTACAGGTTTTTAAGATTGGCGGCTGGTATTTTGCTGCCTGGCCTGGAGAGGTTTTTATTGAGTATGCTCTGGATATAAAATCAAAATATAAAAACCTTTTCGTTATTAATCTGGCAAATGGAGAGTTTCAGGGTTATATAGTAACTCCCGAGGCAGCAGAGGAGGGTGGATATGAAGCTTCCAATGCCATGTTTGAACCTGAAACCGGAAGTATGCTGATTGCAGAAACTTCCAGACTTATGGAATTGTTGGGGAAATAGCCGGGGTGGGAGATATTG
>JANTFL010000196.1 GCA_024763455.1 Sediminispirochaeta sp. | reverse complement strand
ATGTTGAAAGGTATTCCGAGTATTTTGTCACCGGAACTTCTAAAGGTTCTGATGGAGATGGGGCATGGCGACGAGATTGTTATCGTAGACGGGAACTACCCCGCCGCTGCTCATGCTCAGCGGCTTATCCGTCTTGATGGGCATGGTGTTCCGGAGATTCTTGAAGCAGTGGTGAAATTTTTACCCCTGGATACATTTGTTCAAAGACCGGTTACGCTTATGCAAAAGGTTCCGGGAAAAGAGGTTGAAACCCCAATCTGGGATGTTTTCAAAACAAT
The DNA here is from genome assembly GCA_024763455.1 of Sediminispirochaeta sp. Lineage (GTDB taxonomy): Bacteria > Spirochaetota > Spirochaetia > B11-G9 > B11-G9 > B11-G9. The sequence goes on along the minus strand of JANTFL010000196.1, from coordinate 3,089 downwards.
TATTGAAAAGGAAGATTCACCTGCTGCGGATTTTGGATTTGAGGAACGTTTTGCTTTTTACGAACGGGCAAAAAAAGCCTACGCAATTGTTGCCACCAGCGAAAGCGCTCTTTATGCAAACATAATTCTGAAAAAAGGTGTGATTGCCTGATATTTTCCTGGGGTCAGGTAGAACTGGAGAAAGAGCTGGCGGCGGCTGGAGGAGAGCCGTCACCTGTTAAAATTGTTAGAATGAATATTTAAAAATTACTTCAAGCATGTCGTTGTTTTTAAACTGCCCGAAAAGTGAATCAGCCTCTCCCCTGTATATGGTGTATGCTGCTTTGACAACAGCATCATCGGCTAGTGTATAATCAATTCCTGGTTTTACCATGAACCCGGAATCCTCTGCAGAATATGCACCGCTTAATTTTATTGTGAGACTGCCGTTTAGAAAGGTATCCCGTATATCCCCTGCAATAAAGTTTGAGGTGTATTTGCTGTCCGAATCAAAATCCGTATCCGGCTGTCCGTTGGAATCAATCTTGTCAGAGAGCAGAATTACCTCTCCCCGCTCCTGAATATTCACACTAAAGTTGTGAACGGGAAGATCTTTGTCAAAGCCGATCAAATACTGTATTTTGTTATTATGTACCTTGGGGTCTGTCCCCCTGGTATCCCCGGTAAGATAGTATGCTGCTTCTGCCCTTATGTTGAATCCCAGGGGAGCTGCTGCTGCTTCCACACCGAAGAGGTGCAGCCGGTCGTAGGAGACGTTGATCTCTGGTATTAAAGTCAACAGATAACTCTGGATATCAGAAAAACTAATGATAGGATCCCTGAGGTAGGTATATTCGTAGGCTGCTCCAAAATCTATGCCTGCAAGGCTGTTGGTAATACGTAAACCTGTCTGCCCATGCATCAAAGTATTTGTGTTTTCAGGACTTAGTGCTTCTTCCGGTGTCTTTCCTGCCAGCTTCAGCTGATCTTTCAAAGCTGTATAATCACTCTGCACCCAGTAACCTGTTGTGGGAAAGCTGTCGGGGGTAAAGACCGGGGTATAGAGAGCTTCAATGAGCCCCTGATTCCCGAAGGGAACATTTATCTTGAGCATTATCTCGGCTTTTTTCCGGTCAAGGTAGCTTCCGTTCAGAAAGTCGCCGTAGTCAACTGCGTTTATGTTGTCAAAAGTAAAAATTTCATCACCCTTTCCCCATACAATCTTCATGAGTCCTGCCTGGAGGCTGAAACCGTTAAGGTATGTTGTGTAATAGGCTTCATCAATCATTCCGCTTAAATAGGTGGAAACAACATTGCTGTCCGTAAAATCATAATTACCAGAAAGGGTGAAACTCCCGAAAAAATCAGAGGATTCTCCTGCGTAGCTGATTCCGATATTTATTTCCGGGTACAGAAGAACCGGCGTTTTTTCAAGGTTGTCATAATCCGTCATAAACCGGGTATCAACCAGGGAATAGCCTGACCATGCCAAGGCCGATGCTGCTGTTTCATCTGCAAAGGATGTGAACCCTGAATCATCTGCAAAAAGACCTGAAACACTAGCCAATAAGAAAACTGCACCAATCGCTGCAGCATAGAGTATTTTTTTTCTCATTGTTATTCCTCCTTTACCGTAATCCACTGCTATAATCTTCCCGACTGGAGAAAATGGGTAGTGAATATTCCGTCGGGGAGTTTTTCATCGTAGACAATCTTTGTTATGGCAATTATTGTTTTATGCTTTTCCTGAACATTTTCCATGGATGTGGACAAGGGAGTCCAGTGACCCTGTATATTTTTTATATCTTCCATAACCATAACCTTTAAAAGTTTTCCTTCCTTGTCGAAAATTTCCAGTTTTAACGGGATCATCCGTTCCTTGTCCACATAACTGATTCTTTTTAAATACTGACTTTTTGTACCGCTTCGGGGTATGGATTCCACAACGTAACAATCTCTGCCGTTAACTTTTTTTTCTCCTGTAAGTGTATGGGTATCATCCTCGATGTTTCTGGCTCCCATGTCGTCATAGGTAAGGTCTGTCCCCATAAACGATTTGTCTCCCTCTCCGGCAGCAATTCGTCTTACCTTTTTAAGTGCCGGAAGGTAGATCCACTGATCACTTCCCCTGCCTTTGTTTTCAAGAGATAGAAAGCGGGTGTTTTTTACCGATGCCGGGGAATGGTATATAATCAGAGAGAGGGATTCGTCTTTGCTGTTCTTTTTCCCAAACATCTCTATTATCCGGGTACTTGTAGAATTATTTTTATCAATGAGCTTGAGATCTACGAGAGAGTGGGTTGACGCTGCTTCGTTTGAATCTGATGCTTTCTGCATTATTTCTTTTCCCGTTAGAGCAGATACTGATGCTGCAGAAAGCAGAAAGGCAGAAATAAGGATCAATAATGTTTTTTTTATCATATGAGTTTCTCCTTGCAAATAAATTGAGGTTTTACTATTTCAAGTAATATGGGCAGCAGTGTCAGGGAGGCAGTACTGGATGTGATCATTGTCAATGCTACGAGCAGGCCAAAATAGTTAAGGGGGGTAAAGTTCGAAAACAGTAAAACGAGAAACCCTCCGGCAACTGATACAGCATTGAAGATAATAGCTTTACCGACTCCATTGAGGGTGTTATGAGCTACTGTCTCCAGGTTGTCTGTTTTAAGACGTTCAAATCGGTAGTAGCTGAGGTAGTGTATTGTATAATCAATACCGATACCGATGGAAACAGCAGAGACCATGGCTGTTGACATATCAAGGCGTATTTTTAAGAGTCCCATTACCCCGAAATTGATCAGTACTGTCAGGCCGATGGGGATTATTCCGATAACTCCTGCAAAAACAGAACGGTAGTTTAAGGTGAGAATAATAAACACCAGAAGCAGAGAAATCAGGATGCTTATTGTTTGGGAAGAGGTTATCAGCAGTGTAAGTGCATACATGATTTTTGAAGTTCCTACGGTCTGAACTGAATAGCCTGCAGGGAAATACATCTTGGCGTACTTTTCAGCATCCATGGCTATTTTCTGCGGAAGTAGTGTCCCAGGTGTGTTTATTTGGATGAACATCTTGGCCTGGCCGGGCTCAAGATTGTCATCGGCCCATTG
>JANTFL010000195.1 GCA_024763455.1 Sediminispirochaeta sp. | reverse complement strand
TGAATATCATCAGAAGCTGCTGTCTCAAGGCCAAGGTCATTCAGAGTGATAATATTTCCATAGATGTCGTACGTGTACTCTTTTTTTATCTGGATATAAGATTCTGCTGCAGGATCATACATACGCATTACTTCTTCCACAAGCAAAGGAGCATCGGCTTCTTTAATTCCCGAACTTCCAAGATACCGGGTTTGGTAACTGTTTGTTTTTTCCTGAAAAACTTTTCCACCGGCATTGGTCAGGGTTCTTCTTTCAACCATTCCTTTCAGGGTATAATTCCGGTTATAATACCGGGTTGTTACAACAGACCCGTCTGCTTTTATTACGGCTACTTCTTTAAATCCGTAGAACTTCCGCTCGCCCCTGTCATAGTAGCCTCCGCTGTAAGTGTAATTTTCACTGTAGCGGTGCACTCCGCTCATGGCAGGGTTAGCTTCGTAGCCGTCGCTGCGGGTTACTTTTGAGAGGACATAGCGGCTTTGCGGCATATCCACCGTATTCCCTTCCCGTTCGTACGCAAGAACAATTCTCCCTCCGGCTGGAAGTTTTATTTCACGAAGGAGACCGGCCTGACCCATCACGTTAAGCTCAGTCCGTATTGCAGTATCACCGGATTTTTTCAGAACCTGATCGGGTAATCCGTCACCGTTTATATCTTCCATGGAAAGGCTGGTGGTACTCACCGCTGAAAAACCGTTTATTCCGGGAATCAGAACAAATCCAAACCTGGCTATTCCTGCATCAATACCCCACTGCAGCGATACGTTTGCTCCGAGATTTATTGAAATTCCGCCTGTATAGTGTAGCACATCATCAACTCCGAGAGGGTTAATAATTGACAGGAAAGGGCTTGTACTACTGTGGGGGAGGGAGGAAAACCCGGGGATCCGGCTCTTGTCAATAAAAGGGATTTCCAGTGAGTTAAATGGCTGCCCCGCAGAAGAAAGAAGTGTTTCAATAAATCCCTTAGCATCAGCAAAGGTCCCATATTCCCAGTCCGGTTTAAATATCTTTAGTTCATTATCTGTGAATCTGTCTCCAAGGTTGAATTTAACCCTAAAATAAGATTCACCGGGTGCCTTACTTACCTGATCCGTCAGACCATCTCCGTTAATATCCATAAGGCAGGAAAGTGTCCTGTTTGCTGATGCATTAAACCCGATGGTTAATGATGCACCCTTTACGATTCCGGCACCGGGTACGGTCAACGCACCTCCGGTTCCGAGGCTTCCAGAGTTACTGTAACGAATACCCAGTGCCTGATTTCCTATATCTTCAGTGCCGGAAGGAAGGGTATAAAACGGTTCCTGAATACCATCTCCAAAGGAAATGCCAGCACCAAATTCACGGTTACCCTTGTTGACGGCAATAATGTACGTCCCTGATCCATCACGTTTTATTCTGTCAGGGAGTCCATCTCCTGTAACATCCAGGAACCCTTCAGTTTGATATGATGATCCTGCTGTTCCATTGAATCCTGAAATACCGAAAGATGCAGCAGAGGTATCCGCCGGAGCACTGATTGAGCTGCTTTCTGTTCTTCCTTTAGGATTGTACCGTTGTACTATGGCCCCAAGCCCTTCCCCCGGAGCTGCCCCGAATCCATAGATTGTATTTTTAAAGTAAGAAAAATGCTCTTTTCCGGCAGTGGTATAGAATTCCGCTTCTCCAAAGCCTGCTCCCGTTCCTTTAATAACTGAAAAACATTCGACTCCCTCTTTATCCTCTTTATAAGAGACAAGGTCAGGATACCTGTCTCCATCCATATCCAAAAGCCCCTGGTTCTGCCAGGAAACACCGCTGTTTTTACTAAAGGATAATCCCGTTCCTGTATTTTGGAGATTGGGTATAGCTATTCCCCCATTAACATCGGTAGTTTCCGATCGTCCGGCACGTACCTTTCCAATTTTCCCTCCCGACAGGGCAGAACTCCCCCGGGGTATGGCGGCGTAGGTATCCCCACCCTTCCTGTCTGCATGGAGCAGCTCCCTGTCAATTACCGAAGCAAAGGTATAGGTTGTATTAACAGGATTGCCGTATTGATCAAACATAGAATCGGTATAAGAGCTTTTCCCGCCGATCATGCTGTTTGCGGTAAGATGCAAAACACCTGTATCCCCATCAACAGGTTTTCCTACAACGGGGACATCAATACTGCCGTCGGTATCCTTAACATTCTGCAGCATTGCCTGAAAATATTTAGGCAGTTTAACTTCGTTTGTATCACCTTCAGGAGCAGGAGGTATTCGGTGGAGTAAATCTTTATCAAATTCATAGTAGCTGCTCCATGAGCCGTAATACCAGCCACCCACTCCGCCGCCGAACATTTCAAAACTTTCAGGCACATGGGTTGCATCTGTTTGAGCAGAAATATTGGTTCCTTTTGTGTTTTCTTCGTTGTATATATCCTGCGGATACTCTATCAGGTTTTCCGGCCGGTAATCAGACGCCGAATTAAACCGGTGAATAAACCGTTTAAGAATAATACTGTTACCCTGGGCATCAAATGAGGGGATAGTTACTGCTCCTGCATTATGATGGGCCAAGGGAGATGCCCCCTCAGGAACCGGATTATCTATCATTTCAGGATTCAGCCTATCATCGTAGAAAACAGGAAGTTCGGCGTTGGAAAAGTATTGCAAACGTATGTTTAAGCGGGTAAACACACTCCAGCCGAGACTGCTAAAAAGTGTTGTGATAACCGCTTTATCCTCTTCACGTAACGATTCTTTAAGGATGTACGTTTGGGATGTTTCATCAAACGTATAGTAGGGAAACTCAATATAGTCACGTATAAATTTCTTTTCGGCTGTTTCAAGTAAGCTCTTCTGTTCAACACTCAAGTTTTCTTTGCAGATATACCAGATCTCCCCTTCAGAGGAAGTTTCTTCTGCAAATAGATCTTTAATCTTTAAGGTGTCTGGAAAGGTGTTAAACTCATCTTCACTTAAGGCAATAATTCCCACACTTCCTTCATTTTCAGATAAAAACGGTTTGTCCAGAACTGAACCGGGGTCATCACTAAGCCGGTCCAGGAGTAAAAAAAGTCTTGTATGCTGTGCCCCGGTTAACTCCGGATCAAGATCGTATCTTTCTATTTCGGAATCTTCAGGATAGGGGTGATACACTTCCTCAATGAAAGTATTATCTTCAGCACCTGCAGCCCCACGCAAGATATCATACTCATTGGGATTCAGCACGTGATAATCAGGATACGAAAAGGTGTACTCTGTGCTCTCTTTTTCCAGGATGATGCCGTCATATTTATCAAGGGGGACTTCTTTCAGAACACTTGTCGGATCACTCAAGGTATAGATGTGTTCTATTCCGTCCCGGATAAACTGAACGGTGAGGGTATCAGAAGTCTCCTCTATTTCAGCATCTGAAATGACTTCCTGCTCCCCTCCTTTTTC
>JANTFL010000194.1 GCA_024763455.1 Sediminispirochaeta sp. | reverse complement strand
GATGTGGGATCAGTAACAACTTCGTGACTGCAGTATCCACTGAATACCCCCTTGACAAGCTGGGCGTTAAGCCGTGTAGCCATTATTCCTATCCAGTCCTGTTCGGTTGGGTCTGAAACCGTATCGATAATTTCTCTGTACGCTTTCTGGTACTGTCTTGCAGGGCCGCCGCCGCCGATTATAAAAACCAGCCTGCGGCTGGAGTCTTCCTCAAGGTATCCGGTAATTGCCTCTTTAAACTCTTTTATAAACGAAACATCAGGATTGCCGGGAGCAACAATAGAGCCTCCCACAGAAAGGATTTTTATATTTTTCATATTTCCGCCATTCCTTATTTTTTGTAAGAGTACCATTTGTACCCGGATTTTACAACTTTACAATGCGATTCATTAGACATTTACCTGGTGTTGTCTTAAGATAACAGTATAGGAGCAAGACATGTCCGGAATACAAACCATAAACGAACTATTACGTACAAGTACTCTCCTCTTTGAGGACCGTTCCAAGTCTTCTTTAATAGCTATTCTTGTAGAACAGGCACAGGATGTAAGCGGGTCGGATTTTGCCGCTCTTTATGTCTATCCCAATATGACCATGGTTCATAAACGGGGGAAAAGCGCTATTCCCGCCAGTCTGGATAAATCGGGGGAGCTTGTTACGTTTATGGAGGAGTGCGGGGAAACCCTGGTTATAAACAGACGGGATAGTACCTTTTTCAAGGAAGCTTTCCTGAATGACAAAACAGCCAGTGCAATTGTTCTCCCCCTCTTTACCCCTAAAAGGAAGATCGGGTTACTCGTTCTTGGCTCCTTCAAACAGAATTTCTTTGGTAAGAACCGGCTGAACTACCTCGACTCTTTTACAAGACTGGCCGGCGGGATGATAAACAACACAGAACTTTTTCAGGAAGTAAAGGATAAACTCAGAGAGATAGAAGCCCTGCAGAGATATCAGGAGAGCATCTTTTCCTCAATGACCAATCTGCTCATAACCACCGATGAAAAGGGTACTATTCATTATTTCAACAAAGCAGCGGCCGAAAGACTCAGTCTTGAAGAATCGCATCTCGGGAAGAGCCTTTACTCATTTGTAAAAGATTCCATGGGTAAATCCATTGTAGGTCAGATAAAGCAGGCAGGCAAGGATTACCGGGAAGTACTCGGTCTTGAGGGTATTTACAGAAAGGAAGGGGGTGATCTGGATTTCTCTTTGAACATATCCCCCCTTATGGGAAAACGGGGACGCCATGAAGGTTTGACACTTCTGTTTACGGATCAGTCCAGGGAACGGGAACTGAAGGAACAGATGGATGTTGCTGTAGAGGAGCGGAGAGTTATCAAGGATATGTTTGCACGGTATATGTCCGGAGAAGTCCTTAAAAGCCTTATGGATTCTGCAGAAGATGTTCACCTTGGCGGGGATAGAAAGACCGCAACGATATTTTTTGCTGATATCCGGGGCTATACTTCTTTCAGTGAAGGCAAGGATCCCGAGGTAATTGTAGAAATACTCAATGAATATTTTAGTGAAGCGGTGGAAATTGTCATCAAATACAACGGCTATATAGATAAGTTTATCGGTGACTGTATTATGGCCGCCTGGGGGGTTCCCATTGTCAATGAGGAGAAGGATGCGGTTTCGGCTGTGAGCTGTGCAGTAGAAATTCAGAATCTTGTTAAATCCCGGGAAAGAAAATTCTTCAAAGGGATTGCTTCCGGTCTTAAGGTTGGAATTGGGATGCACACCGGGCATCTTGTTGCAGGTAATCTGGGCAGTTCGAGAAGAATGGACTACTCGGTTATCGGTGATACGGTTAATATTGCAGCCAGGCTCGAGGGGGTCGCCGGTGCAGGGGAAGTAATTATTACTGAAAAAACAAGGGACCTAATAGGAGATCACTTTAAGCTGAAAGAATTAAAGCCGGTAAAGGTAAAGGGAGTCGAGAAACCCCTTCATATATTTAATGTGATGAAAATGGTTAGTTAGAAGGAGAATGGTATGGATATAGGTAATTTAGTCAGGACTCTTCCCCTATGGGCATTATCTGCTGCAGCCGGATTTCTTGTTGGAGCTGCTGCTGGAGTTATTGCTGTTGTGATTGTAAAAAAGCACACCCGGCTATTAATAAAAGATCTCCACAAGGCTGTTGAATCCGGCTCCTTTCCGAGGGAGATGTATTCGGACCGTTTTCTTCTCAGCCGCAGCAGCAGGATTGAAACTTTTGCCAGAAAACATACTGCAGAGATTATCCCGTTAACGGGTATAGACACCCTGTGGCTGGAGAGTTACAAACACAAACCATCTGTTAAACTGATGGATAAAATACTGGATTTTATCCCTGAGAAGGGGATGTTTATCTGTTTTCTTGGTGTAATGAATAAACCGGGGTTGGCGGATCATTTTTTTACTTCCATTGGTTTCGAGGCAGGAAATTTAAGACAGCTGCCTCTTTCAGGATCCGGAGAGTCTTTTGACAGTCTGGAAGCAAAGAAGTTTTTTACGGAAAGGTTAGACGAAATACGGGAGATGGCCGGAGATCCGGAATGGCCGGTGAGATATTTTTCTATTAAAATTCTCCTTACGGAAAATGATGAGCGCTCTGTCAGAGCAGTAAAGGAGGCTTTTGGAGACTCCCATCCATTAATCCGAAGAACGGTGGTTGAAGAAGCGGCAGTGTTTTCTTCTGAAGAACTGTATCCAGTGCTCCTGGATAAGATGATCAATGACCCGAGCAGCGAAGTACGGAAGTCATCGTACCGGAGGATTTCAAAGGAGTTTCTTACCATACACAAAATAAACTACAAGGATCTTGATGATGTTCAGCTTTTACATGCCCTTGCTTTTCTTGATCATGAAAGGGAAGAAGATATCGATACGGCTCTTACATTCCTGAAATCGGATAATTTGGAAATCAGGTTTCCCTCCGCGTTGTTTTTACAGAAACACGGTTATCTTAAAAAGCTGCTGATGGGGGTTGATTTTAAAGATACCGGTACTATGGAGAGGAATATTGATCTGCTTAAAAAAGCTTCAGAGGTCAAAGTGGACGGGTTTCTTTCAGACGATATTACTGCTCCCGCATCTGTTTTTGCTTCCATGTCTATTCTGAGTTCGGTAGGAAGCAGGGAGTATATCGGCAGAATTGCAGAGAAGGTATTCAGTTCGGGCATGGGGGATACAAATAGAGATGTTTGGAAAGCGGTCGTAGATTGTATTTCTGCCAGGGGGGACGAAAATGCTGCGGATGTGCTTATGCGGGAATTTAAAAAAAGACGTTACGATGAGTCCCTCTCCTCCTACATTCTGGAAAGAATACCTGAAAGAATGGAGCACAGGGTTGCGGCAAATCTTTTAGAAGCTTTAACAGATCCCCTTTTTAAAAACAGGGAGAGCCTGGAGAATGCTTTTATAAAACTTCCTGCTGACAGGGTTATTTCTGATCTGTTCACTATCCTTGAGGGGGGAAGAAAGTACCCTCATAGCGTAAGGGTTTCTGCATTGAAGATCCTTGCCGGATTCAAGCTGCCTTACTGT
>JANTFL010000193.1 GCA_024763455.1 Sediminispirochaeta sp. | reverse complement strand
ATTACAGATCCAGTTTTTCTATAACGGCCTTGTACTCATCCTTCTTTTTCTTAAGCTCTTGTTCTATTCTGTCCCGTTCTTCCGCACTTTCTGTATCCAGACGCTGTCTTTCCAGCAAACGGATCTCCCAGTCAATTTTATCAAGAACCTCCCGGGCCGCATCTAGCATCTCTTTAGGCAGATTCTCACGTTCTTTCGGCTCTTTTAATTCAGGTTCTTCTGATTCCCTGTCATCAAAATAACGAGGGTGCCTATGCCTGCGGTGAGACGAAGACCGGTCTCCTTTTAAAAAAAATCTGGCAATCACAAAGAATAAAAGAGGGAAAAATCCAAAAAGCCAGAATCCGCCGAAGTTCCATCCACCGTGCATCATAATACTAATAAGTAAACCATAAAGCGACACTAGTTTCAACCTTCCGGGAGGGGAAAGCATTCCCCTGGCTCCAACCCCGCTTTTCTATGCAGCGTTTCCGGCTATCGCCGGGCTGCATAGGCTGGTCGTTCGTACCTCACTACTCGCCCATGCATCCTTGGCGGGTTTTCCGCCACCCTTTCTTCTGCCCAGGATTGTTCAACCTACCGAAATAAGTACTTTTTCTCTCTGGCAGAATAGAGTAAAATAAGCTGAATGCAAAACAATACGGACAAAACACTTAATTACTATTCAAACAACGCATCCGGTTTAGCTGCCCGCTATGAATCCGCAGATGTATCAGAGCTCCAGAGTAAACTTTTAAATAATTTTAAAGGGAAACACCGGCTGCTGGAACTGGGCTGCGGCTCCGGCCGCGATGCAGCCTTTATGATGAACCACGGTTTTAACGTAACTGGCCTTGACGGTTCAAAAGAAATGATCCAGTCAGCAATAGAACTGCATCCGGAACTTGATGGGAACTTAATTGCTGCTGCAATTCCGGAAGATCTTTATAAAATAAAAAAAACGTTTGACGGAATCTATTCTATTGCAACCTTAATGCATTTAAAAAAACCTCAGGTACTTTCAGCAATAAAGGGACTTTCCACCATGCTTGCTCCCGGCGGAATATTGTTTTTTTCAGTTTCCATCGCACGAAATGATATCAATGAAACGGGATATGATGAAAAAGGAAGGTTTTTCTTACTTCTAAGCAGGGAAGAGTGGATCTCAATCTGCCGGGAAAGTGGGTTTAAAGAAATAAAAACTAATTTATCAGTAGACGGACTAAAAAGAGATGGGGTCACCTGGCTGACCTGTGTATTAAAAAAAGAGGAATAATAGGATGGAAAATACAAATTCTTTACCCTATGCAAAAAATCTTCCGATCTCAAGGCTAGCATCCATCTTTAATAGAAGAACAAACTCCTATAAATATCTTTTTTTTACAGCTTTATTAAACTTGATGGAAAACAGCTGTTTTAAGGAAAGTGTATTTTATGTAAACGACATCTATACTGAAATGCTGACAATTGCCTGGTACCCTCATACATTCTACAGACTAAATTTTGGGTCCCAGGATCAAATAGGAAGTCTCCTGGATCGAATCGGCAACACTTTCTCTGTCCCCGGTATACTATCAAAACAATACAGAGAGAAGTTAAAGATTTCTTTGACACAGTACACAACAGAGATCTCAAAGGTTCTTGACAAATACGTTAAATTCAGATTGCTTAGACCATTTTTCAGCGAAGATGTAAAAAATCTTGAAGATACGCTTCTACATAAAAAAATAAAATTCCTTGCATATAACAAAACAGAAGAGTTTTGGCCATTGTATTATATTTCTGAAGATGAATCAGAAATAATTATTCCGCCTCCCTGGATTAATTATATCGCCGCCAACATTAAGATTCTTAAAAATTTTGCTGCCTGGGAATGGCTTGTCTATATGCAGAAAAGGAATCCGTCGGTTCCCAATTTGCATAAAAAACTATTTCCGCCAGTATCCAGAGAAAGCCTTAGTTTACAAACACATTACTGGAAACATGTTCTGGAAATAACTCCTCTTACCTGTATCTTTTCAGGGGAACTACTCCAAAGTAAAGATATTTCTCTTGATCATTTTCTTCCATGGTCTTTTGTAGCTCATGATCAATTATGGAACTTGTTACCGGTGTCCAAAAGCATCAATTCTTCAAAATCCAATAATCTGCCTTCCCTTGACCGTTACTTTATTGAATTTGCCGATCTCCAGTATCATGCTTTAGTGACATATCACCAACATCCAGGCAAACAAAACTGGGGAAAAATAATCGAACCTTATCTGACTGATCTCTCACTCAATGAAAATGATATTCTTGATAAAGTAAAACTCAAGGAGTCCTTGGAAACAGTTATTTTTCCTCTTTACGAACTGGCCAAAAACCAGGGATTCTCTCCAAACTGGGTATACAATTCATTCCAAAGCAAAAATGTTCTCAATTAAATGTTTACATACATGATCGGATTTGAGTTACCGCGTTCAAAATAATGTTCTACTGACATATACCGATACTTTTTCCTTATTCGCTCAGGAGCCAAATTACCGATGAACTCATACCTTCCTTCCAGATCTTCCTTTTTTGACCTTTTTATATTTTCATTGTTCCTACGGACACTGAATGTTGTCCCGGCTTTATACCAGTTGAGGATAGAATATACCTCCTGTATAATTCCTCCGTAAATTGCAAATGCATACTGTGCTTTCTTTGCATTTTCCGGATTAAGCCTCCAATGTCCCCGGGTATAATCATAGAGTTCAACTTCCTGCATGGAATATCTGAAAGCCTGATTTATCCTAATCAGAATGGCAGGAACATCAATATCCACTCTTTGTTTCTCATATGCAGAAATAAGCTGAGAAATACTCATACGCCCATAGGTTGAACTTTTATATCCACTCTGTACATTAGTCAGTTTATCAATTCCAATCAGATCAATAATTGAAGATTCTACTCTTAGTGCAGTTTCCTCATCATCCAGACCATGAATTAGAATTTCAATTTTTGGTTTAAGCCCCTTTGCACGCAGATTACGAATATACTCCACCTTCTTACTCTCTTTTGTATCTTCAAGGTGTGAAAAAACTCTATTCCCCTTCCCCTTTCCTACATAGAAAACTTCACCGGTTCCGGGGTCGGAATAGAGATAGACATAATACTTTAATGCATTTAACACACGGGTTGAAAACTTCATTTTAAACTTCCTTCAGTTTTTTTGTATACCTGTATAAATTTCGGAAGAATCTCAGTAATTTAAAGCCGCCTATCCCCTCTTTATTTTTCCGGATACCCCTTTTATCTTTTAATTGGCCTTCTCACCCTCTCTCAATCCCAAGCTTCTTCATCCTGCTCTGCAGGGTAGAGGGTTTGAGCCCCAGAACCGCGGCTGCACCGTCAGGACCGTATATCTTGCCCCCTGTTAGCTCCAGGGTCCGTTCTATATGCTTTCTAATAACATCGTTGAGTTTTAAGGGTGTGAACACTGCGGAACCGGGAACCGGTTTCTGTCCTGGTGATGCATCCTTACCGGAATGATGCAGATGGGATACCTTAATCCTATCATCTCTGCATAGCAAGACTGCCCTCTCAACGGTATT
>JANTFL010000192.1 GCA_024763455.1 Sediminispirochaeta sp. | reverse complement strand
CCCATATCCATTCCTGCCTCAATTGCATGATACAGAAAAACAGAGTGGATAGCCTCCCGTATACGGTTGTTTCCCCTGAACGAAAAGGAGACATTACTAACACCGCCGCTTACAAGAGCATGGGGAAGATTCTCCTTGATCCATCTGACTGTCCGGATAAAATCTACTGCATAGTTTCTATGTTCTTCTATCCCTGTTCCAATTGCAAAAATAGCAGGATCAAAAATAATATCTTCCGGAGGGAACCTCAGCTCATCGACAAGTATCCGGTATGCCCGGGAGCAAACTTCAATCTTACGCTCAAAAGTATCCGCCTGCCCTTCTTCGTCAGCCGCCATGACAATGACAGCGGCTCCGTAAGAGAGGATACTTTCTGCACACATTTTAAATAATTCTTCACCCTCCTTAAGATTAATGGAGTTAACGATTCCCTTTCCCTGAAGGCATTTTAATCCTGCTTCCAGAACATCCCACTTTGAGGAATCTATCATTACAGGAACCCGGGCAATATCCGGTTCTGATGCTGTGAGGTTTAAAAATGTGTGCATTTCCTTTTCGGAATCCAGCATTGCTTCATCGACATTGACGTCAATTATTTGAGCCCCGTTCTCTACCTGATGAAGTGCTACCTCAAGAGCCTTTTCATATTCCCCCCCGGTTATAAGCCGCTTGAATTTTGCTGATCCGGTAACGTTCGTTCTTTCTCCAACATTTACAAAAAGGGAATCCGGCCGGATTATCAGCGGCTGAAGCCCGCTCAGACAGGTATACCGTTTCCGTTCTTTAAGCCGCCGCGGTTTAAAAGGAGCGACTGCATCTACAATTGCCTCAAGATGCTCGGGGGTTGTCCCGCAGCAGCCGCCAACAATGTTGATAAGTCCGTCTTTAGCAAAAGATCCAAGAATCCCTGCCATATGGGAAGGAGAATCATCATACTCACCTAACTCATTAGGCAGCCCTGCATTGGGATGAACGCTTACCGGGTAATCGGGAGCAATGTTTGCAAGGACTTCGATATACTGCCGCATCAGATCTGCTCCAAACGCACAGTTCATTCCAACGGAAAAGGGCTTTGCATGTGCAAGTGAATACCAGAATGCTTCAACAGTCTGGCCCGAAAGGGTACGGCCTGCCATATCAGCAATCGTCCCTGAAATCATTACAGGGATAGATACCCCATGCTTTTTCTGGTACTGCTTAATTGCATAGACGGCAGCTTTCGCGTTCAATGTATCAAAAATAGTTTCTATCAGGAGCAGATCGGCGCCGCCATCGATGAGACCGGAAAGAGAAACAGAATAGGCCGTAACAACTTCATCAAAGGTTACATCACGGTACCCGGGGTCAGAAACATCCGGAGAGATCGACAGTGTTTTGCTTAACGGACCAAGAACGCCTGCTACATACCGCGGTTTTTGAGGGGTTTTCCTTGAAAAGTCATCAGCCGCTTCCCGGGCAATTTGTGCTCCGGCAAAACTCAGTTCGTAAGAGAGATCCTGAAACCCGTAATCCTTCTGTGAGAGAGATGTGGCATTAAAGGTATTCGTTTCTATTATATCCGCTCCTGATTTTAAAAACCCGGTATGGATTTCCCTGACAACCTCAGGCTTAGAAAGATTCAGGATTTCGTTATTACCCCGTATCAACCCTTCTTTGTCGAGATCTTTGAACCGCGTCCCTCTGAAATCATCCTCGGACAGATCAAACTGCTGAATCATGGTTCCCATAGCGCCGTCGAGAATAAGGATTCTTTTTGTCAGCTCTCTCTGCAAAGGTTCAACTCTGGAATGCTTCTGTATCATGCTGTAATCCCCCTTCCAATGATGTATCTTCAAGGAAACTGTTGATTTCTTCAAGAGAAAAAATCGCTATCAGGTTCTTTTTCCTGTTTTCCCTGGCCAAATACTTTTGGATCTCCTCAATGCAATCATTAACTTGCCCCGGGCGCTTGCAATAGTATAGTATGCAGAAACAGTTCAATGAGTAATGAGAAGGATCGTGATGTATAAAAAAACTTTACCCATACTACTGGTTTTTATAAGCGTCTCCTCCCTGTTTGGTACGGTGAATCTAAACACTATCAAAATTAGCTATTATGGTGAAATTGGCTGCAGCCATTGTGATCTGTTTGAAAAATCCATTCTCCCTGAAATTGAACGGAAGACAGGGGCAGATATTCAATTACAAGCTTTCGACATTTTGGATCCAGTTGTTTATAAAAATTGTGAAACCGCATTGCAAGCTATGGGACTTGAATTTACAATCTTTCCTGTGCTCTTTATCGGTAATAATGCTTACCTGGGTAATGCTGCTTTGGAAGCAGGCCTTCTGGAAGAAATAAACTATGTTAAAAAACATGGTGAATACCGGCCTTTTAACAGTCTTATTAGTACAACAGCAGGGAAAGTGTCGTTTAAACTAATCCCCGTCTTTATAGCCGGTTTAATAGACGGGATAAATCCCTGTGCATTTGCTACACTTTTGTTTTTTATCTCTTTCCTTTCCATTCAGGGCCGAACAAAAAAGGAAATACTCATTACAGGGATAGTATTCACCTTTTCGGTGTTCACAACCTACTTCCTCCTTGGGTTGGGACTTTTAAATGCGATGAGAATGGTACTTGATTTCAGTTATGTCCGTTTTGTTCTTAAAATTATTGTCAGTATTGTTGCCCTTGTTTTCCTTGGTATCAGTCTGAGGGATTTTTACCTTGCATACACAGGCCGTTTTAGTGAGATCACACTTCAACTGTCTCTGCCAATGAAAAAAAGACTTCACAAGGTTGTAAGAAACAACAACGGGAAAATATTCTTTTTAGGCGGAGTAATTGTAACAGGTTTTACCGTTTCGGTTATTGAACTTGCATGTACCGGTCAGGTTTATCTTCCAACTATTGCTTACATGATTCAAACTGATAGTTCATTACTCGGCTTACGGAGCCTCATTATTTATAATCTGAGTTTTATAATACCCATGGGTATAATTTTTGCTTTAATTTACGCAGGTCTTGAATTTACTGCTATTTCCAGAGTTTTCAAGGGGAAAATCCATTATGTAAAGCTTTTATTATCGGCATTTTTTATATTTCTCGCGGTAATTATCTGGTTTGCTTGATAAAATATACTCCTCTTTACTACCTATGACGAAAGCTTGGGGATTGATGGCTCGATACCTGAAGATAATCCTCAAACTTCTGGAGTGCTTCCGGTAAATTTTGACGGCCGAAACCAATACGGAAAGCATTCAGCCCGCTGCTATAGAGTGTCCCCGGCAGCAGCAAAACTCCTGCCTCCTCCACCAATTCGGTACAGAATTTATGAACCGGTCCTTTTAGAAGAGTGGGGAAAGCAACCGACCCTGCTTTCGGCCGATACCATTTGAAAAGATCTCCATGTGCTTTAAAAAAGGTATCAAGATGATCTAGGTTGCTGCGAATGATCCGGAGATTTCGTCTGATAATGAAGTCAGCGTTTTGCAGCGCCAGGGTAGCCAGGAATTCACTTGGAGCGCTGTTGCAGATAGTCGTATAATCCTTAAACGCAGCAAGCTCATTAAAAAGGTGCTTGTTGCGGGTGGCAATCCATCC
>JANTFL010000191.1 GCA_024763455.1 Sediminispirochaeta sp. | reverse complement strand
AAATAGGTAATTCCCAAAATATGTGATAGACTCTATAATACAGTAACAATTACAACACACGTGGAGATTTCATGAGAAAACTATATCATTCCGCCGCTTTGCTTCTTATCCTTCTTGCTGCCGGGTGTACTTCGTTTCAAGGGGCTGGTACTCCGGCAAGTACGAAAACGGATGCTGTCCCATGGGCATCCTCTCCCTTTACGGCTTCATATAACATTATGAATAATGCTGCAGAAAAAGTTGCACTGGAGAAAGAGAAGGGGGTCAGGATACTTCTCCATGAAGGGCATTTTATATTTGATGAAAAGGGAAATCTTGAGTCCAGGTATAAATGGGTCTACAAGATCCTTGATCAAAGCGGGATAGATAATTGGTCCAGCACCCAGGTGGGATGGACTCCCTGGAACCAGACACGGCCGGAAATAAGGGTGAGAGTAACGAACCCTGACGGCAAATCGTACTTTCTCTCAAAAGATCATATCATTGAACGTGCCGAAAGAAGTGAATCCTCCAACATCTATTCTGACAGAATGATCCTCCGGGCTCCATTCCCGCGGGTAACTGTGGGCTCAATTGTTGAAGAGGAAATTACCTTAACAGATTCTCTCCCCCGGTTTGATACAGGAATAACCAAAAACTGGTATTTTGAAGGTTCCAACCCAATGCTGATGAACCGGGTTGTCATTGAGGTACCGGAGAATCTCCCGTTCAGGTATCGGGTTTATAAAAAAGATGATCTAAAACCGGTAAAAGATTCCAGCGGCGGCAGCAGCATATACACCTTTGAGTATTCTCCTGTTCCTCCTGCAGAAACCATTGAACCTGGAATACCTATTGATGAACCCCATTGGGCAAGTCTTTCTTTTTCCACCGGAGAATCATGGAACAAAGTTGCCCGTGTATACAATAATCTTGTTGATGAAAATTTAAAGAATACCGATTTTACTTCCTATCTTGAAAACATAAGGGCGCCTGATGATCCGTTTAAGGCTGCAGTGGAGATTACCCAATGGCTTAATCATCAGATTCGGTATACCGGACTTGAGCTGGGCGAAAACTCAATCGTTCCAACACCCCCGCTCAAAACCCTGGAACGGGGGTTTGGGGACTGCAAAGACAAAGCAGTTATTGTTACCGGAATGATGAGGGCTTTGGGATTTGATGCCCATGTTGCGCTTTTAAGTTCAGGCACCTCTGAGGATGTCGATCCTGCACTCCCTGGGCTGGGAGGGTTTAATCATGCAATTGTGTATGTCGGAGGAGATAACCCCTTCTGGATAGATCCCACCAGCGAGTTTTCATACAACGGGTATCTGCCTCTGGGCGATCAGGGACGGTGGTCTTTAATTGTCTCTCCGGATACGGAGGATGTTGTAAAAACATCAGTTTCTCTTTCCAAAGACAACAGAACAGTGAGGGATGTTACCTACTCAATGAAAGATACCGGGTACATGGATGTAACCGAATCAACAACATACTACGGTTCGGAAGACAGCTACTACCGCGGCCGGTATCTTTACTCAAAGAAAGAGGATCTTGAAAAGAGCTTCGACGACTACATAAAGTCTGCATACAGGTTCGGTGAACGGGTTTCGTTAACAAATTCCGATCCAGATGATTTTACTGTTCCCTTTCATGTGACTATTAACATAAAGGGTGCAGGAAGGGGGCTGACTGAGGAGGTAAGCGGATCTGCTGCAATAATGCAGGGGGAGATAGTAAACCGTCTTCCTGATGTTTTTACCTATGATGATCCGGATGAAAAGGAGAGGGAGAACAGCTACAGTTTTTATCAACCCTTTGTTTATGAAAAAGATTATACCATAGTGCCTCCGAAAGGGTTTGTTCCACGGAAAGTGCCTGAATCGGAGTTTATCAAACTTGGAACCATCAGTTTGACTAAAAAATTTGCTGTTGAAGGAAATAATGTCAAAGTAACACTCCTCCTTGATACTGGAAAAAAGATTATATCTAAAGAGGAATTTGCAGAGACAAAAAAGGCGGTGCTGGAGTTTCAGAAGAAAAAACCGGTTATTATCAATTTTGAGCATATAGGATACAAGCTTCTTTCAGAGGGTGATTACCGCGGGGCAGTTGAGGAGTTTAGAAAGTACTGCGAACTGGAAAAAGACAAGGCTGTCCACTGGATACGGTTTTCCGGAGCACTGCTTCAGGCAGGATTGGGAGATGATGCCAGAAAAGCTGCCCTTAAAGCTGTTGATCTTGACCCTGATTCAGCTTTAGCTTGGGCAAAGCTTGCGTGGGTTTATCAGCACGACGGCCTAGGGCGAAGACTGATGCCGGGGTATGACAGAAAGGGTGCTGTTGAAGCTTACAAAAAGGCGATTGAACTGGATCCTGATGAGTGGCTGTACCATGCAAACCTTGCTATTCTTTTGGAGTATGATGAAAACGGGCTGCGGTATTCGGAAGGTACAGATCTGAATGAGGCGATAGAACATTACAAAGCGATAGGTGACAAGCTTGCTGAAAAAGGGATGCAGCTGAATCTTATATCTGATTATTTCTACAGCGGTCAGTTTTCCGAACTTCTAAAATTCCTGGATAAGGTCAAGAATGCAGAGACTGCGTCTCTTTACAGACTGGTTAGTTATGCTGCTCTTGGCGACCTGGACAAAGCTTTTTTAGAGGGGGATAAAAGTTCCACCGCCGGGATGCGCCGGAAGCTTTTTTCAGATGCCGGAGATATTCTTATCCGGGTAAGAAAGTACAAAGAGGCAGCTGCCCTGTTTAAAGAGGCTGCCAAAGGGTCTGATGAAGCGCTTACCCTTGAGACCAGGGCTGCAACCTTTGAAAAAACTGTTCCTGTAGAAAAAATCAGCTTTGACAGGGGAAAGCCGGAGGATGTCGTAAGGGAATTCCTCTCTGAACTCTACCTCTCAAAAGGTAAAAACTTTCATGGCATTAAGGATCTGGTAACGGATCAGGTATTTACCGATGGAACGGATCCTGATAATAAACGGGGGCTTGTAACGGAGTGGTCTTCAATCCGGCGGCAAAGTGTTTCTTCCGGTATTTCGGTAAAAACCTTTCTGGACCTCCTTCTGGCAGACATGAAATTTATAAAGGAGACTGATCCTGAGGGGGGATATCATCTCAAACTGACACAATCAGGGCTGGGAAAGAATCTTGATTCAAACTACTACCTTATCAGGAAAGGAGATTCCTTTCTTATTGCAGGGATGGACAGTTACAGCACCGCGATTGGCATCAGAATTCAGGAATATATACATAACGGGAAGTATGAAACAGCAAAAAAGTGGCTGGACTGGTTTGTTGATGACTACAGTGTGTACAACCGAAACGGCGATGAGCCGCTCTACGGCCGTCCTGTCCAGAGATTCTGGAAAAAGCACGGGGTTAAGACTCCTGAAGTTATGAAATATGCTGCTGCAGCCATTCTAATTATGGACAAGGATACAGCACCTGCAGGGCTAACGGTGCTTGAGGAGGGGGTAAAGCGGAAAATACGGGGAATTTCAGAAACTTCCTTTCAGTACGCTCTTTACTACGGTTACCAGACTCTGGATATGCTGGAAAAGATGTATACTCTTTCAAAGGAACTC
>JANTFL010000190.1 GCA_024763455.1 Sediminispirochaeta sp. | reverse complement strand
AAAAACTCCCTTACCGCTGATCATAACAGCAATTCTGTCAAAATCAGTTGACTGCTCCGGTTGATTGCCTTTTAGTTCTTTCTGCACGGAGGCTGGAAGAAGACTCATCACATCCGGCTCTATTTTGAGGTTCCGCATCGGATAGAGGAAAAGTAGTGTAATAGAAAAAGATAAAATAATTACCAGCCATGGATGTCTGGTGCTGAATGTTACCAGAGGCTTCAAACTGAAGTTATTCATGTAGTATCCCCGAATAAATAATAAAAGGTATTGTAGCATATTTGTTTTAAAAGTAAAATATCTATACTATACTTGATATGGATTATTAAGGGAGGTGGTTTTTATCAGAACGTTTTTCTTTGCTGTGGTCTTTTGGGGACTCCTTATTATTTCACCGGTTTTTCTGCTTAAGTATTATATAATGAAGATCTTCGATGACGAAAAAGCGTATCTCTATGCCAACCGCCTTGCTTCTGCCTGGGGGCGAATGATCATAAAAGTCGGCGGCGGCAGTGTAGACGTCAGCGGTTTGGAGAATCTTCCTGACGATAACCGGGTCTGTTATATAACCAATCATCAAAGTTACATCGATATACCTGTTATCCTGGGATGGGTCCCGAAACCCATGGGGGCAATAGGTAAGCATAGCCTTAAGTATGTACCATTTCTAAATCTTTGGATGAAACCTTTGCGGGCTATACTCATTAATAGAAAGAGCCTCAAACAGTCCAAAGAGGTAATAAAAAAAGGGATAGAGCAGATCCGTTCCGGTCATCCGGTAATAATTGCACCCGAAGGAACAAGAAGCAGAAGCAATAAAATGAACCGGTTCAAAGCGGGAAGTTTTAAATTGGCTAAGGATTCAGGGGCTGCTATTGTACCGCTTACAGTAGACGGTTCCTACCGCGGACTTGAAGAACATGGGAAAATTGTTCCGGTAGATATAAAATTAACAATACATCCGGTGATACCTGCAGAGGAGGTTACCGCTTTATCGACAGGTGAACTTGCAGATAAATGCTGGAAAATAATAAACAGCGGTCTGGAGAACCCTAATGAACTGTAATAAAACTATTGAAAAACCGGAACAAGACCGATAATCTATAAAAATATGATCGGGGAAAAGAGTAGGAGCTAAAGATGCCGAAAGCCATTAATTACAAGGCTAATTCCATTGTTTATTTCCGCGGGGACACGAGTGAAAGAGTTTATATTCTCAAAGCCGGAAAGGTCAGTTTAAATTACAACGACATAGAGACCGGTCAGGAGATGCACGATCTGATTCAGACTGGTGAATTCTTCGGTGTAAAATCAGCTTTGGGTAAGTATCCCAGAGAGGAAACAGCTGTCGTCCTTTCAGATGCAACAATGATCGCTTTTACCGTTCCTGAGTTTGAACAGATTGCTCTTCAAAACACCCGGATAATCATGAAAATGCTCAAAGTATTCTCAAATCAGCTTCGCAGGATTCATAAACAGGTCCGAAATCTTCTTATGACCGGTGCCAATACCAATGATCCGGAATCGGGACTCTTCAAGATCGGCCAGTATTATCTGAAAAGCAGGAGATTCAAACAGGCAGTCTATGCACTTAGAAGATATCTTACCTATTACCCTTCCGGTAAATATGCCTCTGAAGCTTCAAGTCTTCTTGAAGCAGCCGAAAACGGAACGACCGGGAATATGAGAAATGTTTCACATGCCGCACCTGTTCAGACGGGAACCCAGCTCACGGAGGTGGCAAAGGCATACTATAATGCAGTAAGTCTCTTTAGCCAGGAGCAGTACGGAGAAGCCCTTAAAGAGTTCCAGAAAATAGTCAAAGATTCTCAAGGAGGAGAATATGAGGCTAAATCTCAGTATGAAACAGGAAGATGTTTTTTTAACTTGAACAAGTTCGATCAGTGTATCAAGCATTATACAATGATGATACAGAAATATCCCAAACATCCTGATCTTGTAGACGCTCTGTTCTATGTAGGAAACAGTTATGAGAAACTGGATAATAAAAACAAAGCTGCCGGCTTTTACAAGAAGATCCTTTCCATGGCCCGGGAAGATATGCCTGTGTACAGAAAATCCAAAAAAGCTTTAAAAAAGCTGGGGGAGTAGAAAATGCCTCTTGATCTATCGATGTTCGAACGGTTTGCTGTAACGTATCAGCCGGAGGATATTATTTTTTGCGAACATGAGCCCGGAGATACCTTCTATCTCATTCAATCGGGGAGGGTACAGATAGTAAAAATTATTGATGAGATTGAAAAAAATATTGATATCCTTCAGCCGGGAGAAATATTTGGAGAGATGGCAATTCTCGAGGAAGCTCCGCGCTCAGCTTCGGCGGTGGCTCTTGATCAGGTTAAGGCTCTTGAGTTCAATCGTGAAAATTTTGAAATCCTGATGAAAGGTACTCCGCAAATAGCCTTGAAACTGCTGAAACTTTTTACAAAGAGGATCTACGATCAGAAAAGACGATTTTTAATACTGACTCTTAACGATGAACAGGCGAAGGTTGCAGATGTTTTCCTCATGCTTTCTGAAACACAGCATGTGGACAATCCGGATGAGGATGAACGGGTATTTAAAGTAGCCGTTGATGATATTGCCCATTGGGCAGGGATCTCTCCGGACAGGAGTAGAGCTGTGCTGAATCATTTTGTCAGTCAACGGCGGGTTGAGATTTTTCCGGACCGGATCGTTGTAAAGAATATCAACGATTTTGCCAGGTTTGTAAAATCAAAAAGAAGGCAGCAGCTTTCGGACTGATTGTAACCGGTTCATTTTCGGGGGATTAGCTCAGTTGGTAGAGCGATAGGTTCGCAATCTATAGGCCGTGGGTTCGACTCCCATATCCTCCACTTTCCCGTCTATTATTGACTTTTAACTCTAATGCAAGGTATAAAAATGAGATTATGGATTTAAAAGAACTTTACGTTACAGCTGAACTTGCAAAACTGGCATTATCAGAGGAAGAAGCTTTGAAACTCTCAGAGGAGGTATCCAGAATGCTGGAATACTTTTCCATGATGATGAAGGTGGATGTGTCAGCGCTTGACCCGACCAGTTACATACTGCAGAAAGAAAACCGCACCCGTGCTGACTCTGTTATTACAGATAATTCAGTTCCTGAAAGACTTCTTGAGATGGCCCCGGAAAGGGATGATCGGTTCTATGTTATTCCAAACGTACTTTAAAAGGCAGATATGATGAATGTGTTTGATGAGAGATGGAAAGATTCTCTCTTTAGCAGAACAGATGATTACCTAAAATTTCTAGAAGAGCAGGATTCCCCGCTGGGAAGTTTTTTAAGTGTCGACCCTGAAAAAGGGATTAAGATGGCTCCCCGGGAAGGGAGCCTGGCAGGTATCCCTTTCGGGATAAAAGATAACATAGCTGTCAAAGGCTTCCCTCTGACCTGTGGGTCGAAGATTCTTGAAGGGCTTGTTTCCCCCTATAATGCCACTGCGGTTCAGAAGCTTGTTGAACAGGGGGCTGTTGCCGCTGGAAAGACTAATCTGGATGAGTTCGGAATGGGATCTTCCACCGATAATTCTGCTCTAAAGGTAACAAACAATCCCTGGGATACAG
>JANTFL010000189.1 GCA_024763455.1 Sediminispirochaeta sp. | reverse complement strand
TTAAGGTAGGTCTGCAGTTTTTCCTGAGATTCTATTCTCTCAGTAATATCCTGACCTGTGGACATCAGCTCCACAACTTCTCCTTCAGCGTTATGGATAAGACGGTTTGCCCAGAGTATCCAGACCTCTTTACCATCTTTGGTCAAGTTCTGATTTACCCCATTCCAGTATTTTTCATCCTGGGCAAAGATACGTTTTAAAACATCCAGCGGTCTCTCATCAGTTCCTCTAAGGACGGTTTCCTGAACCGGTTTGCCGACAAGTTCATCCGCTGTGTAACCGTAAAAACTCAAGCCGTAGGGGTTGCAGTATGTCATGGTCCCGTCAGGGGCCAGCCTCATTACTATTGTATTTATATTTTCTACCAGGTCCTGGTATTCCCTGCGGCTTTTTTCTATCGATGAAAAAGCTCCCCGCAGCCTCGAGAGCATTACTTCCAGATTGGCGGTTAGTATCCTGATCTCCTTTGATGAGTTTTTGACCGAACCAGGTATAACCGGAATGTTTTCAAGCTGTCTGTCATATGAGATTTTTGATATATACCCGGCAAGGAATTTAACCGGTCTTGTTATACTTCTGCTTGTTAAAAGGACAATAATTATTACAATAAAAAATATTGCGGCGAGAAAAAGAATATTCTGCCTGTTTAATCTATCAGCTTCTGCTGTGAAATCCTTCTCAGGAGTCATAATAAGTATATGCCATTTAATTCCTTGCTGTAAAAAGATAGGAACAGATCGTACTACCGTTACCCTTCCATTAATGAGGAAGGTAAATGATTCTTTTGGATGTGGCAGGTAGATTTCTGCCATACGGTTCACCATAGGAACTGATGTAGATGTTGCCGGAATTCTGCTTCCGTGAGAATCCAGCAGAGGCTGTGTAAACGAAGTCCCTATGAGGTATCCTTCCTCATCTATCACAATAACATTGCTGTTGGGACTTTTTGCAATAGTCTGTAGAAAGGTACTGATATTATTCAGCGAAATGGAGGTAGTCAGCACCCCGTTTACCTTTCCTTCGTTGTCGGTAATGGACCGGTTGTATGAAATAGCTGGATGATTATTGGAAGAGTAGAAGTAGATATCAGACCATCCTTCTCCCTGGAGGTACCAGGGGCGTTTCCGGTGATCATAGTTTTCAATATGGTCTACCAGCCTGGTTTTACTATAGGTTTTATCTATTTCCCACTGGTCAAGAACGCCTCCGTTTTCTTCCGTTCTTTCGCCAACCCTTATCAAGCCGGTTTTCACCTGTTGTGCTTCAATATAGTCCCCGTTTTCCAGTCCGAGTGCAATAATTTCAACTGTTGGATTATTGTTCAATTCATGGATAAAAAATTGCTGAAGTTTATTCAAGCTTTCATGATCAATTCCTTCAACGGAAAGAAAGGTATGGTTTATCATGTTTATCTTGTCAGGAGTTTTTAAAAGTAATTCCAGTTGGTTGATAATGCTGCCGGAAATCCGCGATTGCTGCTTTATTATTTCGTCTTCTTTTACTCTCATGGAGTATCTGTAAAAAATTACAGCTGTCCCTAAAAGTCCCATGAATACAACAAGAGAAAGAACAATCGTAATTTTTGTCCTGAATTTCAGTATAATGGCTTTGAATCCTCCTCTTGTTGTATGCTACTATGGAGATAGTTCATTTTCAAGGAGAAAAGTATGTTTATTTCCGATCTTACAAAGATAGAAAAAACCAGACTGGAAGCAGATGTTCTGAAAAATGTAACCAAGCAGGTTCTGGTAGGTCCCGAGCAGGGCTGGGATTCCCACGTAATGAGAGTTTTTACCGTGGGAAAAAACGGGTATACTCCAAAGCATTCCCACAGCTGGCCTCATATCAACTATATAATAAGCGGGGAGGGAACTCTTTTTGTTGATGGTATGGAATACCCTGTACAAGCTGGAGGGACGGCCTTTGTCCCCGGCGGCAGTGAGCATCAGTTCAGGCAGAAAGGAGAAGAGGATTTCAGCTTTATCTGCATTGTACCCAAAGAAGGTGATGTTTAGTTCTGTACTGTATGAACCTTGATCATATTGGTGGATACCCCCCTATGAAGGGGGCTTCCGCTTATAGTTATAATAGTGTCGCCGGGAGTACACAACCCGGTTTTTATAAGAATATCGTTAGTATGCTTCAAAAGTGCATCAGTAGACTCAACCTGATCAATCTTTACTGCGTGCACGCCCCATAAAAGA
Organism: Sediminispirochaeta sp.; assembly: GCA_024763455.1. Taxonomy (GTDB): domain Bacteria; phylum Spirochaetota; class Spirochaetia; order B11-G9; family B11-G9; genus B11-G9. Next base: position 1,438 of record JANTFL010000189.1, on the reverse strand, counting down.
GATGCCCGCTGTAGAATTTTCTCCGAAGGCGACATGCCCAGAATCGGTTTGGGGGGCCGGAAACCGCTGATTTTTTGAATGGTCGTTCCTGAAAGAGAAAAGCCTGCTATATAACTGCTATTTATCGATCTGCACAATTCACAGCCGGCATAGCAGACTGCTTCTGCTGTCGTTTCCGATCCTTTTTTACTGGAATAGATCTGATCAGCAAGATTCTTGTTGTTCACCTCCCGTTCAGTACGCTGTGCTATATTTGACATAATGGTAACAGCCTCAACAGGGTATTCTCCCATGGCGGTTTCTCCGGACAGCATAACTGCATCTGTTCCATCAAATATGGCATTCGCCACATCATTTGCTTCCGCTCTGGTAGGTCTGGGTTTGGAAATCATGGATTCCAGCATCTGTGTAGCGGTTATCACCGGCTTGTTTGCATAGTTACACTTACGTATTATACTTTTTTGAAGGACCGGTACTTCCTGGGGTGATGTTTCTGCACCAAGATCTCCCCGTGCGACCATAATCCCGTCTGTTGCAGCGATTATTGCATCAATATTCTCTATTGCTTCCGGCTTTTCAATTTTGGCTATGACAAAAACATCCTTTCCTTCTTTTTTTATCCTGTTTTTTAAATCCGTTATATCCTCTGCTTTCCGCACAAATGAGAGTGCGGCAAAGTCAACATCGTTATCAAGGCCGAAAGATAAATCCTGGATATCTTTTTCTGTCAAAGAAGGGGTGCTGATGGCCGTATCAGGAAGATTGATCCCCCTGAAAGAACGGATAGTTCCCCCGTTAAGAATCCTGCAGATTATAATCCTGTTTTCGATTTCCAGTACTTTCAGCTCTATATTTCCATCGTCAAGGAGAATTTTCTCTCCCGGCTTTGCTTCATCAGGCAGTTGTTTATAGTTAATGCTCAGCATTTCCCAGTTACCGGTGATATCTTCTGTTGTCAGTTTTAAAAGTTCCCCTTTTTTAAGTTCAATTGTCTCCTTAATCTGCTTCCCGGTTCTAATCTTGGGTCCCTGAAGATCCAGAAGAATTCCTATATGTTTTCCTGTTCTTTCCGAGACACTTCTTACATTTCGAATGGTTTTTTGATGGAATTCATATGAGCCGTGGGACATGTTAAGACGGGCAATATTCATTCCCGCCTCTACCATTTTAAAGAGTACTTCCTCATTTTGACTGGCAGGACCAATCGTACATACAATTTTTGTTGCTTTCATATCTTCATGGTACTCAATACTTAGCACTTTTACAAATATAAAAATTATTAATTACCGATACATTGCTGTACATTAACTTGTTTTATTTGATAATCTCTTTATATGATAAAAAATAACCCCGATCTTTTCCAACATCTACCGCCATCCGGGGGGGTGAAAGGCTTATGGCATCTTTTGTCCGGATACCGGTTTTTGTACATAATTGC
>JANTFL010000188.1 GCA_024763455.1 Sediminispirochaeta sp. | reverse complement strand
CCGACTGTTTTAAGTTTTTCATGTAAAACTGAAGATACCTCATCATAGTTGGAAATATCAACAGAACATATGGAGACACGGTTCACCTCTTCTTTCACCAGGTTTTCTGCCAATTTTTCTTGTGCTGACTGTAGTCGTTCCTTATCCCGCGCAATAAGCAGGACTGAAGCTCCTGCTTTCAAAAACTCAGAAGCTATTGCATACCCGATCCCGCTGGACCCCCCTGTAATGTACACTAACCGGTTTTTAAAATTTTTCATTATGTTTATAATGTTTTAATAAAACATCGTCTCCTTTTATGCTGTCTGTGTTCATAGTGTTTCCACATATCCTGAACCGCTTTGTTGTCTTCCAGCTCGCCTGCCGTCTCGCAGCTCTCAATTCCTGCTTTAATAGCATTTTTATTTATCTCGTTCATCATAATTGAGATGACACCGCTTCCCTGGTACTTTTTTCTTACTCCAATAAGGTAGAAATCAAGTTTTTTAGGATGCTTTAGAGCATACAACATGTAAAATACCCCAAAAGGGAACAGGTGTCCATTTGCTTTTCTTAAAGCCTCTGTGAAATTCGGTAATGCAATACCCGCTGCAACGACCTCATCCTTTTCATTTAAAATAAACTTTGAGAACTCAGGAACGATAAAATCGAAATACTGCTCTGTGTAGTACTTCTTCTGCCTTTCAGACAACGGTATTGAGCCGAAAATATCATCATAGGCTTCTTCTATAATTTCCCAAAATGCGGGGATATAAGGTTTAAAGTCTTTCGGTTTTTTTGCATCCAGGAGCCGAAACCCTGACCGTTTCATTATCAGATCATTGATCCGTGAAACCTTCTCCGGTATGGAATCGGGAACCTTGACTTCAAACTCCAGCCAGTCAACCTCCTTCCCGTATCCAAGTTTCTCGAGGTGCCTGGGATAGTAGGGATAGTTATATATCATGGGATAGGTTCCCTGTTCTTCAAATCCCTCAATGAGCATCCCTTCATCATCCAGGTCGGTAAACCCCATGGGACCTTCAATAAACTCCATTCCATTCCCTCTGGCCCAATCCTCTGCCGTCCGGAACAGGGCGCTTGAAACCTCGAAGTCATCAATAAAATCCACCCAGTCGAAGCGGGCCTTTTTTACTTTCCATTTTTCTATCACTTTATCATTAATGATGGCTGTGATCCTTCCTGCAATTTTTCCCTCTTTATATGCAATCCAGTACTTTGCCCTGCAGTATTCGAAAGCAGGATTTATTTTCGGATCAAGATTCTTTAATTCATCCCTGATAAACGGCGGAGCCCAGTATTTATTGTTCCTGTACAGCTGAAATGGGAATTTTACATATTTTTTTAAATCTCTTCTGGTAACAACTTCCTTCACCTCAACGGCCATAAACACCCCTTGTTGAAACTCATATTTATTTAAAACCGCTGCATTGTACCCCACTTTATTGTTTAAAACAAGTTATTGCAACCTTTGGCAACTTTTTCTTGCTATTTTTGTGGATGATACTGTATCATTAAGGCAGAGAGAGGGGTTATGCTGGGCAGACTTGGAAGATGGTTTAGACACTATATAAAAGGCATTTTCTATGCACTTGGGTTCTTTTTCAAGGTTGTAAAGGCAAGCATGCCTTTTTTTCGACGCAGGCAGATCGGGAAAAAGGTACTCACCATGCAAATTCTTTTTACAGGGTTTGAAGCATTAAGTATTATAGCTTTAATAGCAATGGCTCTTGGAGCTGTAATTATCATTCAGGGAGTAAGTCTTTTACCCCAGTTCGGCCAAAGAGAGCTTACCTTTCCCATACTTATTACCATAATCACACGGGAACTGGGACCGCTTCTCTGTGCTTTCATTATTATTGCCCGTTCCGGCACCGCAATTGCTACCGAACTGGGCCATAACGTTGTAAGTCATGAAATTGAAGCATACATCGCCAGCGGGATTGACCCCATAGGCTATCTTGCAGCTCCCCGTTTCCTCGGCGTTACCGTATCAATCCTGCTTTTAAATCTCTATTTTAATTTTTTCGGTCTTGTCGGCTCCTTTTTTATTACCCAGTTTATCGAACCGGTGCAGGCTTCTGATTACTTCAGAAAACTATTATCATACTTAAGACTCGAAGATATTGTGTCATCCACACTCAAAAGCTTTACCTTTGGCATTATAATTTCTCTCTCCTCCCTTTACTATGGATTCAAAGTAGAGCAGTCATCAACCGAGGTCCCCCAAATGGTTATTAAGGCTGTAGGAGCATCCTTCGTATTCAGCATACTTGCCGATGCGGTAATAACCTTAATTTACTATACCCGATAGGAATTTGTATTGCATGATAAATATTAAACTGGAAAATGTAACGTTCATCAGGAATAACCGAAAAATTATCGACGATGTCAGCCTGGAGTTTCCTTCCGGTAAAACTTCGGTAATAATCGGTCCTTCGGGATGCGGTAAAAGCACCCTGCTGAAAATCGCAGCCGGTCTTATTCCTCCCACGACAGGTAAAGTATACGTAGACGGGGAAAATCTTCTTACCATGAACAGAAAGGAACTCCTTGACTTCAGAAAGAAGAGCGGGTTTGTTTTTCAGGATGCTGCCCTTTGGGCAAATAAATCGGTCTATGAAAACATGATTCTTCCGTTGCAGGTTCATTTTCCGGAAATGGAAACAGATGAAAAGGACCAAAAAATACGCAGTATGCTTAAAGCGGTGGGATACACAGACAGCCTGCTTCTACGTCCGGCCCAGCTTTCCAATGGAGAACGAAAGATGGTTTCCCTTGCCCGGGCTCTTGTGATATCACCGATTCTTCTCTACATGGATACTCCTCTGACCCTTGTTGACCCCTCTGTATCAGCAAAAATGGAAAGACTGATCCTTGATTTACATTCATCGGATTATACAGTTATTTCCAACTTCGCAAACCCATCCCTGACAAAGCGGATCAGTGATTTTACCATCGTCATGAAGGACGGCAGGGTAATCAGCACAGGGACTATCAAGCAAATATCCGAAACCGGGGATAGAGAGGTCAGTGACACGGTCAGTGCTGTTCTTTATCATCAAAACAGTAATTCTGTTTGACAGTAACAAAATCTTGAAATAGGATGAATACAGGATGAAATTTCATATACGTTTTGCAGATCAGGTAGTCGGATTCTTTGTTCTCGTCGCAATAATCAGTCTGCTTCTTATAGTTATATTTATGGGTATCAATCAGAGGTGGTTCGCAAAGGATTACTACTTCACAACCAAATTTCAGTCAGGAAACGGCCTAAGTGTCGGGATGCCTATCAAGCTGAAGGGATTCAAAATAGGGACTATTGACGAGATAGCATTGAACAAAGATAACACCGTTGAGGCCCGTTTTCACATTTTCGACACCTACTATGAAAAAATCACCAGAAATTCGGTTCTTGAACTTACGGTGAGTCCTATTGGAATCGGGGGCAGCGGAATGCAGTTCTATCCAGGAAAATCAAGAGAGCTTATTCCGGATAATAGTTATATTCCTTCTTTGGACTTTGAAGAGGGGCAGAAGCTGGTTGCCAAAGGTCTTGTTGACAAGCCGCCGGCGGATGATACCATTGTAAAGATAATAAACCAGATTGGACCTCTTCTGGATAACTCGAACGAAACCCTGATTTC
>JANTFL010000187.1 GCA_024763455.1 Sediminispirochaeta sp. | reverse complement strand
GCTGCAGAGGACACCCTCATCGATACGCTGAAACAGGGGGGAATCCCTTTTGTAGCAGGCAGGCGGAGGCTGACACTTTTAGGCATGAGGGCTATGAGCAGAGTCCTGGGGCAGAGCGGTCTTATTCTTATAGATTCCCATCCGGCGCTGATGACTGATCCGGATGTTATTGAAGACAGAAAGGTCCTTTCTTCTGCCCTTGGGCTGCTGGATCCTTCTGTTAATGTAAGTACCGGGTTCTCCCCGGAGAACATTGTTCTTATCGGTATCAGGGAGGCTGAGAAAGAGGAATCGGAGATAATCCGCCGGATGAACATTACTGCTTTTACCATGGAAGATATCGATCTTCTGGGGATCAGGGAGGTAATCCGACGGAGTCTGCGGATTGCAGGAACCGGTACGGCAGGAATATATGTAAGTTTCTGTCAGAATGTGATAGATAAAAACGGCGAGGGACTTACCACCAGGGAGCTCCATCTTGCCATGGAACTGATATCCAGATCCGGTCTTATGCGGTGTATGGATGTTTCAGGATGCCTTAAAAGAGGGCAGAAAGATTTTTCCTCCCTCCTTCACTTTGTAGAGTCTGCATTCGGAAAAAGAATTTTGATGAGGAATTGAAATCCCGCTAGTCCAACAGCTTCTTACTTTCTTGATAATTCCAACAGCGGGTTATATAGTTATAGTAAGGAGTTTGTGATGAAAAAGTTACTTGTTTTATTGGCTGCTTTCAGCCTTGCGGGCTGTGTAAGTTTTGACTCTGCTCTCGAAAATGCAATTGGCAGGGCACTCATGCCTCAGCCGGGTTCATCTGATACCGGGTCAGAGCGTTCAGCTGCCGAGGCAGAATCTCCCCCCCAGGAAATGGAGAGATCTGCTGCTATGAATCCTGCTGTTGAGTTCTACATGTTTTACGCTTCCTATTTTCTTATTGGGGGGTACGGTTTCGGCGATGATAATTTCAGGGAAGGAGAAGGTGTTACCTGGATGATTAAAACCACTCCCGAAGGAGATGAGGCTGTTGTAAAAAGGGCTTTGCTGAAGAATGGATCTGACGGTTCTTCCTGGTGGCTGCTATCTGTCCTGTTAGATGGGGAGGAAACGTTTTATGAGCTGCTTAGAGACCAGGATGCAGGTATCTTAAAGGTCCGGTATCGAAATCCTGATACCAATAGTGTTGAAGAAATTACTCCCGGCCAGTCCGGTGCATCGGGAGCAGGTCAGGAGACAATGGACCCTGCAGAGTACCGTAACTATTCAAGAGGCGTTGAAAAGGTAAAAACCAAAGCCGGCAGTTTTAAGGCTGAACATATCGTTATAGAAGATCAGAACAGCTATGAATACTGGATAACAGATAAAGTTCCCGGGCACTGTGTGAAATATATCTATCAAGACAAAGCTGATAATGAGGGGTTCAGCGGTGAGGTTATCGATATCAGAGGCGGATACCGGACCCGGCTTGACTCGTATTAATGGAAGGGGTGGCGGAAAACCCGCCTCCCGCCCCGGCGGCGCGTGAGCAAGCCGGATGAAGGCGGGAGGGGATCCGCTTTTTTTAAAAAGCGGACGGGGTTGCAGCCAGGGGAAGGCTTTCCCCTCCATAAAAATCTCTACCAGTTCTGGTGGAAATCCCTGTTTTTCTTTTTCATAATTTTGTTGTGGGCCATGAGGCGGATGGCGTTTATCTTGATGAAGCCTCTGGAGTCTTCCTGGTTGAAGCCGCCCTCGATATCCATGCTGGAAAGGTCCTGGTCGTAGAGGGAGCTGTCGCTTTCACGGCCGATGACGTAGGCGTTGCCCTTGTAGAGTTTCATGTAGACGGTTCCGTCGATCATGTCCTGGCTGGCGTTTATGGAGGCCATGAGGAAGTCCATTTCGGGGCTGAACCAGAAGCCGTTGTAAACTATTTCGGAGAACTTTTCCACCAGCATGTTACGCAGGCGCATTACTTCTCTGTCCATGGCGATCCCTTCGATGTCCTTGTGGGCGATGTGAAGGATTGTGCCGCCGGGGGTTTCGTAAACTCCCCTGGATTTAATGCCGACAAACCTGTTTTCGACCATGTCCAGTCTTCCGATACCGTTGGCGCTGCCCAGTTCGTTGAGATACATAAACAGGGGCAGCGGTTCGGTTTCACTCCTGCCGCTTTCAAGGTCTTTTACTTCTACCGGGATCCCGTCCTTGAAGGTGATGGCAATCTTTGTTGCTTTGTCGGGAGCGTCCTGTGGAGATGTTGTTTTTGAGTATACATCTTCCGTTGCTTCTGTTGCAGGGTCTTCCAGAATTCCGGCCTCGTGGCTTATGTGGAGGAGGTTGTCGTCCTCACTGTAGGGTTTTTTGGGTGTTGAGCTTATCTCGATTCCATGCTTCTCTGCATACGCAATCATGTCGCTGCGTCCTTTAAACTGGTCGAGGTATTCTCTCGTTTTCCAGGGGGAGATTATTTTGATTGCCGGGTTAAGGGCATAGTATGAGAGTTCGAACCGCACCTGATCGTTACCTTTTCCTGTTGCACCGTGGGCAACGTATGCAGCATTCTCTTTTGCTGCTATTTCGATGTGCCTTTTTGCAATGAGGGGACGTGCAATAGATGTGCCGAGAAGATAGCTTCCCTCGTAGATTGCATTTGCCTTGAATACCGGAAAGATGTAGTCTGTTACGAACTCCTCTTTAAGGTCTTCGATATAAACTTTGCTTGCTCCTATTGTAAGCGCTTTTTCCTTTGCAGCGTCGAAATCATCATCCTGCCCAACATCTGCAATATAAGCGATGACATCGTATCCTTTTGACAGGAGCCAGTGCAGTATAATTGACGTATCCAGTCCCCCGCTGTACGCGAGTATTACCTTGTTATTTTCCATATTTTTCCTCTTACTACTCATGTTACTGGATTAATAACAAAATACAAGGATTATGTAAAATTATAATAATCTATGAGGATATAAGATATACTTATGAACTGAGCGTTCGTATGGCAATCTCGGGATTAAGATACGTGCCGCAGTTTTCTCCGAGCTGTTTTACCACTGCTTTATGAAGATCAGAATAGTAACTCTGTTTACGGTAGTGCAGGGTGATGGGCTTTTTGTATTCTTTAAATCCTTCGACTTTTCTCAGGTGAGGTCTGCCGGCAAGGAGATGAACGGGCATAACGGATCTTCCCAGTCCTGCTTCAACTCCTGCAATTATGCCGTACGTTTCACCCATAAAACGTCTGCTGTACTCAGGAGGGTCTATCCCCTGGTTGATAAAAAAGTCGGAGGTGGCCGGGTCCTCCGGTGCATTGTCGAGGTATACATTTTCCGGGCATTTGTACTCGGTGCTTTCGATAACCACGTATTCTTCGTATCCGAGAACAACTTTTTCTATATCCGGAGCTTCGAGGGGATAGTCCAGGATGATGAAGTCACACTCTGAGCGTTCGAAGAGCTCCGGCAGCCCCTGGGTTTCTTCATGGATAAAGTTGCATTGTATTTTGGGATTTTTCCGTAAAAGGGAGCTCATTGAAGGGATTATCACTGACCGGAGAATGGAAGAGAAGGCTCCGATGGTTGTTATCCCTCCAAGCTGTCCTTCGTTGGATGGGAGGAGGTTGAAAAGGAGTTCCTGCTCCATGGAATCCTTGACCGTACAGTATCTGAAAAGGCGCTGGCCCATATCGGTAAGTCTCAGGTT
>JANTFL010000186.1 GCA_024763455.1 Sediminispirochaeta sp. | reverse complement strand
CCCATTTCGAGGGCTTTTACTGCTCGGGGCTGTCCAATTATCATGGACGATTCACTGCTCTTTATCAGGGATGCAATTTTTTCTTCATCTAATTTTACCGAAATATCTTCAACAGATAGAGTATAATGGTTCATATAATCACTATTAGATTCTATTCTTTCAATTGTCAAGTTGTTGGAGAGTATGTATACTGACTAACATGGATTTAAACGAATTTGACCGATATATTAAATCTGTTCTGGATATGGACTCTACTGCAGGTATAGATCCCTCCATAAACGGTATTCAGGTTGAGCGAAAGAACACGATCATTAAAAAAGTGGCTTTTGCGGTGGATGCATGTATGGAAGTCTTTGAACAGGCCGATCAGCAAGGTGCTGACCTGGTGTTTGTGCATCATGGTATCTTCTGGGGGAAGCCGGTTCCGGTAACCGGAGGAATGTATAAAAGGATATCTTATCTTGTGGAAAAGGATATTGCTCTCTATGCCGCTCATCTCCCCCTGGATATTCATCCGGAACTCGGAAACAATGCCGGACTTGCTCTGGCAGCAGGTTTAAAAAATCTGATTCCCTTCGGTGTTTATAAGGGAACAGCTATAGGGGTTAAGGGGGAGTTTGAAGCGCCGAGAAGCATCGAGAGTATTATCGATTCGATAGGGTTAACCTCTGCTGAGTGTCTTGGCGTTCTGCCCTTTGGGAAGAAACAGATCAGGACAGCCGGAGTAATTGCAGGCGGCGGCACCCATGAAGTGGAGCAGGCTTTATCGGAAGGGCTTGATCTTTACATTACAGGGGATGTGGCTCATGAGGTTTACCATCTTTGTCTTGAAGGCGGAATAAATATGATAAGCTGCGGTCATTATAACACCGAGACCTTCGGACCCAGGCTGATGATGGAAAGAGTGCAGCGGGATACACCTCTCGAATGTTTTTTCGTACATGCTCCGACAGGATTATAGTATGACACAATACTTGGAAAAGAACAGGATCAAACCGCTTATACTGACAATTCTGATTCTCCTTACGGATCAGGTTACGAAAGCTTTCATCGTGCACAAGATTCCGTACCATACAATAGGATGGTCCTTTTTTGGGGGAATTATACGAATAATCCATACCCGGAACCTGGCGGTTGCATTCAGTATGGGGGATAACTTTCCTCATGTAGTACGATTCGTTCTTTTTACAATTGTTCCGGTTGTGGTCCTCATCCTCCTGCTGATCTATTTTCTAAAGAGTAAAGAGTTTACTCCTCTGCAAAGCTGGGCGGTAGCAGGCATTATCGGGGGTGGGTTCGGGAACCTTATAGACAGAATCTTCAGACCCCTGGGTGTTGTTGATTTTATTGATGTAAAGTTTTACGGGATTTTCGGTTTGGAACGCTGGCCAACCTTTAACATTGCAGATGCCAGTGTTGTAGTCTGCGGAATTCTGCTTTTTATAGCATATGTTGTGGAGGATAGAAACAAGAATGAATAAAAAACTCAATACTGTACTGTTTTTGCTGGCAGCTTCGATCTATAATATCGTTATTATGATCCTCATAATTGTACTCTTGCTTTTTATTATATCAAGGTTTATTACCGAAGAGGCTTCGCCTGGATTTGCTTCGGGCCTCTTTATACTTGTTTTTATACTGGGAATTGCCGGAAGTTTTTTTATCTATCACCGGACAATCAAGTATTTATCAACAAAGATAGAATTTGACAAGTACTTCATGCCGTTGATACGGAGCAGGAAAAAATGAATCAATAACCGTCTGACAAGGAGCGGTTTATATCTTTCTTGTAAAGCTCGTTGTAGACAAACCCCCTTTGACGCAGACTTTCCCTCAGTTCCTCAGGAAATGGTATATAGCGCCAAAACACACTTCTTGGTTCCCTCTCCATTTTCTGGGTTCCCTCACTTTCTTTTGTTATCCAGAGGATATAATCCTGTATGAAGTACTCTTTGACATCACCCCTGAGTTTTTTCTCGGTAAACCACTGGTAGTATCTCCCTGTCAGCCCTTCTTCCATCCAGTAATGCTGAGCTTTCTCCTTTGCTACCTGCCATCTGAGATCTGCAGCGGCTGCAAGTACGGCTATTCTCAGGTCTTTGGGAAACATTGGGACTGCAACTCTCCCCCTGCTCGTCGCCCGGTTAAACTTCTCAAATGGTTCCCAGCATATTCCTCTGTCCCCATAGGCTGGTACAATAATCACATAGGGAACAATTCTTGACGTCTCTCTTTTAAAGGTTCGTTTGAAAAGTCCGGGATCAAGGGCTTCGATTGCAGCAAACTCACTGATTATGTTTTCCCGTGTCCCCATATCCCTGATATTGGATTTAAAATACTGTTTCATAAGGAAAGGAACATGGTTACCTTGTCTTCCGACACACATTTTTATCATTTGTCTGACGGTGTTAAACTCTTCTTCCAGGGTTTTGGAACTAACCGTTATGATCTCGCCGTTTTCAGCTGCTTTTTCCTTCATTTGTTCCAGCTGAGCCGTTGAGGATTCAAGATGTTTATAACTATCAGCAATCTGTTTATCGATGGTCCCCAGGAACTTGCATGCGCTGGTTATATCTCCGAGAAGTGCTCTCTGGTCAGGAGAGTAGGGGGCCTTCATATGGTCAAAACCAGGTTGATAGTTATGAGCCATAAGACCTTTCACTTTGCCCAACAATTCTTCCTCTGCCATCTCCATCTGGGTTAGCTTGTTCCTTATTGAGGATATTTGCAGATCTCTTGCCCCTTCAAGTTTATCAATCTGCTGTTTAACCTTACTTCCTTCGGATTTCCTTTTTACCTTAACCTCGTCTACTGCTGATGTTGATATTTGACCCGAACCAACCTTTTTAAGCCATTCATCAATGTAGAAAAAGGGTTCATCAGTTGTTTTTTCGACAATAATCTTTCCTATAGATTCCCTCTGCTCCCTGGAAACGAGGGTTGGCAGGATGAAACCGTACCTGAGCATGAATTTCTTTGGTTCAGATATACCCATGCCTATTTTGGATGCTATACTTGCAGCTACATTCCAATAGGCTGGAATAAGCTTGCTTCGATACATCGATTTCTCTTTTGGATCCTTGGCGTTAAGGAACTTTGATAAAAGAGAATGAAGCCTTTGGGAAGCTTCCCCCTCCCCTGAGAGTACTGCTTTGTAATATTCTTTACTTGAAAAGAGCGGCAGTGTCCGGTCTTCATGAAATTTTTTAACAGGAGTGAAAGACTGTTTGGATATATCAACTTTTTCTTTCTCTTCCCTTCGGGAACCGCCCTCATCTTCGAAGAGATCTCCAAAATCCGGAGTCGGTTCAGTCTCAATTTCCATCAGCTCTGCAATATCCGGATCAATATCGCCTGAAAAAATGTTATCACCCAATGTTTTATCCTGTTTTTGTTTTTTCTTAGTATATACCATTTTCAGAAATTCTAAAAGATTTCATAAATAAAAATTGAATTATTATTCTTTTGCGGTTACTCTCTCTCTATGAGTGATCAAATTGGTAAAGCTGCTGAAGCAATCCGCAAAGCAGAGTATGTCTCTGTTTTTACTGGGGCTGGAATGTCGGTTGAGAGCGGGATTCCCCCTTTCCGCGGACAAAACGGTCTTTGGAGCAGATATAATCCGGAGGTGCTGGACATTGATTTTTTTATACAAAATCCGCTGCATTCATGGGAAGTTATTAAGGAGATTTTCTATGATTTTTTCGGAAAAGC
>JANTFL010000185.1 GCA_024763455.1 Sediminispirochaeta sp. | reverse complement strand
AAAAAATGCCTAGAGTTGTTAAATGTGCTCACATCCAGGCTTCAAATCCAAAACATGACGGCACCGTAGCTGAGATAAAAGAGGCGATGATCCAGAAACATATACCTCTGATCGAAGACGCAGGGAAGCAGGGGGTACAGATCCTCTGTCTCCAGGAAATATTTTACGGACCATATTTTTGTGCAGAACAGGATACCAAGTGGTACCAGTCAGCTGAACCGGTTCCGGGTCCTACAACGAACCGTATGGCTGAGTATGCAAAAAAATACAATATGGTAATGGTTGTTCCCGTTTATGAGGAAGCTCAAGCAGGAGTGTACTACAACACAGCAGCAGTTATTGATGCAGACGGGTCATATCTCGGGAAGATGCGGAAAATACAGATACCTCATACCTGGCCGGGATTCTGGGAGAAATTCTACTTTAAACCCGGCAATCTTGGATTTCCAGTATTTGATACCGCCTACGCAAAGATTGGTGTTTTTATCTGTTATGACAGACACTTTCCTGAATCTGCACGCTGTCTGGCCTTAAATGGGGCCGAAATACTCTTTAACCCGTCAGCAACTACTAAGGGGAAATCCCAGTACCTCTGGGAACTGGAACAGCCGGCATCGGCAGTTGCAAACGGCGTATTTATCGGAGCAAACAACAGGGTTGGTCTTGAGAAACCCTGGGAGTTCGGTGAGTTCTACGGATCCAGTTATTTTGTAGATCCCCGGGGCAAGATCCTGGTAAAGGGTTCAGAGGACAAAACTGAACTCGTTGTTGCAGATCTGGATCTTGATGTTATTAGAGAGGTCCGGGATGGTTGGCAGTTCTTCAGGGACAGAAGACCGGAAATGTATGGAGAAATATGCAGACCGTAAGAGGTCTTTATATTCTATGTAAAATTTAAGACAGCAGTGGGTGTGTTACACAAAAGCTGCTGCTTAAAAAAATAATGGAGGAAATATGAGCGAAAACGGAAAAACTAGCGGATGGGTAATCTATCCGATGGGAAGTCGGCCGAAAATGGGTCTTGCCTTTCTTTTAGGGCTGCAGCAGTATCTGACAATGTTCGGTGCTACTGTACTTATTCCTTTTATCGTCGGCGGAGCAATGAAGATGCCGCAGGAACAATTGGCTCTTCTGATCTCGACAATGTTTTTTGTTTCAGGTATTACCACATTGCTTCAGCAGTCCCCGCTGGGTAACAGACTGCCGATTGTACAGGGTGGTACATTCTCATTCTTAGGTCCGATGTTTGCTATCGTTGGAATGGTGGCTGCCAAAAATTTGGGTTGGCAGGTCATGATTCAGCAGGTTAGTGCTGCTGTAATGTTTGCATCATTCTTTGAAATCATTCTTGGATATACTGGACTTATGGGATTAATTAAACGAGCTATCAGTCCATTGGTTATTGCTCCAACTATTGCAATGATCGGGCTTGCTTTGTATGGAATCGGAGCTCCCTGGATGGCAGGGAACTGGGTTATTTCTCTTCTTACCCTTATTGCAATGATTCTTTATTCCCAGGTTTTCTCACGAAAATCGAAGGTATTCCTGCTGTTTCCGGTTCTTCTTGCAATACTGACCGGGTGGCTTGCTGCTTTAATCGGAACGTTTGCAGGCTGGATTCCTGAAGGAAATCCCGCGAACCTGACAAAGGGAATTGATATCATTAAAGCATCTCCCTGGTTCTCACTGCGTCCTGCACTTCCCTTTAAATGGGGATTCCCGGAGCTGAATGCAATTACTCTTGCAGGTTCTCTTGGTATGCTCGCTGGATATCTTGGTTCAATGGTTGAATCAATCGGTGACTACTATGCATGTGCAAGAATGGCGGAAGCCCCTGTTCCTACCGCAAAGATGATCTCCAAAGGTCTTGGTGCTGAGGGACTTGGATGTTTTATCGCAAGTCTGTTTCAGACCGGAAACGGAACAACTTCTTATTCCGAAAATATCGGTTCCATCGGTCTTACCCATGTAGCCAGCCGCCGTGTTATTAGAGCCGGTGCAGTAATCATGCTTGTTCTTCCCATGTTTGCAAAATTCGGTGCAGCGCTTTCAACATTGCCGCAGCCGGTAATCGGTGCAATGTTTGTTGCAATGTTCGGGCTTATTGCAGCAGTAGGACTTTCAAACCTGCAGTTTGTAAACCTTAATAACTCTCGAAACCTTTTTATTGTAGGTATTGCATTTTTTTCAGGGTTGAGTTTTCCAGCACATTTTAATGCTAATGCAATAGACTGGTCAGCAGCAGGTGAGGCAGCGAATGTTCTTGGCAGCATAACTCAGACTATCCTGACTACAGGTATGGCTGTAGCTGCAATTGTTGCAATTGTGCTTGACAATACTCTCCCCGGAGCAACCAGAGCAGAACGGGGACTTGAATACTGGGACAATGAAGCCAGTGACGAGGCTTGGGAAAAAGCAGAGGCAGAATGGGCCAAGATGGCAGTTGGCGAAGAACTCGCACTCAAGCAGTCATAAGTTTTTTTCCGAACACATTTACTATTGATTTAGTATTGGATATGAGACACTATACGGTGTCTCATATCTTTTTTACACCGTTTTGGTTATCAGGGAGGAATGGATGAACCGTTTATTGCGAAAGATTTTATATTTTGTACTTGCTTTTCTTATGATAGCCGATTTTTATCTTATATTTAATGCAGGTAACCCCAATTCGTTTTTACGATTGATTATTGCAGATACTTCCTACGACGTTACTGTTACGGTAGTTATTTCCATAGTTATCGGGATTATTTCTCTGCTCATGATGCGGGACGGGGATCAGAATTCCGTAAGAAAAATGATTGAAAGTAATACCGATTATATTAAAAAACTAAAAACTGAAGGCAGGAGTGATGATGAAATCGCTGAATCCTTTTTAAAAGAAATAGGAGCCGGAAAATTTACTTCCAGGTTTCTTGAACGAAGGGTTAAGCGGTATATCGCAAGAATACAATGAATATTTTTACCAGTGAAAATGTGCACACGCTTTTAGTCGGCGGTGCTTTTATGGCAATAGTGCTGTTTATTTCCTTTTTTAGAAATCTCGAGTCAAAGCGGCTCCGGCAGAAACTGGGGGAGGGCAATATACTTCTCAGCAGTTTCAGGGTTCATTTTTACGGAGTAGAGTCTGTTCCGGGGATCCCCTTTAACAGTATCGGTGCTTTAGGACTCTCTGCAGAAGGGTTGTACTACTGCTCGCGGATTCTTAAGAAAGAGCTTTTTATCCCCATAACAAAGTTCTCTTCTCTTTCTGTTACTGATGACTTTAAGGGTAAAAACATGTATGGAAATGTTGTTGTTTTTAACTTTATAAACGAAGAAGGCCAAAAAGACAGAGCCGCGTTTAGAATCCCCTATCCTGAACGATGGTCAACGGCCATAAGAAAAGTTTTTAAGAAGATAGATTTAAAAGACTAAAAATTAGTTGAAAAAAATTTCCAAAAAAACCTTGCTTTTATACTATTTCATGTTACAATCCTGCCTTGCGAAAAATATTTGCATAAACTAATTTTTTTCAAGGAGATTTTATGAAAAGCGAGATTAATGGAAAAATCGTCGTGCTCGGGCTCCAGCATACATTTGTTATGTTTGGAGCCACTGTACTCGTTCCCCTGATCACCGGACTTGATGTCGGGGTAACACTCTTTGCAGCAGCTATAGGAACCTGGCTGTTTCACATTCTGACAAAGTTTGAAGTTCCGGTATTTCTGGGAAGTTCCTTTGCCTTTATTCCCCCGATTCTTGC
>JANTFL010000184.1 GCA_024763455.1 Sediminispirochaeta sp. | reverse complement strand
TCCATCATCTATATCTATGGCAAAGACATCTTCCCCGTTTTCAAGAAATCCCAAATTGTGCCGTCTGGCTATTTTTCTTAAACGGTAATCCCTGATTTCTTCCTCAGTAATTACCAAAGAATCAGCAAGGCTTCCCTCTTTCGGTAGAATGTTGAATCTGGAATAGATTAAATTCACAATCACCTGGTAGAAATGCTTCCCGGCAACACTAAAGATATTCATTCTTTCGATAGCTGATGTGGAGAGAAGGAGAACATTCTTCTCTCCCTCTACCTTTAGCATTTGATTATCAGCATCAAGAATGATATTTTTACCCGGATAATCCTGATGCAGCTGTGCAGAAATTGTTGAAGTATCCATACAGTGTCAATTATACAGCCAAAACAATACTTGTAAAGCCCTGCCTTTAACAGTAATTAATACTAATTGCTGCTATTTTCTTGCTTCTCTACAAAATGCAGTATATACTTCTACCTGAAAATGGAACGTAAGGAGAAATAAATGGGAAGACTATCAACACAATATCTGGGTTTGGAGTTAAAGAACCCTGTTATAGCAGGTGCATCAGGATTTACAGGTAATATTAAATCAATACAAAAGCTCGCTGAAGCCGGTGTTGGAGCTATTGTAATTAAGTCGCTTTTTGAGGAACAGATTATCTTTGATGCCAACAAAAGCCTCGAAAGTGGCGGAGTGGTTTACGGTTATGATGACATCGATGATTATGTTGGATTCTACGAGAAAAAACACAGCATATCCAAATATACAGAACTGATAAAGGAAGCTAAAAAAACAGTTACTGTTCCTGTGATAGCAAGTATCAACTGTGCTTCCTCTGACCAGTGGGTCAGTTTTGCAAAGGAGGTTGAAGCCGCAGGTGCAGATGCTCTTCAGTTGAACATGTTTATTCTCCCCTTCGATCCTAAGATGAGCGGGCAGGAAATTGATGATGAGTATGTAAAAACAGTTGCTGCAGTAAAGGAGCTTGTTTCCATACCTGTTTCGGTTAAGTTAAGTTACCACTTTTCCAATCTATTCGAGATTATCAACCGTCTTGGTCAAGCTGGAGCAGATGGGTTTGTTCTTTTTAACAGGTTCTTCTCTCCGGATCTGGATATAAACACATTGGAACATACTTCAGCAAATTTTTTCAGCGACCCGGCTGAGAATATTCTGACAATGAGGTGGATTGGGATGCTGTACGGTAAAACGGATAAAAATCTTGCAGCTGCTACCGGGGTTCATTCCGGAGAGGATCTTATAAAAATGATCCTTACCGGTGCTGACGCAGCAGAGGTAGTATCTACACTGTACAAAAACAAACCGGCAGTTATAGGGAAAATGCTGAAAACGCTTGAAGAGTGGATGGATAGCCAGAAATTTGATTCAATAAGTGCTTTCAAAGGGTTAAAGAGTCAAAAAGATTCTCTCAACCCGGAGGTTTTCAACAGAGTCCAGTATATGAAACACTACGGTGAACTTAAGAAATAGTGCATAAAAAAATAATTTAGGACTTAAATTTATTTTATAAGCGGCTTTCCGGAGGGATTGCCGTTTTTTTTGTTTTTTCCCGTTATTTATTACATTTTTTCTAATATTTATTGACTACTATAGGGGGGTATAGTATATTTAGAGTATCCAGAAGACAAGAAGGAGAAAATCATGTTTGGAAACTTAAAACGGAAATGGAACAATTATTTGGAAAGACTCGCTTCTGTAAACGAGAAACTATATGGTGATCAGCGCCTTGACTGCTGCGGTTTAAATCATCAGGTCCCGGAAGCTGGTAAACATCATCAATCTCATTCAGCAGGAAGCGAGCAGGTACATGGAAACTAAACTCGTTCTTGATATAACCGGTATGTCATGCACTTCCTGTTCTTCGAACATAGAAAAAGCCCTTGGCAGTCTGGAAGAAGTAAAAAATGCACAGGTAAGCTTTACATCAAAAAAGGCTTATCTCGAAGTTTTTGACACTGTGAATATGGAAACGCTTCTTTCAACAGTAAAAAACCTTGGATACGAGGCAGCGCCTGAGACGGACAGTCTTTCCACTGATCTGGAGAAGGAGGGCGAACACCTCAGGGAGGTAAGAAAAAGACTCTTTTTTGCCTGGGCCATAACGATTCCCCTGACTGTCAAAATGCTTTTGGAGATGATATTCTCGTACTACCCCGCCGGGAAACAGGCCGCCTTTATTACGGATCTGCTTTTAGCCTTTCCTGTAATATTTGTAATCGGTTTTCCTGTAATCCGCTCCACGTTGTTTGCGGTTAAAAGTTTTTCTTTTAACATGGATTCACTAATAGGGATAGGAACCATTGCCGCCTATTCTACCGGACTGCTGAAACTCTTTGGAATAGATATAGAAAACTTTGCCGTTGTAGGTGCCATGATTATGAGTATCAACTACATAGGATCATACATCAAAGAGATGTCCACCGGCAAAGCCTCAAAAGCTATCAGGCAGCTCCTGGAGTTGGGCTCAAAAAGCGCACGGAAGTTGAATAATGATGGCACCTTTGATGATACCCCTGTTGAAAACCTTAAAGTGGGAGATATTGTTCTTGTCAAACCCGGGGAAAAGATCCCGGTAGACGGGATTGTTACCGATGGAACAACATCGGTGAACGAGTCAATTGCAACAGGAGAATCAATTCCGGTAAACAAAAAACCCGGAGACAGGGTAATAGGGGCTACGATAAATCTGCAGGGAGCCGTCCGAATACAGATTGAGAAGGTTGGAAAAGACACCTTCCTTTCACAAATTATCAAGATGGTGGAAGAAGCTCAAAACACCAAAGTCCCGATACAGGCCTTTGCGGACAAAGTTACTTCTGTCTTTGTCCCTGCTGTACTTCTAATATCACTATTAACATTTCTATTTTGGCTCCTCTTTCCTGAATCAGGAGAATCCATACTTTCATTCGCATCTCCGTATATTCCCTGGATCGACACCGGGAAGGATGCGCTTTCTATGGCCCTTTTTGCAGGAATAGCTACCCTGGTAATCGCCTGTCCCTGCGCCCTCGGCCTTGCAACGCCAACAGCCCTTATGGTTGGGATGGGTAAAGGGGCAATGAATGGTATCCTGATACGAAACGGTGAAGCAATCCAGAGGGCACAAAAAATAAACATTGTCGTCTTCGATAAAACGGGAACAATCACAGAAGGCAAACCGGTTGTAACCGCACTGGAATCGGATATGGATGAAAAGACCTTTTTAACGACACTCGCTTCTGTTGAGAGTCTGTCGGAACACCCCCTCGCCGCTGCTGTTACACAGAAAGCTAAGGAAAACAACATCAACCTGCTGAAACCTGATACCTTTGAGGCTGTCACAGGCAAGGGTATAACCGCTGCAATTGGCAGCCGGAAGATTATTGTCGGGAGTATCGGTTATTTTAAGGAAAATGGTATCAATACAACAGGATTCGACACCTCGCTATCATTGTATCTCGACAAGGGACACACGGTAATACTCATGGCGATTGACGGCAAGGCAGCCGGATTTGCAGCGATTGCAGATACGATTAAAGAGGACTCCCCTGCTTCTGTCAAGCGGCTTAAAGAAATGGGGATAAAAACCATCATGCTCACCGGCGATAACCGTAAAGCAGCTCTGTCTATTGCCCATGAAACCGGTATAGATGATGTGAGAGCAGAACTCCTTCCGCAGGATAAAATTGAAGTAATACGCCAGCTGCAGTCCAAAGGCAATGTTGTGGCCATGGTAGGAGATGGAATAAACGATGCTCCGTCCCT
>JANTFL010000183.1 GCA_024763455.1 Sediminispirochaeta sp. | reverse complement strand
GTAATCAACGACTTCAAGGTTGGATTTGAAGAGGGGGTCAAGTATGTTGATCCTTCAGTAAACGTTCTTGTATCATATGCCGGAGCTTTTTCCGATCCTGCAAAGGGTAAAGAGCTGACTCTTGCAATGTTCGATCAGGGAGCAGATATAACCTTTAACGTAGCAGGTGAAACCGGACTCGGCGGAATCGATGCTGCAAAAGAAAAGGGTAAGTACACCTTTGGTGTTGACTCTGACCAGTATCAGTTATTCAAAGATACAGATCCTGAGAAGGCTTCCCACATTGTAACTTCCATGATGAAGAATGTAGACCTTTCCATCTACCGGGCAATCAAAATGCACATTGACGGCACTCTCAAGTATGGCGCAGCAGAGGTTCTTGGTCTGGATAAAAATGGTGTAGGTCTTGCTGAAAACGAGAACTATGAAAAAGTTGTTCCGAAAGAATTCAGGGACAAAGTAATGGATATTCAGAAAAAGATTGTAAGCGGTGAGATCAAGGTCGGAACTGCTTTCGGTAAATAATTGAATTAATATTCATGTATCAGGGGAAGCCGGTATAAGGCTTCCCCTGTTTATAAAGAGGGAACAATGGAAAGTATACTTCAGGTAAATAATATAACCATGGTTTATCCTGCCGGTGTCGTGGCGAACAAGGATGTCAGTGTGGATGTTTCCGCTAATACGATTCATGCAATTGTGGGTGAAAACGGTGCGGGAAAATCAACATTGATGAAAGCCATTTTCGGTATTATTCATCCCCAGGAGGGGGAGATCCTCTACAAGGGAAAGAGAACTCAATTTAAAAATCCAAACGATGCCATCAAAGACGGGATCGGTATGGTTCATCAGCATTTAATGCTTGCACCGGATCTTACGGTGGCTGAGAATCTTATTCTCGGGGTAGAACCGAGGAAGGGATCTCTTTTTCTTGATACTGACAAGGCAGTTGCAATCACCAGGGAGGTATCTGAAAAGTACGGTCTGGATGTTCCTGCGGATAAAAAAATAAAGGATCTGCCAATCGGTGTCCGGCAGCGAGTCGAAATCCTCAAGGCTCTGTACCGTAATGCAGAGCTCCTGATACTGGATGAACCAACGGCGGTACTGACGCCGCAGGAGACAGAAATACTCTTTAAAACCCTCTTTAAACTCAAAGAAAACGGGAAGACTATTCTTTTTATATCCCATAAGCTCAGCGAGGTTAAACAGCTTGCTGACAGGGTTACCGTTATGCGTGATGCCCGGGTTATAGCAACGGAGGATGCTTCAAGTCTTACCGAGGAAGAGATTGCCCACCTTATGGTCGGAAGAGAAATTAACACTGAAAGACTGCCGGAACCTGAGAGCATAGGGGGCGTACGGCTTTCCGCTGAAGATATTTCCTACGTTGATGAGGAGAATATTCAAGTTTTAAAGAATGTAAGTTTTGATATCAGGGCAGGTGAAATTCTCGGTATTGCCGGAGTCGAGGGAAATGGGCAGACAGAACTCATAAAGATCCTTACCGGACTTTTAGTCCCGACAAAGGGCAGGATCTCTATGGACAGCAAGAATATAGCGGGACTTTCTCCAAGACAGGTCAGAGAGCTTGGCGTATCTCATATCCCTGAAGACAGAATGGAAAACGGTGTTGCCGATGTTGCTTCTCTGGAAGAAAACTTTATTGTGGACAGATACTACAAAAAAAAGTTTTCCAAAAACGGAAAACTTGACTGGAAGTACATCAGGGAATACAGCAGAAATCTGATCAAGGATTTTAACATCCTTACACAATCCTCTAAAACCCCTGCAGGTTCTCTTTCTGGGGGGAATATTCAGAAGGTTGTTGTTGCCAGGGAGCTCTCCTCGGATCCTCAGATTATTATAGCAGCTCAGCCTACCCGGGGTGTTGATATAGGTTCCGAGGAACTTATTCATGACCTGCTCAAAAAAGCGAGGGACGAAGGAAAGGCTGTGTTTTTAATATCAGCGGATCTTGATGAGGTTTTAAAGCTGTCGTCAAGGATTATTGTTATTTATAACGGAGAGATTACAGCCCATTTTACCGATGTATCGAATGTAGCGGCAAAGGATCTGGGTCCCTATATGCTGGGAGTAAAGAAAGAGGAGGGTGCAAGTGGAAAAATTCATTCTTAAGTACTTTACGCTGATACGAACGCTTATTGCTATTCTGGTAGGAGTAATCATAAGCATTGTGCTGATATATATAATAAGTGAAATGCCTGCTTATGCCTTAAAGCAGTTCCTTTTGGGGCCTATTCTGTCGGTAAGCCGGTTTTCCAACGTAATAGAAAATGCATCGCCGATGATTTTCTGCGGTGTAGCTATAGCTATTGCGTTTCAGGCAAAGCAGTTTAACATAGGGGCCGAAGGAGCTCTGTTCTTGAGTGCTGCTGTAGGAACAGCTTTTGCTGTTTCAACAGGAATGCCTACGGTTTTCCATATAATCCTTGTTTTGGCTGTTGCAGGTATTACAGGTGCAGTATGGGGATTTATCCCTGGTATCCTGAAAGCAAAATGGGGGGCCAGTGAGCTTGTTTCATCACTGATGATGAACTACATTGCCTACTTTGCAGGGCTGTACCTGATCAACTCCCATTTCAGGGATAAGGATGCAGGGTTTCTGGTTTCCTTAAGGCTTCCGGAGACTGCCTGGCTGCCGCAGTTTATTCCCGGGACCAGGATGCATCTCGGCATCCTGCTCTCTCTTGTTTTTGCTTTACTGGGGTATTACTTTCTGTATCATACCACTACCGGATACGAAATAAGAACCACCGGGCACAACGACAAGTTTGCCAAATTCGGCGGTATTAATGTAATAAAGGTTGTCGTTCTTTCCCAGGTAATCTCCGGAATGATTGCCGGTATCGGCGGTATGACTGAGGTAATGGGGATCCATCACCGGTTTAACTGGCAAAACAGCCCCGGTTACGGATGGGACGGGGTTATTGTGGCAATTATCGGGAGGAATCATCCGCTGCTGATTATTCTTGCGGCATTCTTTCTCTCCTATTTAAGGGTTGGGAGTCAGGTCCTCAACCTCATGGCTGATGTTCCGTCGGAACTTGTAGCAGTAATCCAGGCGGTTATTATTATCCTTATTACTGCTGAAGCCTTCCTCTCAAAGTGGAAGTACCGTATCACCATGAAACAGGCTGAATTAGAGGAGGCAGGAAATGAATCCATTGCTTAAGAGTATTTTATCCACCGGATTCGGTTTTGCAATTCTCAGGGTTATGACCCCCATACTACTTCCTGCAATGGGTGTAGCTATTTCGGAACTGGCGGGGTCGGTAAATATTGCCCTTGAGGGAATAATGATAATGGCTGCCTTTTTCGGAGTTATCGTCAGTGCTTTTACCGGAAGTCTCTGGCTTGCACTTCTCGCCGGTATTGCAGCCGGCGTGATCTCCGGGGCAATTCTTGCCTACTTTCACCTTAAACTCAAGGCAGATATCATTCTTGCAGCAATTGCTCTGAATATGTTTGCTTCGGGTTTTACTATCTTTATGCTGTATCTCTTTACGGGGGATAAGGGAAGCACCAGTTCCTTAAAGAGTCTTGTTTTTCCCGAAATACAGATTCCGGTCCTTAAGTCGATCCCAGTTCTTGGCCCTATTTTCAGCGGACACAACATAATGACATACATTGCACTTCTGGCGGTCCCTTTCTTCTACTTTCTGGTTTTCCGGACTCCGCTGGGTTTGAGAATACGGGCAGTCGGACAGAATCCCCATGCAGCGGAATCTGTCGGTATCAATGTAAACAGAGTTAAGTTTTA
>JANTFL010000182.1 GCA_024763455.1 Sediminispirochaeta sp. | reverse complement strand
GCTGAAGCAATATTTACTGAGGCTACAAGCACGATAAGCAGCATAATAAAAAGGAGAAGTTTTTTTGTACTCGCAAAACTCTCATACATAGGTTCTTGAAGCTCAAACCAGGTGAATACATACCATCTGAAAGGAAGTTTTTCTCGAATCAGCCTTGAAATTTCCTTAATATCCTTATCAGGATTATCAGTCTTTACCCCCAGGAACCTTGCATCAGGATCATTAAAAAGCTTTGTGCCTCTTTCGATATTTATATAGACACTTACCGAATCAAGCTCATAGTATCCTGTTGAAAATACGCCTTTCACCGTATAGTACGATGGTTTAAGAAGTGTTTTCCCGTTCTTCAATTTTTTTGCAGTGAGAAGTTTAAAACTGTCCCCCACTTTAATCTTTAACGTTTTTGCCGCTTCACTGCTTACCAAAGCATAATTCTCTTCCGAAAGATCGAAGGTACCTGACTCAATTTTCAGGTATTTTCGAATACCAGGATCACTTTCCCAGTAATCAGATCTGTATCCTTTTAAAGCTACACCGGTTCTTCCGTTTCCTGAATATGCTAATCCAACACCAGTCACTACAGGAAAGACAGTTTTGACCCCTTTTACCGATTTAATACTATTAATAGCACCAGATTCATCCTTTTGGGAAAACCCAGCGGGATTCCTAACCTGCATATGATATGTCCCTATTTCAAGATATCTCTGAGTAATACCGCTTATCATACCGTTGGTTACCTCCAGCACAACGACCAGCGGTATAATTGAGATAGTGATACCGATGACAGCACCGATTATATGTCTTGATAGCCCCCCGGCTCCTTTCCTGCCAAGGAATCGGGCAGCCAGTATCAGAGGCCGTTCAAAAATCATAGTTCAAAAAGCTCCCCATGTTCCAGCCGCATTTGTCTGCTTCCTCTTTCAGCAAGGTTTCTATCATGGGTAACCAGCAGCATTGTCTTCCTGTGATTTTCAATCAGGGCAAAAAGTATATCCTCAACCATTTTTGAGTTTTTCTCATCAAGATTACCAGTCGGTTCGTCTGCAAGTATCAAATCAGGATCGTTTATCAATGCCCTTGCAACAGCTACCCGCTGTCTTTCCCCTCCTGACAGCTGCAGTGGATAATGATCAATTCTTTCTTCCAGACCGACCTCTTTCAATAGCATAAAAGCTCTCTCCTCTGCAGATTTTCTTTTCTGACCGCTCATGTAATGCGGCAACATCACATTTTCCAATGCGGTAAAATCATTAAGAAGATAGTGGAACTGGAAGATCAACCCAATGTATAAACTTCTATACTGTGTAAGTTCAGCTTCATTCATTGAATCTACCCTTTGACCGTTAACAGCGATTCTTCCCTTTGTAGGGAAATCCAGCCCTGAAATAAGGTTTAACAGGGTACTTTTACCACTCCCGCTGTGACCGGTAATAGTCAAAGAACAGTTTTTTGTGACAGAAACATTTATGTTATGCAACACTAAAAGGTCTTCATATCCTGTTCTATACACCTTGTGCAGGTCGCTAATTTCAATGATCTTATTCATAATGTAGAATCTCCGAAGGATTAAATTCTGCAATCTTTCCTGCAGCAGAATAGGCTGCATATACTGAAGCAATAAATGCAAAAAAGAAGATAAACAAAACTTCATGAAAAAGAATCTTTACAGGAACCTTGTTTAAATAAAAATATGCTGGAGAAAAAGCAGAAAAACCATAGGACGGCATATTCAAAAACGGAGAAAGCATCCTGCCAATTAACCGTGACAGGATATCGACAGCCCAGCCTGCAAGAGCAAATATATTATTTATATTTACCGTGATAAAAAGTCCTGTTACGACCCCAACCAGCCCCCCGGAAAACCCGATCAGCAAGCCCTCAGTCACAAAAATGGTTTTTACTGCACCGGGACCAGCTCCAATAGAACGGAGAAGGGCAATGTCCTGTCTTCGTTTGTATACTGACCTGTCTAGAGTATGTTTAATATTTACCCCTACTACCAGAAATATCAATCCGACAATAAGCATCATGGAAATCTTCTCCATCCTGAGGGCTCCGAAAAAAGAGCGGTTATATTCTCGCCAGGATACGAGCCGCCTACCGGCTCCTATTAGTGACGCAATATCCATGATTGTCTCGGCATCTCTATAGCGGTCATTCAGTTTTATACCGTATGTGATTGTTTTGTTTCCTGAATCGAGGCCTCTTGATGATTGAAAAGAGGTAAAGCCCATAGAGCTGTCATACTCATAGTATCCACTCTTGAAAATACCTTTTACGGTAAACTGGACATCAACGGGAGCAAGAGCATGAAAGGAATCCCCTGCCATGGAAGCAAGAGAAACAGTATCACCGACACTTACACCAAGGCTTGCAGCAAGCTCTGAACCAATAACGAGTGTATTCGCCTCATTAATAGTAAACTCCCCGCTTGTAATATTAAGATATCTCAGGAGATCAGGATCAAGTATCCCGGCGTTTACGGGCACTGAACGTATTTTGCAGGCTTTGAATTCAGAATAGCTGCCCTTTATAAGTGTTTGCAGATCTGTAAAAGGGAGAACACTTTTAACATTGTCTATGTTTTTTATCTTATCAAGCAGCGTAGCATCAGCTTCCCGTTTCTCACTTTCAAGTCTGATGTGATACGAATTTATTTCAAGGATATCATCAATAAAACCAATCTGAAAACCATTCATAATACTTATTATGGTTATCATTGCTAACACACCTACAGCTATTCCTGCTGCTGAAAAGAATGCAGATGAAATACTTCTATCCCGTTTCCCTGCCTTAAAGTATCTGAGGGCAACAAATATAATCCACCCGAATTTATTCTTCTTCAACAACGACATCATCCTTTACCATTACACGCTTGATGGGAAGCCCGTTTCTGAATATTGTTTCTTCGCTTTTTCCGTCTCCTAAATAGTGTATTTTCTTGTAAATCTGATTGTTCTGGTATATATCTTCGTTTTCAAGTTTACTGTCACGAGTGTAGAAATACAGATGTTTTTCTCTGTATCCGGGTTCTTTTATCAGCTTTTCTGCAAGAAGATTCGAATCGTTATAACGATATTGAATAATTCGTACTTTACCCGGAGCAGTAATCTCTTCCTCAAGTAGTTTACCATCAAGAGTATACTTCCGGCTTACTTTTTCTTCCGTTTCTGTACTGTAATCCACTTGATACTTTCCGTTCTGTTCCCCGCCGAAGTTAGATGAGGAGACCAGTTTTTTATTCTGATAGTCTTCAATACTTTGAAGTTTGTTCTCTTTATAGAAAAAGAGAGCGGTGTTATTAGAAGCTGTACTCCAGTGCTCAGCAATTCCCCCGCCGCTGTAACCATACCCTTCTGTTTCAGTACGGCCATCAGGGAACACTCTGTTCATCTGGTACAAAGTCCCTTTACTGCTCACCAGATATTCATCCGTATAATTCAGGGTACCATCTGTATAGTGTCTTACCTCTTTAAGGGTTCCAGCATTCCATATAACTTCAGCTTTTTTCTCCTCTCCCCCCTCTTCAATGGTGGTCTGGCTTATCATTCTTCCGTCACGGTAAACAGTTTCTGTGAATTTCCCGCTATTGTCCCATTCTTTTATAATAATGTTCCCTTCCGTGTTTTCCCGTGTTGTTCTTTTATCTTCTTCACCGTTGTGGTACAGAACTCTGGTTTCAACAGAACCCTTTTTTTCTATTTCCAGCACCCACTCTTTGAAACGGAGATCTGTCCGCTCCGTTTTTTCCAGCACCATACCAATTGGATTCGAACTATAGTACTCCTGGGG
>JANTFL010000181.1 GCA_024763455.1 Sediminispirochaeta sp. | reverse complement strand
AATTACGATTTATAATCCATCGAGGATATTTTTCCCAATTTTGATGTTTGGGAAAAACACCTCTCAGTTAGCGTTTACACAAAATTATCTAGTCACCTGTATATACCGGTTGAAAACCATACCAAATTTCAGTTGAAAACCATACCACTTATCAATGCTTATCTTCTTTCATTTTTTACCAATGAAAGAAGAGTAAAAAATGATAAGCATGAGTACAAAACAGAAAATTATTCTTCATCGGTACCGGGATGGTTATTCTGAGCGAAGGATTTCTCGAGAACTAAAGATCAACCGTGATACGGTTCGTCGTTACCTGGCCGAGTACGCAAAAGCCAGGGAAAAACTATCCAATGCATCAGACCCAGATGAAGTGCTGATCGAGGAGATTGTCAAGGTCCCCAAGTACGACAGTAGTAACCGTGGAACCAAGAAGTTTACTAATGAGATAAGCCAAGAGGTGGACCGCTTGCTTCAGACCAATGAAGAAAAACGCAGCCGAGGCCTTCATAAGCAGGTGATGAAGAAGATAGATATCCTGGAACACCTGCAGGAAAAGGGCTATGATATTGGATATACGAGTGTATGCAATCACATCAATAAAAAGCTGGATAAGAGGAAGGAAGCCTACATCCGTCAGGTATATGAACCCGGTGATGTCTGCGAGTTTGACTGGGGTGAAGTCAAGCTTGAGATCGGGGGTAAAATGCAGACTCTCTATATGGCCGTTTTTACTCCGGCAATGAGCAATTACCGGTACGCGGTATTGTTCCACCGGCAGGATACTGCAGCGTTTTTGCAGGCCCATGTTCTTTTCTTTGAGCATGTTGGGGGTGTCTTTCATACCATGGTTTATGATAATATGCGGGTAGCCATACGCCGTTTTGTGGGTCCAGCTGAGAAGGAGCCGACCGAAGCATTGCTGAAGCTTTCTGCCTATTACCAATTTCATTTTCGCTTCTGTAATGTAGCCCGTGGCAATGAGAAAGGTCATGTTGAACGCAGCGTTGAGTTTGTAAGACGAAAGGCCTTTAGCAATAAAGATCGCTTCCCGACACTGGAGGCTGCCAATGCCTGGCTCGCAGGAACCTGTAACCGGCTTAATACTCGTTTTAACCGGGATAATCAGGGAAAAAGAGCTATTGATCTGCTGGAGGTTGAGAAGAGACAAATGGCTCCTGTTCCACCCAGCTTTGATTGCAGTCAGTTGGAACAGTGCAAGGTGGATAAATACTCTGTCATCACTTATGGCACCAATCGCTACAGTGTTCCGGATCATCTTGTAGGCAAGATCGTTGATGTGAAGGTCTACCCGGAGAAGCTGTACTGTTACCATGACAACCAGAAGATATGTGAGCATGAACGACAGTTCAGCCATCATGGCTGGTACATTAACCTGGATCATTATCTCCACACCCTGAAGGTTAAACCAGGTGCTTTGGCCGGTTCACAGGCCCTGGCATCAGCCCCGAAGGAAGTTAAACAGGTGTTCAGCAGGTATTTTGAAGACAAACCAAAGGACTTTGTGGAGTTACTGATTTTCCTTCAGGAATACAATTATCCCTTTAACAAGGTAAACAGGGCCATTGATAAGCTCATGCAGACCAGCCCGCATGATATCTCTCTGGATAAGATTAAAGCGCTGTGCATGCAGAAAAGCGAAGTCTATGTTCCTCAGCTGGATAACGATGACCAAATCCTGCTGCAATCCCAGGCCCAGCTTGAAGAACTCAGTGCATTATTAAACTATTAAACGAAATACAATGATACCGACCAATACGAAAGATAAAATAGTCGCTTATTCCAAAGAACTGCGACTACCGGCCATCCGGAACAACTATGCCACACATGCCAGGCAAGCTGTCAAAGCGAAAACAAGCTATGAAGAATACCTGCTGACATTACTGGCCGATGAGTTCGAGACCAGGATAAAGAACCGCAAGAAGGCCCGGATCCGCCAGGCGGACTTCCCTTACAAGAAGTACCTGCAAGATCTTTTACGGGAAGAGCTTCCAAAAAATGCTCAGGCAAAGATCGATACACTGGAGAGCCTTGACTTTATCAAAGAAGGTCAGAATGTGATCCTGGCAGGCAACCCAGGTACAGGTAAGACCCATTTATCCATAGGGCTGGGCATTAAAGCTTGTATGGAAGATTACAGGGTCTTCTTTACCACTGTCCCCCGGCTAATCACACAAATACGTGAATGCAGATCTCAGAAAACCTTGCGAACTCTGGAGGGTCGCTTTGAAAAATTTGATCTGGTTATATGCGATGAATTTGGATACATATCCTTCGATAAGGAGGGCGCTGAGATGCTCTTTAGCCATCTCTCCCTGAGAGCAGGAAGAAAATCCACCATTATCACTACAAACCTGTCTTTTGACCGGTGGAGTGAAATTTTTGGTGATCCGGTTCTCACTGCTGCCATGGTCGATCGCCTAACCCATAAAGCTCACATTATTAACATGAACGGTATGTCATACCGGGCGAAAGAGACAAAAAAATGGTTAAAAGACTGATATGCTTTATGATAGAGGCGCTGAAGAGGCAGCGGGCTCCGGCTTTCCTTGCAGAGAGGAGCGCGCTCCTCTCTGCAAGGAAAAAACACGTTCTTTTATTAAAGGAAAATAAACATTAACCTTGCATTAAAGTGGTATACTTTTGAAGTGAAATAGTGGTATGGTTTTCAAGTGAAGGAAACACCCAGCATTACATCTGTTTCTATCTTAACCTTTGTAGTACCTCTTAAGACAATCTCCTTATAGAACAGTAAACGGTCCCTCGAAAAACATGCAACATAATAACGCTTCCGGGAATGTCTTTTTGCATTTGAAAGCACTTCCAGTGTCAACTCCTCCCGATCCTGTTCCAGCATTACCAGTTTTACTTCTTCTTTTTTTATATCATCGAAATGATAAGAAAAAGTAGGATGATCATCTATTTCTACTGTATACAACTCTCCCTTTTGAGGAATAAAAAACAGCTTACCCATGCCTTTGTAATCGGTTCTGAAAATTGAAACGGCACTCCCATTACTATCTAATACCTTTCCTTTCACTGCAACTCCCCTTCCCCTCTTATCAATAGCCGTAAAGGATACCAGGTTCTGTATTCCCTCAAGCAGAAAACCCCCTTCCGGAAAAAACGACACGTTGATTCCCTCCTCCTCATCCACCATAGATCTTTCCTCTTCTATATCAAAGGAACTCTTCATCTTCGAGATCCTCAACTGCTTATAAAAGAAAGCATCTTCTCCAAAGTTTCTCAGGTAATCGGTATAGGCACGGAACAGACAGGGACCTGAAGTAATAGTATCCGGAATCATCATATTGCCAGAAGCCAAACCATTTTCACAGAGTATTACCTGTTCTCGGATGATCTTCCCCTGGTTGTCTATCAATTCCACATAAAGGTTCTGCAAATCAGTGTCAGGTGTCATGCTTTGTCCATCCAGCAAATATGCTCTAAACCATATGGTATCCCCGAAGAAATAGAAATCACGATCCGTATGAAGATAGATCTTTTCCAAACCGTTGGATTCCTGGTTATTCAGGAGCATTCCAATATTTTGTGCAATAACTACTTCTTGAAATGAAAGCATTATAATCATCAAGAACACATAATTACATAGGGTTTTCATAATATTAGGAGATTAAATTACTGCTATTCCCCCGGATCATAATCCCTTGGGAGCGCTTCCGATAAACGCTCAAAAGCCCAGTATCCATTCACAACAACACTATTCGGATCATTCAGATACCCCAGCGTGTTGAATACAGCGTTTTTACTTTTTAAAACCATCCATGATTGCTGATAGTTT
>JANTFL010000180.1 GCA_024763455.1 Sediminispirochaeta sp. | reverse complement strand
TCATTCCTATTATGATAGCTCTTGCGCAGCAAATCGGCATAGATCCGTTAACTATTACCATACCTGCAGCGTTGACAGCATCAATGGCCTTTATACTAGTAACATCTAGTCCCACAAATGTCATACCATATTCAGCAGGATATTTTAGTATCAAAGATATGGCTGTCTCGGGTGTTGTAATGACAATTGTTGCTTCCTGTATTGTCAGTTTGGTAATATTCCTGATTGGAAGCGCAACGGGATTGTACTAATAGGTTCTCAAACGTCTACCCCCCCTGATAGGGAGGTAGAATTACCTATACCAAATAATCTCTTAAATGTTAGCCTTTTACTGCACCAGCGGTGAGTCCGCTTATTATCTTATCATGAAAAAATACATAGACAAGAATACTTGGTATCATTGTCAGTACAATCGCAGCATACATGGCTGGGTAGTTACTTCTAAATTGGGTACTGAAAAAACTTATTCCCAATTGAATGGTTCGTACCCTGCTTGAACTGGTGAGCAAAAGGGCATAAATAAATTCATTCCAGGCCCAGATAAACGTTAAGGTTCCAGAAGTTACCAGCCCTGCCCGGGACAGGGGCAGAATGATTTTAGTATATCTTTGAGGGAAGGAACAGCCGTCCATAATTGCAGCTTCTTCAAGCTCCTTCGGGATACTCGTCATAAAAGAGCGGATAAGGAAAAAAGATATCGGGATATTTATTGCTGCGTACGTAATGACTAAAGCCATTCTTGTATTATACAAACCAAGGTTTTTTATAAGGGCGAGATAAGGGACCATGAATGCTACGATAGGTACAAGAACTCCTGCCACAAGAATATTTGAAATACTGTTTTTTAGACGAAACTCTTCCCGTGATATAGCAAATGCTGCCATGGACGTAATAAGTAGGTTAAAAATAGTAGCTGAACTTGCTATAATAATGGAATTAATAAAAAGTATATGCATTTTTGCTATATGAACAGCATCTATATAATTTTGAATTTGCCACAGATGAGGCAATTGTAAAGGAAACTTTGTAAACTCTGCTTCCGTTTTAAATGAAGTTACCAGCAGCCATAATAGTGGAAGCAGGGCAACTGCAAAAAAGAAAAGTAAGAAAACCCATTTTAATACTCTGATGGTAGATTTCCATAAATTACGATTCATAATTCTATCCTTTTTCAAGTGTCTTCTCCGGTTAAACTCTTACGGCCGAGGGTACTGTTTAACGTGACAATTACAATAAACCCAATAATAACCAGAACAGTCCCCAGGGCACTAGCCTGTCCAAGTTTGCGTGCACCGATCTTGTTGTACATCATAATAGCCAATGTAGAGGTACTGTGTCCCGGTCCGCCTCCTGTCATAAGAAAGGTGGCTTCAAAATGCCGTAATCCATAAGCCATTGCCAAAGTCATTGAAGTTACAATAGTACCCCATACAACAGGCAGGGTTATATGGAGTTCCTGCTGAAGAACAGAGGCACCGTCAATTTCAGCTGCTTCATAGTAGGATCTGGGTATTGCCATTACCCCTGCAAGAATAATTATCATAAAATAACCGATATACATAACTTCCTGTGCAATGATAGCCGGTAAAGCGGAATTAAACTCTCCCAGCCAATTTACGTTCCATGTATGTCCTGTCAGAAAAGTGAGAATTGCATTTAAAGCGCCAAATTCCGCATTGTATACAGCTTTCCACAGCATTGCTATGGCAACACCGGATATAACTTTTGGGATAAAATATACGGTACGTAATCCCTTCCAGAACCTGGGTTTCCTTGCTAAAATAAAGGCAATAACTGAAGCAAATCCCACCTGTAAAAATCCCAGGGAAAGTGCCCATATTATATTGTTTCGTATTGACAGTTGAAAAGTTGTTGACATAGCCAAATTTACATAATTCTGAAGTCCGACAAATTTCATATGACTGATTCCGTTCCATTTGTTTAAACTGGAAAAAAATACAAACCCAAACGGATAAATAAAAAAGGCTGTGTACAGGAGAACAATAGGTAATAAAAACAACAGGATCCAACGGGCGTTCGATGTCTTTTTATTCATATAGTACTTGCTCCTCATATAACAACGGGGAATCTAAAGATTCCCCGTTATAGTAGTATAGTCTTGAATTACAGATTTGTCAGGATTTTAGTTGTTTGCATCCTGTAACATCTGAACGAATTCCTGCGGTGTTGCTTTTCCAAGTGCCAGTTTATCTAAAGCAGGCCCGAATTCCTGTACTACAGAGGCAGAGAATTTCCCTGCAAAATGACTAACAATAAATGATGCATTCTTTTGAGCTTCAACAAATTTAACCTGTAGAGGATCAACTTTGTCATTTGCACTGAAAGTAAACTTGGGTGCAAGGAGTGCTCCGGATTCAATAGAGATTCTTTTTACATTTTCGGGAAGAGTCATATATTTAAGAAACGTGACAGCTGCTTCCCTTTTTGCAGGATCCTTTGTAGCTCCGGAAGCCAACAGGGTTTGAATAAATCCAACCTGAGCTCCTGACTTCCCTCCGGGAACTGCTGGTGCGGATGTTAATTCGGTAACTTTATAAACTTCAGGAGCATTTTTCCGTATATTTCCTATAAACCAGGGGCCATTGCAGAAAATTGCAGTTCTTTCAGCTAAATAGTGTCCTGAAGGAATTGCAGGTCCGCCGCCGATTGCATCTTTTGTCGTGTTGCCATCCGAATACAGTTTCTTCAGTATTTCTGCACCCTGTACAAATATGGGATCACTCAATGGTTTATCCCACACATCCGGTCCGCCGATGCTTGCCATAATATGACTGTACCAAAGCATACTTGTCCATGCATTTGCGCCTCCGGTCATCTGAGAAGTGGGGGTAATACCGATTGCTTTGAGCTTAGCTGCTGCATCCCAGAATTCGGGATATGTTTTGGGAAATCCCTGTATTCCTGCTTTTTCAAAAAGTGTTTTGTTATACCAGATAGGTGTTATTGCAATTTCAAAAGGGATTGTTTTTGTCTGGCTGTTTAGGGTAACCTCATTCAGAACACTTTTATCAAAACTATCACCCCAACCTGCTGCCAGATCCTTTGTGAAATCAACAAGAATGTCTGAATCATATAAATCTCTGGTATCAGGAGTCCATTTCAGAGTGAAAATATCCGGGACAGTTCCTCCGGAAATTTGAGCCAGAATTTTTTTGTCGTATACATCGTATGAAGGCATTTCTTCGATAACAACTTTAATCTTGCCCTCATACTTCGCATTAAACTGAGCAACAATATCCGCGACAGCAGATGCTTTTGCATCCTCCCCAACCCAAATGCACGGCCAGTTCAAGGTAACTTCTTTCTGTGCAGCTGCTTCTTTTTGTCCATTAGCAACGAGTGGTCCGGTTACAATAAGTGCAAGGACTACAATTGCAATGGATAAAATCAATGATTTTTTCATACTTCTCCATCCTCTTTAATGTTTAATTTCTTTCCTTAAGTAACTATAAAACAGAGGTGAACGGTTGTCAAGAAATTTATTGAATAAGTAACTGGAAAGCTATTACCATCCTAAAAATCCTAAAAATAGTTAATTGCAATGTATCTCAAGATGCTTTAATATCTTGATCAGGGGAAATTAAATGAAGTTATCCAAATTGCTACCGGTGTCTGTCGTTATATTGCTGGTCTTGGCCTCATGCGCTACCGTTCCGCAGCTATCCATTTCTGGTTTACAGGAGTTGGGTATTTCCAGGCCTCTTGATGAGAAAACGGTTATTGCAGGTTTAAAAGAAGCTCTTGAGGTAGGCACTAAAAACGCAGTGGATTTTCTTTCTGTAAGAAACGGATTTTATGGAAACCAGGAGTTCAAGATTGTACTTCC
>JANTFL010000179.1 GCA_024763455.1 Sediminispirochaeta sp. | reverse complement strand
AACTGCTTACAATAGTAAAATCAGCAGATATCCCGCTCCGGGTAAGAGCGGTACCAATTGAAAGCCCCAAGACCAACCGGCCGGAGCCGGTGGTGCCGGAGGTGTAGTAAACGATATTCAATTGCTAACAGGCCGAATAAAATTTAAACAATCCCTGTCCATCTCCACTCTGAGGAAGAGTCTGCCAGCCGGCCCCAGTAATATCATCCATTGAAACCAATTTATCATAATAAAATGCATCGTCTACTATAGTAATTTTCTTGTTCATTATTGCAACGAATCTGGCAGGTCCATAGAAATGACCCTTTGCGGTATCCCAATTCAACCCGTCATA
The DNA here is from genome assembly GCA_024763455.1 of Sediminispirochaeta sp. Classification (GTDB taxonomy): domain Bacteria; phylum Spirochaetota; class Spirochaetia; order B11-G9; family B11-G9; genus B11-G9. The sequence continues at coordinate 3,560 of JANTFL010000179.1, read as the reverse complement.
ATTAATACCATATCCGACAGGAGAAGTGAGATCAGTATGTAACTGGATTATCATTTGGTTATCGTTCCCACCTGAATTTGCCACATAAACATAATTGTCTTTTACCATTACATCCCATGGTGAATTCAGAATTCCGCCGGCATCATTAAAAGTGATTGATGTGTCATTTGAAGTATTGTATTTAACGAGAATACCAGCATCTACCATAAAAAGGTAACCATTACTCACAGCCATACCTGAAATGCTTTCACCATTAGTCAAAAAGACTTCATTTGAGCCATCAAGATCATTCTTATAAACGGAACCTCCATCTGTGTAGTATATAAGATTATTTACCCTATCCACTGAGAGAGCGGTTATAGACCAACCAACACCAAAAGCATATGGATTCAACCCCTCCATATTATCCACTCTTATTATTCCTTCACTAGGATCAAAATTTGCAATATAAATCCTTCCCTGACTGTCAAAATCAACATCATAGGGAATAAATCCTGATATAGTATTTGAAGTGAGCCATGTTCCAAAAAGAGGATTATCTACTGAACTCAGTTTAATTTCATTCGATCCGTTTATATCATCAAATTGCAACACTCTATAATTAAAATAATCCGGCACAATAATCTTCGTACTCCCAACCCCCATATTCAAGGTTACGACTGCGCTGTCCGATGTAACATCTGCCGTAGCAGTACCTTTGAATGAGGTATACGGAATCGCGGGATTTGAAGTAAAGGTACTGCTCAAGCCTACACTCAACTCAAACGTCCTATCCTCCCCTTCCGGTATTGCAATATTTATAACACTGGGGAGCTGTGAGTAGCTGACCTCCACAGGGTCCATACCGGGACCGGTTATCGTAAGGGTGACGGAGCTGACAACGGAAGCATCCGGTAGGCCGATTGCCCGGATTGTCGGCGAGACAAGCTCTCCGGTAGTACCGGAAAGGAAGCACCCCGAAAACAGTACCGCTAGTATAACGATTACTGCCGTATATATTTTCTGTATTCCTGTTTCTTTCTTCATCTTCTTTTCTCCTTACTGCGGCGGTATCTGAGGAATTTGCGGTTCCGTTACCCCGATATCTCCACTCCAGTCCAGTACAATGGTTATATTGGTCAGATTGTTTAGGGCATCAAGAATATCCGACATATCAAATTCTTCAAGCAAACTCAACGTAGAGGGATCTATATAGGTCAGGAGGGATTGCACTTCCTCTGGACTCCGGGGAATGCCTCCTCCGGAAACCAGTCTGCTCGCTCCTCCTGCTCTTACCAGCCGCCCCTGGCCCAACGGGTTAGTGAATGCAACTGTCCCTTTGTAAACGGTAAGATTTCTGCCGTCATATTCAAAATCGGTGCCCCGTACCGCTGCAGTTGAAATGGGACTTTTCAGGGTAAACTTCTGTTTTAACCCCTTTGATGAATTGACCTGAGCCCTTACTCTCCCCACACGGAGATTTAATCCCGTATGCACAGTGCCCTCTTTTTCCACAAGCTCTTCGAGTTCCATTCTGGTAAGCTGCTTTACAACAACCTGCGAATCTCCAAGAACAAGAACAGCTTCAGATTTAAAGCCCGTCGAAATATAATACCCTTTTTGAATTTTCATTCCGGCAGCTGCCTTTTTCCATGTTCCGCCGGGAGATTTAACTTCCACTTTCCCTGATACATTTTTAACAACTGCAGTCAGATCTGCAAACAGCAGCGTTCCTGTAAACAGCATAGCTGCTATCAATACATATTTTTTCTTCATACTATCATCTCCTTTTAAAAGCTGAACGACAATCCAAGCCGCAGCAGAAATTCTGTGCTTCTCTGGGATTCCAGAAAAGCTCCGCCGGATTTATTGTTCGGGATGAACACTCCGCCTGAAAGCGACAAACCAAGATCCGAGTAGGGCCGGAAGTTTACCGTTCCGTCTACCTCACTGCCGAGATACAGTTCTGTAGATGCCGGATCAATACCGCTTTCAGATATCTGCCCGGTGGTTGGTCTGAAAAAAGTAACTCCGGATATATTTACCTGAATACGGTTCAACACACCGATGGACATTCTGTTAAAGGGTTTCAGGGAATATCCTGCCTTTATAAAAACAAGATTTCCTGCTTTCGGGGTAAACACAAGTGCGGAACTTTTTGCAGTAACCGGTGTGAATGTTGTTCCATTTCCGTCTGTATTCCCTTCAAGGAAAGATGCTGTTGAGTCCTTATCCCCGGAGGAATAGAGTATTCGTACATCTGCTACGGAAGAAAGCAGATCAGGCATATAGTACCTCGCCCCCGCAGAACCCAGAAACGAAACAAGCGGTTTATACTCATATGCACTGTTTATCCAGGACAGGGTCTGCCCGGTCCCAAGATACGCAAAGGCATCATAGTACATATTTAAAACGGGTGAACCATTTATTTTTACACCAAAATACTGAGTATTCAGCTTTCCTCCGGTTGTCTGAGGTATCACCTCGCCGGCACTTGTTACTTCAGATTCCGGTCTTAAATCAAATTGCAGCCATAGCCCTGCGGTTATGTCCTGCATAAGAAAAATATCGGGGAAGGCTGCTTCCACCCCGCCTACCAGTCTTGGTGCTTCAAGATCGAACACTCCGGCTGCATCCTGCTGATCTGCAAGGGTCATCTCTATAGCGGAAGCATTAAACAGAAGCCCGGTGTACCCTGCCTGAGCACTGACTTTCCCCCATGGAAAGTTCAATGCCCCGGAGGCCCCGTCAAGTCTTCCGTTGAATACATACCCGCTGAAATCAGATGTATGAAACCGGCCGAAAATATAATTAATAAAAGAAAGGCTTTTATTCTCAAATTTAAGTGAGTCGATATCAAAAGCATAGGCTTGATCGGTAGAATAGGTATAACTGCCCTGGGCAAATAAAGTAGTATCCTTCCAAACCCCGGTTCTCAGCCACAGGGATACGGTATCAGCATGATAAAAATCGGAACTTGATGCATGATAAAAATAGGTTGAGTCTTCAAGATTCCCTCCGAAATCCAATCCGAATACTCCGGCGGCCGCTGTAAGGAGAATTATAATTAAAAGTGTGTATTTTTTCATTTCCCGTTATCCTTCCATTCAAGAACGTATCCAAGGATCCTCATGACATCCTCGCCGCTTACCGGTAAAGACGGATCTGAATCCCTGTCGATAATATCCAGGTACTTTAACTCCCGGGCTGCATACCTGGGCCCCGGAAATAACCGGTACATAAGCCCCCCTTTTATATTAAAAGCCCCGGTAATCAGAAAAGAATATTCGCCAAGGGTAAGGGGATCATCTGCACCTTTTCCTGCAAGCGGACTCCAGCTCGCTTCTTCAAGTAGTTTTAACCCGGCAGATACATCTGCACCTTCTTCTAGCAGTCCTGCTCCGGTAAAAACCATGTACGCTGTATTTCCTAAATCAGCTTTGGATTCACCCAACAGGGTATCGATAACGCTGTTTGACTGACCAAAACTATTCCAGCCCATAAAAGCAAATACTATTAAAAAGAAAAGAAAAACATATTTTTCTTTCATTATCTCCTCCATCAATGTGATATACTCTATA
>JANTFL010000178.1 GCA_024763455.1 Sediminispirochaeta sp. | reverse complement strand
TAACAGGGGTTTACTACCCTGCAGGCGGCTCAATCAGCAAGATGGTAAACAAAAAATCAGATGTTTACGGTCTTAAAGTAACCGTTGAGTCAACCGGCGGATCCGTATTTAATATCAATGCTGTTATGGCAGGGGATCTTGAATTCGGTATTGCACAGTCTGACAGACAGACCCAGGCATGGGAAGGAACTGATGAATGGAAAGATAAAGGACCTCAGAAAAATCTGAGAGCTGTATGTGCACTGTATCCGGAATCAGTTACATTGATGGCTGCAGTTGACGCAAACATCAACTCCATCGAAGACCTTAAGGGACATATTGTCAATATTGGAAATCCCGGATCAGGTAACCGTGGAAACGCAATTATTGCACTTGAAAACGCAGGGATCAACTGGGAAACAGATATAAAGGCAGAAGGCTTAAAGGCTGCCGAGGCTGCAAAGATGCTTCAGGACGGAAGAATCGATGCGTACTTTTATACGGTAGGCCATCCCAACGGTTCATTTAAGGAAGCTACTGCAGGGAAAAGAAAGGTAAAATTTGTACCCATTGACAACATTGACAAACTTCTTGAAAAATATCCCTACTATGCTAAATCTGTCATTCCGATAGAGTACTATCCCAATGCCCAGAACAGTGCAGATGTTCCCACTTTTGGTGTAAAAGCTACACTTATCACTTCTGCTGATGTTCCGGATGACGTTGTCTATGCAGTAACAAAAGAAATTTTCGACAACCTTGAGGAGTTCAAGAAACTTCACCCTGCCTTTGGAGTATTAACAAAAGAAAATATGCTTGAAGGTCTTACTGCACCTCTGCACCCCGGTGCTCTCAAGTATTTCAAAGAAGCAGGTCTTAAGTAAAAACTTATTTGATCAAGTCACCGGTACCTGCTAAGGGTACCGGTATTTTTATTCTACAGTTCATGGAGTTATTATGGAAATTCAAGGGAACGAAGAAGATATCAAAAAAGCTCAACAGATTGCAGAGGAAGCTGAAAGCGGGAGTAGACACGTTACAGGTATTTCCAAATGGTTGATACCGGTCATTGCTCTTTCATGGTCTCTGTTCCAGCTCGCAGTTGCTTCATTCCTCCTGCTTGATGCAACCTATATAAGGGCAATACACCTGGCCTTTGCAATATCCCTGGTGTACTTAAGCTATCCGATGTTCAAAAAGCCTAAGAAGAACAGGGTCCTTAATTACTTTGCACAGAAAAACAGATACACTCTGCTGGATTATGCTGCTGTAATAATTGCAGCCCTGGCAGTTCTCTACCTGCTTTTTGATTTTCTCGGCATAAGCAACAGACAGGGTTCTCCCCTTTCCAGAGATCTTATTATAGGTACTGTTCTTATTCTTTTTCTCCTTGAAGCGGCACGAAGAGCCCTTGGTCCTGCACTCCCTGTTGTAGCAATAGTGTTTATTCTTTACGCATTCTTCGGACCATATATGCCCTCCGTCATTGCCTTTAAAGGTGTATCCATAAACAGGCTTGTCGGACAGCTTACAATGTCCACAGAGGGAGTTTACGGAGTACCTCTTGATGTCTCTGCTACTATTGTCTTTTTGTTTGTCCTTTTCGGCGCCATGCTGGACAAAGCGGGTGCGGGGAAATACTTTGTAGACCTTGCGTTCAGTCTTCTCGGAGGATTTAAAGGAGGGCCTGCAAAAGCAGCAGTTCTTGCCAGCGGCATGACCGGCATGGTTTCCGGTTCCAGTATTGCAAACACTGTGACAACAGGTACCTTTACTATCCCTTTAATGAAGAGCGTCGGCTATCCGGATTACAAGGCAGGTGCAGTAGAGGTAGCGTGCAGTACAAACGGTCAACTCATGCCCCCGATTATGGGAGCTGCAGCTTTTATCATTGCTGAATACTGTAATACCGATTATTTCCAGGTTATCAAAGCGGCTTTTGTACCAGCAGTTGTTTCCTATATTGCCCTTTTTTATATAACCCATCTTGAAGCGTCCAAACTTGGACTCAGGGGGGTACCAAGAAAAGATCTCCCGAAGTTTTTTCCAACACTGATTGCAGGTATCCATTATCTTATCCCGGTTGCGTTTCTGATTTACGAGCTGGTTGTAAAGAGACATTCCCCCCAGCTTGCAGCATTCCGATCCATTCTGGTCCTTATTGTTTTAATACCGCTTCAGAACATGTATGCTTCCTACAAAAAGAAGGAATCCATTCCTGATGCCCTTAAAAAGAGTTTTTCTGAAATAGTAGATGCGTTAATAGCAGGAGGAAAGAACATGATGGGAATCGGTGTGGCAGTTGCCGCAGCCGGAATCATTGTCGGTATCGTTACTTTGGGACTCGGCGGTATTATAACCGAGGTCATAGAGGTGCTTTCCGGAGGTAATTTTATTCTCATCCTTGTCATAACAGCCATAGCAAGTCTTATACTGGGAATGGGACTTCCCACAACAGCAAACTACATCGTAATGGCAACCCTGACAGCGCCGGTAATTGTCACTCTGGGAGCTAAAAACGGTATTATTTTCCCGCTGATTGCAGCACACCTCTTTGTATTTTTCTTCGGAATTCTTGCCGATGACACACCGCCAGTGGGTCTGGCAGCATTTGCAGCTTCAGCGATTGCCAAATCCGACCCCATAAGAACAGGAATCCAGGGGTTCACCTATGACATCAGAACTGCAATTCTCCCTTTTATGTTCATATTCAATACAGATCTTCTCCTTGTCGGAATTACGAACGTATGGCAGGTTGGATGGATATTTATAACAAGTGTCATTGCCATGTTTTCGTTTGCGGCTCTCACCCAGGGATGGTTCATTGCAAAAAACCGATGGTATGAAGGAATTCTCCTGGCAGGTGTTGCATTTGGACTCCTCCGTCCCCATCTGGTAGGTAGATTTCTTGGAGTTTCGTCTCTTATCGTGGCATTTCTATCCCTGGGTCTGTACGTACTAATCTACATACTTCAGAAGCCCCGGGCCATGAAAGCAAAGGCGGCAGAAGCCTGATTTCAGGTACTATCGGGACAGACTTTACCGATAGTGCAAAAAAGAAGAGGGACAACTATCAGGCTGTCCCTCTTTTTTTGGTCCTCAAATCCCTTGGATTCAGGATGAATCGAGGAATTATATCATTTTTAAAACGTTCTCAACGGTGAATCCGAAATGTTCTACAACATCTTTGTAGGGAGCTGACATACCGAAGGTATCTATAGAAAGGATATTCTCTGCAGAGGTTGCTATACCTTCCCATCCTGTCCGTACTGCCGCCTCTATGACGATTGTTTTGACTCCCTCCGGAAGAATTGATTTTCTAAAACTGCCGCTCTGTTCCATAAAAAGCTCTCTGCTCATCATGGAAACAACCCTTACCTTTTTATCAGATTTCTCTGCAGCGTCAAGAGCGAGGTTGACTTCTGAACCCGTTGCAACAATAACGACATCAGGATTTCCGTCAACATCTTTTGCTATATAGGCACCCTTTTTAATAGTTTCATGCCAACTCCTGTCAGCCTTTTTGAAAACCTTAAGCCCCTGTCTGGTAAGCGCAAGGGTGGTAGGATGATCCTTTGCACTCAAAGCCATCTCCCAGGCAGCATTGGTCTCTTCTCCGTCTGCAGGACGGAACACCCTCATCCCCGGAATCATCCTTAAGGATGAAACATGCTCGATCGGCTGGTGTGTCGGTCCGTCTTCACCCACAAAAACAGAATCATGGGTCATTATAAAAACAACCGGTAATTTCATTAACGATGCGAGTCTCATTGCCGGCCTCATATAGTCACTAAAAACAAGAAAGGTGGCACTGAAGGTCACAAGGCCTCCATGGAGTGCTATTCCGTTGGCAATACCGCCCATGGCATGTTCCCTCACACCATAGTGGAGGGTTCTTCCGTCCCTGTTTTCAGCTGAGAAATCCCCGAAATCCATGACCGTATTGTTTGAAGGAGCAAGATC
>JANTFL010000177.1 GCA_024763455.1 Sediminispirochaeta sp. | reverse complement strand
ACCCCTCTGAAACTGCAGTACTTTTCTTAATTATTAAAGTTAAAACTTCTTCTTCTAAAAATGTGGATAATGGGTTTAATTCTAGCATCTCATTCAATAGTTTTTGTGTGGTTACAAACACATATTCTTGATCTTCTAATGTTGGAGACATTTCTTCTAATAATTTATTGAGGTTCTCTTCTCCTGACATCTATCACATCCTTAGTAAAAAATGGTCCAACTTCAGGACATAGGTAACGGTTTTCTTACATTGCCCTTATTAAATGTTACAATGGACTCAGGCTGCAATAATCCTGTATCCATATCCAATGACCCTAATAAATAATCACCAAACCAGACGTTTTGCTGTCCATCAGGTTGTGGTCTGATACCAATATAATAACCCATAAAAGGGTTTCCAATAAAGAACATTCTTTTTTTTATGCTTATATATCCACGATTATTAACCAACCGTGTCCGGAATGCTCCGGGATATTCTAGATCTTCAATAACACCTATGTATTTATCTTTTGATTCGGTATAAACCATAGACGGAGTTTTCATTCCTAAAGATTCATGAGGTCTTTCGTTAGAGATCGGAATATGTCAAGATGGATGACACTAGTTCTTTGAAATATTTATTTACCCTATGATGCCTTCAATCTTTTCCAGGAAGGATTAAGAGCTACCGTTTTTATTTCCTCCCAGTAAGCTGGTTTTGAACTCCACCTTTCAGGATTCAAAACATATGCTTTTGTAAGTATTTTATTTCTCATTTCCATAATCGAATTACTTTCACCGGTATGCCTCTGATTTGGAGTGACATACTGTTCCCCGCCAGGAGAAGTTTCCGGATTTAAATCAAACTTGCCGATGGATATTACTGTAGACTGACAGGAAGTTTTTTTCCCTCGTCTGACCTGAAGAAAAAAAAGAGGGCACCCCCTGTTAGAAGCAGGTTAACGGGTGCCCAAACTGTGGTGATAGCACAGTCAAATACAGTATATATTCCTTCATAGAATCATTGCAACTCCTTTCAGAAACTGAACCGTGCAAGTTGTGTGGAGAAGTGCATTCATTAAAGATTCATAGCCGTGTTTCCCGCAGTTACCGTGATCCTGAGACACAGGAAGATATTTGGATCCCAATACCTGTTATCTATTGCAGCAAGGCCAAAAAAGCCAGGAAGCAGCATACAATGCGTATTTTACCAGACTTTCTCATTCCCTTTGCCCGCATGAGGCTTGATAAAGTGATAAAAGCAAGCTGGAAGAAGCTGAAAGGAAGCAGTATGGAGGAGTGCTGCCAGATCATGGGCTGCATTGACCTTCGGACTGCCCAGAAACACCTTAAAAAGCTCGAAGAAGCCGCAAAAGCAGTAGGTCTGTTTTTGGCCGAGAGCCAGGCTGCATCAATCCACCTGCATGAAAGCGATTATCCCCTACATCCTTTAAGCCCCCTTGAGCGCTTGGTAAACCTGATAGATCGTCAGAAAGAAGGGTATTTGCGAGCAGGGAATGCCCGGCTTTGGCCTCCCGCCCTGCGGTCACTTCTACAGGCAGGACTGCGGAAAAGGAGGGAGAAATCTTTAACGAGTTATGTCTCACGGTCGCCACCCTGATAGTGGTATACCTCCTTTAAAAGCTATCAGGAGGAGAAAATGGAAAAGATCGAACTTGAAAACATTGATGAGAAACAGCTCGAAGATTGGTTCCGTAGAGTGGCCTTGGTCGAAACATTGCTCGATGAGAACATCGATGAGGCAGAAAGACATCAGACAAGATGCAGGTACATTGAAGAAAAAGGGGTAAGCGAAAGGACAATTCGCAATTACCTGCGCCGCTATAGAGACAGTGGAGCAGAGGCCCTACTGTTCTACAAACCGAGAGGGCCATCTTCGCCCCGTATTCATGATCCCCTGGTACGGGAGAAGATTCTGGAACTGATCGAAGAGCGGCCAAGCAGGACTGTACCGCAGCTGCGCAGACTCCTCAGTGCCGATAGCAAGTTTGAGGCATCTGTGAAAAAGGTTTCAGATAGAACAATCTACCGTTTCCTTGCCGAATCCGGGCTTACTCAGAAAGCCCGTAGAGAAAAGAGTCATGGGGCTGGGAAAAGGAGCTACCACAAGTTTGAAGCATCCTGCTCAATGGAACTTGTGCAGGGTGATGCAAGGGACGGCATTTGGTTGCCTAAGGCTCCGGGAAGCGATCAGGTACGTAAGACCTACCTCTTTGCCTGGGTCGATGATTATTCGAGGAAAATACTCCACGCTGAATGCTTCTGGGACGAGAAGCTTCCGAGGATGGAGAAAACATTTAAGACCATGATCATGCGATGGGGGATCCCTCAAAAATGTTACCTCGATAACGGACATGTGTACGTCTCTTCTCATTTCGCCTTTATCCTGTCGGAACTGGAGATAAAAAAAATCCATCATGGTCCCTACAAAAGTTGGGCCAAGGGAAAAGTTGAGGCAGTAATGAAGACGATTAAACGGGACTTCCAGGAAGAAGCACAGCGGGCAGGATTCAAAACCCTGGAAGAGCTGAACAGTGCCTTGTGGGCGTGGCTTGACGTGGAGTACAACCGTCGAAACCACAGCTCCACCGGTGAACCTCCCTCAATCCGATTCGCTAAAGGACTTCCCAACACTCATCGCAGGGTACAGGATCTCCAGCGGTTTGAGAACCTTTTCCTGCTCCACGCGTACCGGAAAGTTTCAAAGTGGGGAATAGTTAAGTTCGAAGGTAACCAGTATCATAGCAGAGCGGTGGCCGGAAGCACTCTTGAGATACGCTACAACCCCTTCGATCTGCGGGAAGTGTGGCGCTTTGAGGGGGGAGAGAAAGTTGAAACCCTTGGGTTAAAGGATTTGGTAAACTCTGCAGTCCAAAAACTCCCGGAAGAACGGAAGGAGACTGATAAAAAGGTGAGCGATGAATCCGCTCGTTACTTCGCCTCTTTAAGAGAGCGGCAGGCCGAGCTTGAACGCCAAGCCTCAACGGTAAACTATCACAAACTCAAAAAGGAGGTACGGCAATGAAGGAAGTAATTCTAAGCCACTACGGCTTTTCTCACCTGCCCTTCGGCAAAGACATAGCCGAGGATAATATCTTTCCTACAAAGGAGCTTTCCAGAAGTTCGGCCATGATAGAACTCGGTATTGAGAGTGAGGATGTGATGCTCTTAAGCGGTCCTATCGGTAGTGGAAAATCATTGATCATCCGCAATAGTCTGTCGGGCATAGACTCGAATCATTATCAGCCTATCTACCTGCGCGGTAATATCAGCAGTGAGGGGGAGCTTGTAAAGGCTTTGCTTCGAGGAATGAAAATAGAACCTCCCCATTCCCTCCTAAAGGCAAAGCCCGCCTTCTTTCAGGCTGTACAGGACAGCCCACGCAAACCTGTTGTAGTACTGGAGGATGCACAGGACGTTGCTGAAGAAGCGTTGATCTCAATCAAGGCCCTGACAAACTTCAATTCCGACTCACAGAACCGTATTACCTTTATACTCGCAGGGCAGCCCGAGCTGCTTACTCTACTGAGCTACTCTCACTTTGATTCGCTTCGTGATCGTATCCGCCTCTCTCATCATATCTCCCCTATGACTCTCGAGGAGACGGCCGCCTACATTGACCACGGTCTTGAGGTTGTTCACCGTAAAGAGAAACTTTTCTCTGATGAGGCCAAGATGGAGATCTTTAAACGTACAAACGGAATTGCCCGGCAGATAAACCGGATCTGCTACAATGCTATAGTGGCGGGGGCTGTTGAGAAAAAACATCTCATCGACTCTTCAGACCTCCCTGCCGGTATGTTGTAACTCCTTTTCACTTTTTCGGTATTTTTGTTGTCACCGGTAATGCCGCAGGTAAACCTGCGGCATTACCCCTTGGCTACAAGGAGTAATTCTTTCTGCCAAGTTGTGGTAATTAACTCAAACAAGTTGCGGAAACTTCTCCTGGCGGGGAA
>JANTFL010000176.1 GCA_024763455.1 Sediminispirochaeta sp. | reverse complement strand
AGAGCCTCCTTTTCAGCTTCAAACTGCTTTGTCAGTTCCTCCTCCCGCTTTTTGGCTTCTGCTTCAAGGGCTGCTTTGTCCTTGTTCGCTTTGTCGAGGACCTCCTGGGCCATTGCTTTAGCCTGGGCAAGTTCCTTTTCTTTTTCTTTAAGTGCAGCTTCCGATTCAGCTTTGAACGCATTCAGAGCAGAGTTTATTGCATCTTCCTTTTTAGCCTGAAATTCCTTCAATTGCTTTTCCAGTTCTGCTGATGATATCCCCTGTCCCTGCAGCCTTGATCTCTCTTTTGCAAGTTCCTCTTCCATCTGTTTACGCAGTTCTGCTTCCTTGGCTTTCACCTGGGTTTCCATGTTTGCCTTAAGGTTAGAGCTTTCTTTATCCAGTTTTTCCAATTCGCTTTGAATTTTGGATATTTCCTGTTCCTTCTGCTGAAGTTTCTCCTCGGCCTGTTTCTTCAGTTCTTTTACAATGGAATCTTCAGTTGACTGGTATGTTTTTTCACCGAGTACCATGGTCTCTTCTTTTGCCTGAAAATACCTGTTTGCAAAAAACAGCGCAGCAGCTATGACGAGTATCCCTAACAGGTTAACAGCGAGAGGAAGGGTCCCACCTTTTTTTGCAGGTTTTACTTCTAATAGTTCGGGCGTCATGGATATCTGGCTTTGGGAGCTTATTTTTTCAATCTGCTGAAAGATCTCCTCTTTCTCATCTTCGGTAAAGCCTTCTATTTGAAATCCTAAGTCATCTTCCAGAACATTATTAGCTGCTTCTTTCACTGTTCAACCCTTGTATACCAATTAATTATTGTCATTATTCATATATAATCGGCAGAAACGGTATATTCTACAACTCCCGCTTCTGTTTTTATGTCTCTGCTGCTTAAGAAGAAAAGAGGAAAGGCCGATTCTATTCTAAGAAGAGTGTTCAAAACAGATAAACGGGTAATGAATTGAGTATCAAAACCAAGATTATTTTTATAGTACTGCCGTTGTTGATTGTTTCCATGGTAATAACAGCGGCAATTTCATCATTTTCAGCAAGAAGCGGTATGACTCGAATTGCAATAAAGTTCCTGAGCTTTAAAGCGGAGGAGTTGTCCAACTATGCGGATAATCAGTGGAAACTTCTTTTGAATAATCAGCTCAGTGAGAATCCCACCTATGTTGAGGTAGCCAAAGGTGCTGTCCAGTCCTACGCGTTCTCAATGGTTAAAAGTAAAACAGAGATTATTTTCGCTGTTGACAACGATATGAACGTTGTTATGACGACAGGAGAACTGAAACTGGGGATAGAGGAAAAGTCAAAGCTCTATGAGTATCTGGATAAAAAATCCTCCGGATGGGTAACCTTGACTGCCGGCGGCAGAAAGCGGGTAGGGTACGGATTCTACTTCAAGCCCTTCGACTGGTACTTTTTTGTGACTGAGGATGAAGAAACGTTTTACAAAGAGAGCAAAGAGATTATTATACAGACCGGGTATGTCCTGGCAGGAACAATTGTATTTTCGATTATCCTCCTATTCCTGTTTACCGGTTATTTAACCAGACCCTTAAGATCCATTGTTTCAACGATGCGTCATGTTATTTCAACAAACGATATGTCCCATAAAGTTCCCGTTGAGTTCAAAGATGAGATTGGAACGCTTGCCCACACCTTTAACATAATGACCGGTGAGCTGGACAAAGCGTACAAACAGATTAAACAGTTTGCCTTTAAATCGGTATTGGCAGAAAAAAATGAGCGGAAGATACGAAATATCTTTCAAAAGTACGTACCCAAGGATGTAATCGATACGATATTCAAGAATCCTGAACAGATGCTTGTCGGTGAGAACAGAGTACTTGCTATCCTTTTTTCTGATATCAGAAGTTTTACCACCATATCGGAAGGGTATATGCCCGATGAACTGGTGTCGGTACTCAACAGGTACTTCGCAATGATGGTTGATATCATCACCAGTCACAATGGCGTTATAGACAAGTATATCGGGGATGCAATAATGGCTTTCTTCGGTGCTCCGGTAAAAAGGGACGATGATGCAATTCAGGCTTTGTATGCTGCTTTGGAAATGCAGGAAGCACTTCGTGAGTTTAACCGGGAACAGATAAAGATAGGGAAACCTGAGTTTAAGACCGGAATCGGCATTAATTACGGTGTTGTTACCGTAGGGAATATTGGCTCTGAAAAGAAAATGGATTATACTATCATAGGCGACATGGTCAACCTGGGTTCCCGGCTTGAAGGACTGTCCAAACCCTACAAACAGGATGTAATTTTTTCCGAGAGTGTTTACCGGAAAGCCAAAGGCATCCTCCCCTGCAGGATGATTGACAAAGTTGTGGTGAAGGGGAAGACACAGGGGGAGAGTATATACACTGCGAAGAAGGTAGTGACTCCGGCGGAGAAAAAGGCCTGGGCTTACCATAATGCAGGGATGAAGCTGTACTACAAGATGCACTTCAAGCGGGCTGCCAAGTATTTTCTTGCGGTTCAGAAGCTTCTCCCAGGTGATCATGTTGCGGGTATCTTTCTCGAACGGTGCAGGAAGTACATAAAAAATCCTCCGGGAAAGGACTGGAAGGGACTCGAAGTCCTGACCTCCAAATAATCTAAGGAGTAACAAGATGGCACAAAAGTATGATTTTACAATAGCCGCCCTCGGGAAGGCTTCAATTCCCTCCCCCATCAAGATGTCCACTGTACTGGGGGATTCAATAGCCAATTACGTCCGGGAGGATGAAGCGGTTCTCTATAACATAACAGCAAAGAAAGGAGCCGAAAATCCTGTTGTTGATTCAGATCACCTGATTGAGCTGGCCGGTCCCCGGGAAAAGATATACTTTAACCCGTCTCATGTACATGCAGCCATCGTGACCTGCGGGGGGTTGTGTCCGGGACTTAATAATGTTATCCGGGCAACAGTCCGCTGTTTGTGGTACCGTTACGGGGTCAGGAGAATTTCCGGTATACAAAACGGATATAGAGGGCTACTCTCTGACTCTAAATACTCTACGATTGATCTTGATCCTGACATAGTAGATGACATTCAAATGAAAGGAGGAACAATCCTCGGTTCTGCCCGGGGCGGCGGTGACAGGGTAAGTGAAATTGCAGACGAGATTGAGCGGCTTAATATCAATATGCTCTTTACGATTGGCGGAGACGGAACCCAACGGGGAGCTCTGGATATTGCCGAAGAGCTGGAGAGAAGGAAGTTAAAGATTTCGATTGTCGGCATACCCAAAACAATTGACAACGATCTCAATTTTATTCAGCGCTCTTTCGGGTTTGAAACGGCAGTCGCCGAAGCTGTAAAAGCTGTCAGAGGAGCCCATGTGGAGGCTCATGATGCAATTAACGGTATTGGGCTGGTCAAGGTAATGGGCCGCGATTCAGGGTTTATTGCAGCACATACTGCTCTGGCCATGAGTGATGTAAACTTCTGTCTCATTCCGGAAAATCCCTTTGATCTGGAAGGAGAAAACGGTTTTTTAAATCATCTGCGGAAACGAATCCTCGACCGGGAGCATGCGGTAATTCTTGTTGCTGAAGGTGCGGGGCAGGATCTCATGGCAGAAAGCGGAGAAAGTGATGCTTCCGGGAATAAAAAATTGAATGATATAGGAATTTTCCTGAAGGAAAAAATAAAGGAGTACTTTAAAAACGAGAAAATTGAGGTGAATATAAAATATATTGATCCCAGTTATATAATCAGAAGTGCTCCGGCTAATCCCAACGATTCCATATACTGTTCCCGCCTCGGGGCTCATGCTGTCCATGCAGCCATGGCCGGAAAAACAAAACTTTTAATAAGTCTTGTGAATAATACCTTTGTTCATATACCGATAAAGATAGCCGTAACCAAGAAAAAATTTGTAGATATTGAAGGAAGTTTATGGCGGGATGTTCTGGAAAATACCAGACAGCCGGTGAAAATGAAAAATGAGTAAAAAAAGC
>JANTFL010000175.1 GCA_024763455.1 Sediminispirochaeta sp. | reverse complement strand
TATTTCTCTTCCGGATCGATCTCATAGTGTTCCATCAGGTTGTATTTCTCGATGATCCGTGTACGGACAGGCTCCGAATTAAGTACCTGCAGGAGCTGTTCGGCCTGCTCCTCTTCCCCGAAGGCATGAATGTTCTGACGACCCGAGTAGTTCTGGACCAGCAGTTCTTTGGAAACAGATGCACTGGAAGCAGGAAACATGATTACGGATGCCTGGAACAGGGGGGTAATGGTAAGGGAAATAATAATAGAAGTAATGCCTGCTATGAAACCGACACCCATCAGTACCCACCGTTTTTTCCAGATATAGATCAACAGATCTACCGAGCTGAAATTATAGTTTGATTGTTGCTTTTTCTCCATCACAATATGTTTTACGATTCTCTTACCCTGATCAGGTAATAGTTCTTTTTTCCTTTTTGAACCAGTAAGTATCTGTTATTAATAAAATCTTTCTCAGTAATGCGTTGCCCAGGATCTGAAAGTTTCTGTTTATTGATGCTTACGCCCCCGCCTGCTATCATTCTCCGTGCTTCACCTTTTGAAGCAAATACCCCTGTATCCACAGCCAGCAGTTCCAGTACATCCTTATCCATCCGGGAGGTAGGAACCTCATACTGCGGAACGCCTTCAAAAACCGAAAGGAACAGCTCTTCCCGGATCTTTTTTAATGACTCTCTGGTCCCCCGTCCAAACAGGATATCTGAAGCCTCCACTGCCATATCGTACTCCTCCCGGGAATGGATCAGCACGGTAATTTCTTCAGCTAGTTTCTTCTGCATAACACGTTTGTGGGGAGCTTCAGTATGTTCTGATACCAGTTGCTGAATTGCTTCCCGTCCCAGCATGGTAAAGATCTTGAGGTACTTTTCTGCATCTTCATCAGAGACATTGAGCCAGAACTGGTAAAACTTGTATGGGGATGTTCTTTCCGGATCCAGCCATACATTGCCCTCTTCGGTCTTGCCAAATTTGCCTCCGTCAGATTTGGTAATCAGGGGCCACGTCAGGGCATACGCCTCTCCTTTTTCAATGCGCCTGATCAGTTCCGTCCCCGTCACAATATTACCCCACTGGTCAGACCCTCCCATCTGCAGTTTACAATGATGTTCCCTGTAAAGGACCTGAAAATCATAACCCTGCACCAGCTGGTATGTAAATTCGGTAAATGACATGCCAGATTTACTATCCGCCCCAAGGCGCTTTTTTACCGAATCCTTGGCCATCATATAGTTCACCGTAATGTGTTTTCCTATGTCACGAATGAAAGCAAGGAAGGTATAATCCTTCATCCAGTCATAATTATTCACCATGAGTGCCCTGTTGGGGGCACCGGTTTCAAAATCCAGAAATTTTGAAATTTGTTTTTTCAGCGATTCCTGATTTTGCCTCAAGGTGGTTTCGTCAAGCAGGTTCCGCTCCTGGGATTTACCGCTGGGATCACCGATCATACCAGTAGCACCTCCCACCAGGGCGATGGGCCGGTGACCTGCATGCTGCAGGCGCTTCAGCATCATCACTCCCACAAGATGGCCAATATGCAGGGAATCAGCCGTGGGATCAATGCCCACATAAGCAGTTACCTGCTCCTTTTCAAGCAGCTCCTCCGTTCCGGGCATGATATCGTGGATCATACCTCTCCACCTCAGTTCATCAACTAAACTCATATCTCTTTTAAACTTTTTTCCCCGGTATTCCCTTTCTTCTTTGGTACATACTCCTCCCATTCATGATTTTTCAGATATGGAAAGAGTGCCGGAGCAAATGCCGATAGCGGCTTATACAACAATGAACCTTCAATGCGCTCTGGTTTTATAACCTCCTTTTCTTCATTGATCTGGTTCACAGGCCACAGGATTATGCTGATCACAAAAGCCGTAACCAGCAGGCCGAATGCCATGCCCAGCAAACGATTCACAAAATTGAGGGCCACTGCTTTGATAAGCTTCTCCACCAGGAAAGCTGCCAGATGAACAACCAGGACAATAATGACAAATGTAACTGCAAATGCAATCATATCCATGTACCGGGGTGAGATGGTAAATATGGCATCAAGCATGGATGCAACAACGGCCCTCAGCTTGATAGCCCCCGCAATCCCAAGTACAAGGGCCAGCAAAGCAGCAATCATATGGATCATGCCCTTACTGAAACCCCTGTAAAGGGCAAACAGCAACGGAACCAGAAATATGATATCCAGAACATTCATGCAGCGATGCTAAAAAGCCACAAATTAACGGAATTCTTTGGAAATTCGATCATCTCTTTACTTGTATTGGATCAAAAAAAAGCTGATCTTTAGTTCTACTTTACGACTATAAAAGAATTCTTTGAAATATACAAATTTTAACCCAAAAACTATTCTTTCAAACGCCACGTACCACCAATTCATTTAGCAAGGGATAAAGCGTCGTAAATATTTGTTATTCAAATATGTATCGGTTGTTATTTTTGCGAAAATTGTTGATAAGTCCAAGGTTTTTCTAATGCTATTAGCGGAGTAAGAATTGTATCTTTATTTCAATCAACATAATGTTTAATCGTGTCGATTGAATTTAGAAATGACACAAATTCAATCGAAAAAAAAATTTCATCGAAAATCCAGAAACACCAGACTGTCAAGAACATACATTACTGATGGCTTGATGCATTACAAGGATGTCTTTACCGTTCATCGAAGAGACAATTCTAAGGCAGCGGAAAATTACCTTGGAGGTTTATTGATTTGTGAAAAGGGGCACGCAAACATGGAGCGCATGGAAGAAGAAATACATGATGGTGAGTATCGAGCCTATCAGCATTTTATTTCTAATTCGAAATGGGATTATCAAGAATTGATCTCCAGATTAAGTCTTGATGCTTCAAATGTTTTACAGGAGAACAAGAAGAAGAGCGGCGTTCCTACTGGTTATATTGTTGATGAAAGTTCACATTTGAAAAAAGGGAATGAATCTGTCGGGGTACAAAATCAGTATGCAGGTGTTGCCGGGAAGGTTGACAATTGCCAGGTAGCTGTTTATAGCTCTTTAGTAAATGATACAAGAGCCACGATAATAAACGAGAGATTATTCTTACCCCAGAGTTGGACATCATCTAAAGCAAAATGCGATAAGGCAAAAATTCCCGAAGAAAACCGGGTATATAAAACAAAGCCTGAGTTGGCATTAGAGATGATAGATGCTGATATTGAACGTGGGGTGGAATTTGACTGGATAGGTGGAGATGGTCTATATGGTCATAATTATCAATTGACTAAAGGGTTAGATGAAAGGGGTAAGCTATATGTGCTTGATGTACACAAAGATGAGAAAGTGTTTTTATCAAAGCCACATTTCTTTATTCCCGAGAAGAAGCAGGGAAGAGGAAGGAAGCCTGAAAAACTAAAAACAGAAGAAAAGACATTTAGATTAGATCAGTACTCAGGTGGTTTAAAGGAACCTGATTGGGAGAAAGCAAAGGTCAGGAAAACAGCAAAGGGATGGTTAAAATTGAAAGTACATGTGGTTGATGTGTGGGTATGGGATGGACAAGAGGATCAGGCAAGAAGAAGAACTTTGGTAATCACTAAAACACAAGATAAGAAGCCAAAAATAAAATACAGTTTCAGTAACGGGGAGTCTGGAGCATACTCCTCCAAGGAATATGCTTATTTTCAGGCACAAAGATATTGGGTTGAAAGGACTTTTGATGATAGCAAAAATGAGTTGGGCATGTCAGATTATCAAATCAGGAAATGGATAGGATGGCACCATCATCAATCACTGGTCATGTTAGCAGCTCTATTTCTGCTAAAAGAGAAAATAGAAAGCGAAACGGAGTTCCCTTTAATGAGTATAAGAGATGCAAGAATCTTAATAATAATTGAACTGTTTGGCACGAAAGAACAATACGATAAGAGGCTGGAACAGATGAAAATAAGACACTATCATAGACAAAAAGATATTGATAGATATTACAGGTATGAAGACCTGTGAGTTGAATCAGAAATTAAAAGTCGTAAAGTAGAA
>JANTFL010000174.1 GCA_024763455.1 Sediminispirochaeta sp. | reverse complement strand
AAGCTTTCTGAGGTCCTTGCTGAATATGAAAATGAATAGTTTGCAGGTAATAATTGGAGGAATTTATGGCTGCATTGACACGCGAATCATTAAATAAATTACGGGGTTCACTTAAAAAGGATTTTAATCGTTTAAATTCTGCAGGAAGAACAAGGATCGTAATCGGTAAGGGTACCTGCGGACTTGCTGCCGGTGCAAAGGAAACAGAGGAAGCGTTTCTGGAAGCCCTTTCAAAGGCACAGAGAAAAGATGTTGAGGTCTCAGGAACCGGTTGTATGGGGCTATGTTTTGCTGAGCCGACTGTTGAGGTTATGGTCCCGGGGATGCCTACTGTAGTATATGGAAATGTGGACAGAGAAATGGCAGAAAGGATTGTCCGTAAACATATACAGGGAAAAATTTTAGTAAATGATCATATCTATGACAAACCATCTGTGGACATTATTGAAGAGTTGGAGGGGAATTGATGAATCCAAAAGAATTTATTCTTGTTTGCAACGGTGATGAGTGCCGGAACCCCGGATCCGAGGAAGTTTATAATAACCTCCGGCATGAGTGCAGTACTCATAATGCTGATGACGTCCAGGTTATCAGGACCGGATGTCTTGGTTTTTGTGCCCACGGACCAATTGTCAAAATACTTCCCGATGAAACTTTGTATGTTGGTGTTGCTCCTGAAGATGCTTCAGAAATTGTTGAAAATCACATCCTTAACAAAAAGAAAGTCGAACGTTTACTCTACGACAAAAAAGAGAGCAAGCAAAATGTTAAAGTTGATAACGCTGATTTCTATCAGAAACAGTTTCGTATTGTACTGCGAAACTGCGGTATCATTGATCCTGAAAATATTGAAGAATATATTGCCCGGGACGGCTATGCTGCATTGGAAAAAGTAATTTTTGAAATGCAGCCGGATGATATTATTGAAGAATTAAAAACAGCAGGTCTCAGAGGCCGCGGGGGAGCAGGATTCCCCACTTGGATGAAATGGAATTTCACAAAACAGGTTGCATCTGATGAAAAGTATGTTGTCTGCAACGCAGACGAAGGCGACCCCGGTGCGTATATGGATCGGGGTACGCTTGAAGGTGATCCCCATTCTGTCCTGGAAGCGATGACAATAGCAGGCTACTGTATCGGTGCAAAAAAGGGATATATCTATATCCGTGCCGAGTACCCCCTTGCTATTGAACGTTTGCAGAAAGGGATGGAGGATTCACGGGCATTGGGACTTCTCGGAGAGAATATCTTAGGTTCGGCCTTTAGCTTTGATATAGAGATCAGGCTTGGTGCAGGAGCCTTTGTGTGCGGCGAAGAAACTGCACTTATTGCTTCCCTGGAGGGTGAACGGGGAATGCCGAAACCGAGGCCTCCTTTTCCCTCGGTCAAAGGGGTATGGGGGAAACCAACACTCATTAATAATGTTGAGACCTGGGCAAATATACCGGTGATAATAAACCGTGGAGGTGAATGGTTCTCAGAGATTGGTACTGAAGATTCGAAAGGTACCAAGGTTTTTGCGCTGACGGGTAAGATCCGGAACTCCGGCCTTGTTGAAGTTCCCATGGGTACTACCCTGCGGGAAATAGTTTACGATATTGGCGGCGGAATCCCTGGGGGTAAAGCTTTCAAAGCAGTTCAGACAGGAGGCCCCTCAGGTGGTGTTATAACGGCAGAATTTCTCGATACTCCTATAGATTACATTCACCTCAAGGAATTAGGATCCATAATGGGTTCAGGTGGTATGATCATCATGGACGAAGATGACTGTATGGTGGATGTTGCAAAGTTTTATCTTGGATTTTCGGTGGATGAGTCATGTGGAAAATGTTCCCCTTGTAGAATTGGGGGAAGAACCCTTTACAATATTCTGGAAAAGATCACGATGGGAAAAGGTGAGCTTGAAGATATTGAAAAACTTAAGACCATTGGGAAAGCAATGCAGACTGCATCTCTCTGCGGATTAGGGCAGACTGCACCGAATCCTATTCTTTCAACACTTAAATATTTTGAAGATGAATACCTGGCTCATATAAAGAATCATCGGTGTCCGGCAAAGAAATGTAAAGAACTGATCTCTTTCCATATTTTGGCAGATAAATGTGTTGGATGTACTATCTGTGCTAAGAACTGCCCGGTAAATGTGATTGATGGGATAGTACGGGAAGTACACACAATTGATCAATCCGGTTGTATAAAATGCGGCAAGTGCTTCGAAGTGTGCAAGTTTAATGCGGTTTTTATTAAATAGTAATGTAGGGGTAAAAAATTATGAGTCTCGTTGAATTAAAGATAAACGGAGAAGATGTTAAGGTAGAAAAAGGTACTACCATACTCGATGCTGCGAAGGAAATTAATGTAAACATTCCGACTCTATGCCATCATACTGATCTTGAACCTTGGGCTGCTTGCGGTATGTGTATAGTTAAACTGGAGAATAGTTCAAAAACTGTCCGTGCATGTGCAACTCCTGTAGAGGAGGGAATGAGTATTATTACTCATGATCCTGAACTCCATGGAGTCAGGAAAACGGTACTTGAACTGATTCTGTCCACCCATCCAAACGAATGTTTAACCTGCGGCAGGAATCAGCACTGCGAACTTCAGACTATTGCATGTGAATTCGGAGTCCGGGAACAGCCCTATGAACAACGGTTACGAGATCTTCCTCTAGATGCTTCAACTCCGTCCATTGTATTGGAACCGGAAAAATGTATCAGCTGCGGCAGATGTGTTCTGGTCTGCCAGGGATTGCAGAATGTATGGGCTTTGGAATTCCTTTCCAGGGGAGAGAATACCAGAATTGCTCCGGCTGGAGATGATGTTCTTAATGATAGTCCCTGTATAAAGTGCGGGCAGTGTTCGGCTCATTGTCCCGTCGGAGCTATTTATGAAAAAGATGAAACGAAAAAACTTCTTGATGCAATCCATTCCGAAGATCTGCATGTAACTGTTCAGGTAGCTCCTTCTGTGCGGGTAGCTATTGGAGAGGCTTTTGGTCTTGAGCCCGGTACTGTGGTAACCGGTAAGCTGTATGCGGCGTTAAGGCGGCTGGGCATAGATGCAGTTTTTGATACAAACTTTGGTGCTGATTTGACAATAATGGAAGAAGCTACGGAGTTTGTTCAACGGTTAACCGAAGGAGCGGGTGTTCTCCCCCAGATAACAAGCTGCTGTCCGGCATGGACGGATTATATGGAAAAGTATTATCCTGATATGATTCCGAACTTTTCAACTGCCAAGTCTCCTATGATGATGCAGGGGGCAATGACAAAAACCTACTATGCAGATAAAATGGGACTTCAGGCCAAACAGATTTATTCTGCTGCAATAATGCCCTGTACTGCAAAGAAATATGAGATCACCAGAGATGAGAATATGTATTCCTCCGGTGTCCAGGATGTGGACGTTGTATTGACTACCCGGGAACTGGCCAGGCTGATAAAGTCCTCCGGCATAGATTTCCTGAATCTGCCCGATGAGCCTGCAGACAGTCCGATAGGAGCCTACTCAGGAGCCGGAACTATTTTTGGTAATACAGGCGGGGTTATGGAAGCTGCTTTAAGGACGGCCTATAACTTCGTAACCGGTAAGGAACTTAAAGATGTTGAAATCAATCAGGTCCGGGGGCTTGACGGAATCAAGGAAGGGGTTATCGATATAGATGGAACAAACGTGAAAGTAGCTGTAGCTCATGGCATGGCGAACGTTGGTGCTGTGTTGGACAAGGTGCGGATGGCTGCTGAAAAAGGTGAGGCTCCTCCGTATCATTTTATCGAGGTAATGGCCTGCCGCGGTGGTTGTATTGCCGGAGGCGGACAGCCCTATTTTACCACTGATGAGGTAAGACAAAAAAGGATGGAGGGTATCTATAAGGATGACAAGATGTCTGAAGTACGATGTTCATATCAGAATCCGGAGATACAGATCCTCTACAAGGATTTTCTCGGGAAGCCTATGAGCAGTAAATCCCATGAACTGCTCCATACAACCTATACACCGAGACCTCTTCACCGGTTGTAAAAATATGATTGATACAGTCCGCTTTCCA
>JANTFL010000173.1 GCA_024763455.1 Sediminispirochaeta sp. | reverse complement strand
AGCATCAGCGGGCCGATGGCTGCTATACTTCCACCGGAGGTTCCGGTTGCAGTTGAAAAAAGTGCTGCAACGATAAAGGTTATCAGCGGCAGAAAGGCTCCTGATACATGCGCACTTATACCCAGCCATACAAGACTGTCAACAAGTCCCGATACACGGAGCAGTTTTCCCATAATTCCGGCAAGTATCCATGCCATGGTCATTACTGCAACCATTTTCCGTGACATTCCAAAAAGGATAGCTTCTGAAGCTTCTGACGGTTTCTTTGCCAAGACAACGGCTACCAGCATTGCCGCTAAACACGCTGTCCAGAGTGTTTTTGTGTGTACCCATCCTGTTATTACCAGGGCGAGTATTACTCCGAGCAGTGTCAGCAGCGGCAAAAAAGCTCCAAACATCCCCATTCTGAACTCAAGGCGGTTTGAGTTTTTGTCCATTCTTTTCCTCCTGATTATCATTATACCCGAAATGATAGATATGTATAATTTCGAATATATAAATATTGACAAATAGATATTATCATAGTACCCTGAATAAAGCAAGTTTTTTATAAAGGATTTTTTGCAGATGTTATATTTTTGGGCAGCACTCATTACCTTGCCGTTGACAACACTGTTTACCATCACCGGAGTAGGAGCGGCCTTTATTCTTATCCCGGTATTTACTGCCCTCGGTGTTGAACTTCACCGTGCGATGGCTGTGGCTCTTCTTCTAAATTCTCTGTCAATGATATCGGCTTCTGTCCGGTATACCAGGAAAAAACTGGTCTTATGGAAAATAGGGATTCCCCTTGTTATTACCAGTGTTATTGGTGCTCCGATTGGTGCAAAATTCAGTTATTCTGTGGACAACGAAATCCTAAAGATTTGTTTTATTGTTTTTCTGCTTTTTGCGTCCTCCATGATGCTGTTTTACAAGTCGAACAAGCACCGCAACGGAGAAGTTACGAGTTTAACACTGAAAGCGACTGTTTTGAGTGCTGCTGCCGGGTTTGCTGTCGGGATTATTGGAGGACTCATCGGGGTAGGGGGGGGGAATATTATCCTCCCTATTCTTATTGCCCTGGGTATTGAACCGAAAGAGGCGGTTGCGACAACTGCATTCATAGTGATTTTTTCTTCCCTCTCCGGATTTATAAGCCATTTGGAATTCGGAAATCTGGATATGCTTTTTGCAGCTATTACTGCAGGGGCTTCAATAATAGGGGCACTAATCGGTTCATGGCTTATGACGGATAAACTGAAACCTGTTGTTATAAAACGGATTTTGGGAATAATTCTAGTCGCGGTAGCTGTAAAAATGATTATCAGTATTTTATAAATAAAGAAATTAAGGAAGGGGATAAAGGAAAATGGATAATGAAAAGATAGAGAGAATACGGGAAGAGCTTCCTGCGGTAAAGAGCTGCTTTTACTTTAATACGGGAACAAACGGACCTCTCTGCCGGAATACTGCAGAGATAATGAAAAAAGAAGCAGAAAAAGAGTTTCTTAAAGGAAGATATCTTCCTTTTCTGGATGAGCTCTACAAGGATATGGATGAAACCCGCGCCCTGATTGCAGATTTCATAGGGGCAGATTATGAAGAGATAGCCCTTACCCACACTGCTACCGAGGGGATGAACCTTATACTATGGGGAATGAACTGGCAGAGGGGAGATGAGATAATTACCACAGACCGGGAGCATGTTGCCAGTCTTGCTCCGATAGCATTGGTTAAGAACAAGTTTGGCATAAATGTGAAGTATCTGGACGTTCCTTACGGGGAAGAATACAGGGAGGAAGATCTTTTAAATTCTCTGAGAGAAAGTATTACTCCAAGGACCAGACTGCTTGTGGTTACCCACGTTTCTTTTTCAACGGGACTCACGTTTCCCATAAAGAAACTGGCTCAGATTTGCCACGAGAACAAAGTGTACATTCTGGTAGACGGAGCACAGGGAGCCGGTGCCGTTCCTCTGAATGTTCATGAATTTGATATTGATTTCTATGCTCTTGCCGGCAGAAAGTGGCTGCTGGGCCCTGAAGGAATTTCGGCACTGTTTGTTGCAAAAAAGAGGATCTCCGAAGTGGACCCGACATTTATTAGTCCTTCATCAATCCGGGACAGGCATGATCTTGATATTGCTTCCCCTTATATAATACCCGCACCCTATGCTGCCAGATACCAGACTGCTACTTCAATTAATCGTCCGATTCTACTGGGATTCAAAGAGGGGCTCAAGTTTCTTCTTAAGGATGTTGGAAAAGAGTGGCTGCTGGATCGTATCAGAAATCAGGTTGTGTACCTGCGGAAAAAACTGGAAGAGATTCCGGAGCTGACCATTATTACCCCGGCAGGGCATGAAGCCGGGTTTCTCCATTTTCTTGCTGAGGGATGGGAACCTGCCGAGTTTTGTTCGGTAATGAATAAAAGGAATTATATGATCCGGCCTGTTCCCAAGCAGCATCTTCCTGCACCCATCAGGGTCTCGGTAGAATTTTTCAATACAAAAGAGGAACTGGACGGACTGGTCGAGAATATCAGGGATATTTTATGATGACATAAAGGAAAAGATGTGTTACATTATTCTTTTTTAAGGATTTATTATGGCAAACGATGATGTAGCAAAAAATGAACTCAGGGCGAATATCCTGAAAGCACTGGCAAACCTTACCAGGGTCTGCATAATTGAGCATCTTCAGGACAGTCCCTATAATGTAACGCAGCTCTCCGAACTCCTTAAGGAGTCCAGCTCCATAACCTCCCGGCATTTGAATGTGTTGAAGCAGGCGGGACTTATTGAACAGGAAAAGAGGGGTACAACTGTTATTTATTCCCTTACAAGTAAGGGGATACCGGATATCCTTCACTCTGTCGATGAAGTAATAAAGATGAACTATGAGAAATACCGGGCTTTCTTCCCGTAATGAATTTCTATGCTGCAGAATATAAAAGAGCCGCCGCAATGATTTTTTAGATCACTGCAGCGGCTTTTTTTTGACCATAGTGCCGAATTATGCGTTACATCCAGTCGTACATTCCGACTATTATATCTCTCTTGTTGGATGCATCATCTTTCCATTCAGAAAGACTTCCCTTTCCAAACTGATCCTCTTCCTTAAAGAGAACCTTTCCGGGGGTAATACAGTCGTACACTGGGCATACCTGTAGGCATAACTGACAACCGACACAGACCTCTTCCTTTATGGTTGGTTTGCGGTTTTCGTTGTCCCAGTCAATTGCCTGGTGGGCGCCGTCCATACATGATACGTAACAGCGTGCGCATCCCACACACTTGTCGTAGTTGATCTGGGGAAGGATCTTGAAGTCCCTTTCAAGGTCGTCTGCAGGTATAATATTTTTAAGAGCAATGCCGACAAAGTCTTCCAGTTTATCGAAACCCTTTTCTGCAAGATAGATTGAAAGACCGCTTATCATATCTTCAACAATACGGTACCCGTACTGCATAACGGAGGTTGTAAACTGAACATTGCGCGCACCTACCATTAGAAACTCGGCTGCATCTTCCCATGTTTCAATACCGCCGATTCCGCTTAAGGGTACTCCCTTAAGGTTCATGTCCTGAGCAAGATTTGTAATAAACCTCAGGGCTATGGGTTTGGTAGCTTTGCCCGAGAGTCCTGAGATGGAAGATTTTCCGTTTATAACCGGGAGGGATGTATAGTTGTCAAAGTCAAGCCCTGTTATCGATTTAATGGTATTAATTGTTGAAAGGCCGTTGGCGCCTGCTTTTATTGCCGCCTCTGCAGGCCCTTCCATTTTTTCAACATTGGGTGTCATTTTTGCTATCAGCGGAAGGTGGCTTCCCCTTCTTGCTGCTTTAACATAAGCATCGATTAATTCCAGGTTAGCTCCGACATCAGAACCCATCCCCTCGTAGGTCATTTGGGGACAGGAAAAGTTAAGCTCAATCATATCTACACCGGTAGCGGTCACGTCCCGGGCCATCTGTTCCCAGTTCTCTTCATCCATTCCCATAATGGAACCAATGATAAGTTTGTTCGGGTAGTCCTCTTTAAGTTGTTTCATCATATCCAGGTTCTCCTGGTACGGTTTGTCTGAGGTCTGTTCCATGTTTT
>JANTFL010000172.1 GCA_024763455.1 Sediminispirochaeta sp. | reverse complement strand
TAAGTTCATCCGGATCAAAGGGTTTTACCAGATAATCATCAGCTCCTCCGTCCAGGCCTTTTACCCTGTCGCTTTTAGCTCCCCTGGCTGTCAGCATGATTATGGGTATGTCCGATTCTTTTCGCAGGATCCGGCATAGTTCCATACCGCCCAGTCCTGGAAGCATCAGATCCAGGACAATCAACACAGGCTGCTCTTTTCTGGCAGCTTCCAGCCCACGAATACCGTCGTGGACTAGTAACGGAGTGTACCCTGCTCTTTTTAAATAGATTTCAATCCATTTTGCTGCAGTTTCATCATCCTCTATTACGAGGATCAGAGAACTCAATTGTTTTTCCCAGTATGGCCATCTACTCCTGAGGAGGTTTCTCCATGGGAGGATCCCTGGCCGCTGTTTGTGTATATGGATTTATTTACGGTTTTATCCTTATCTTGTTCCATTTCCTGTTCCCTTACCCTGACGAGAGCCTCTTTTAAAAGGATGTACTCATCCATCGCTTCACGGGAATCCTTTTTATCCTCGGCAACTTCGTCTATTAACGCATCCAGCTTTCCGGCAAAATCATTATAATCCACTTTGTATCTGGATCGCAGCAGAGCCAGAGAGTCCTTTGCCCCCTGGGCATCCATTATACCTGATTCAATACCGAGAACAGCTTCTTCAAAAGTAGTTTTTAATTCTTCCTGATAATCTTTTGAGAATTCACCGGAACCTCCGGCAAACAGGGCAGAAACTGCAAGTGAGAAAATGATAAATAATAAAAACGCCCTGGGGGCGTGATATCTTTCCTTATTTTTTATAAAAACCATAACAACCTTTTAATAACAGTAGAATAAAAAACCCGATTTGTAAAGTTTCTCATTAAAGCTTTTTAGGGAAGCAGCAATTCTTACCCATCGATTGAGCAAGAATTGCTGCAGGGGTAACTATTTCTTTCCTGTACCGTCGCCGCCGCCATCTGCAGCAGTTGTTCGGGTCTGATCTTTTACAGCACTTTCATCCTTAAGCTGAGTTCTTTCCTGGATTCTTTCCTTTGTCTGGAGCTGGTCTTTCAGCTGATCCTCACAATCTGCTGCTTTCTTTTCTCCATCTCCTACCTCTTTCAGCATCTCCATAACCATCTGCCTCTCTTCAGTTCTTACCTGAAATTCTTTTTCAAGAGCAGCAAACTGATCTTTGGCCTCATCGATAGTCAATTCACCGGATTCAACCTGATCCAGCAGCAAAAGAACTTCCTGATCCAAAGTAATGCCGTCGCCGTTGCCTGACTCTCTGTTTCCTGCTGCACTAAGCATCATTGGTACTATAAGCAGAATAGCTGCAATAAGTAAAACCTGTCCATTTTTAGTTTTTTTTACCATACCCATCTCCTGTTTTATAAAGTATTTACAGGGGTTTTCCCCTGCCTTAATTTGAATATAGCGGAGGATTTTGTCACAAATGTGTCAAGCGGATAATTTTTTACGTATTTTTAGGTTTAATCTTGACTTATCATTTTCATGCTCATAGCTTTTAATTAGAAGAAGAGGATCATGCCCAAGTCTTACCATAGAAATCAAATCAGCCGTGTTACCCGTTCAAAAAATGATGCCAGAGCCAGTTATAACCGCATGAGCAGATGGTACGATCTACTGGCAGGTACAAGCGAATGGAACTATGTAAAAGCTGGTTTAGATCTGTTAAACGCCGCTGAAGGGGAAGTGATTTTAGAAATTGGCTACGGAACCGGGAAAAGCATTCTGGAACTGGCCCGGACCGTTAAGGAAAGCGGCCGGATCTATGGGGTAGATCTTTCAGAAGGGATGTACAGGATTGCAAATAACCGTACCCGAAAAGCAGGATTATCTGATAGAGTAGATCTCAGATGCTGCGATGCACTAAACCTGCCATTTGATGATGGTATCTTTGATGCTGTTTTCATGAGTTTCACATTGGAGTTGTTCGATACACCGGAAATTCCGCTGGTATTAAAGGAGTGTTATAGAGTACTGAAAAGCAGTCAGCGGATGGTCATTGTTTCGATGTCCAAAAAGAGTAAAGACAGTAGAGCAGTACAATTGTACGAATGGGCACATAAAAAGCTTCCCCATTACGTGGATTGCCGCCCGATATATGCAGCAGAGTCTTTGCTTGAAGCGGGGTTTCACGTAGTGAATAAAAAAGAAATGAAAATGTGGGGATTACCGGTGGATGTCGTTCTGGCAAGAAAGGCATAACGGCAGCCCGTGTGTAATAAAGAATTAGCTGTCTAATGCCCGTGAAACATACTTTTCGATGTTCCTGCGGGTGGCAAGATAAACGGGAATGTTAAAAATAGTTTTTCCATTTGATGTCGTTATCTTTTCAAAAGGGGATGCAGAAACAACAACACCGGCTGACTGGGAGGTCAAGTCAAGATACTCCGCAACATTTGCTCCATGCTTTTTTTTGAAATGCAATGCAGCTTTACATTCAATTGGTATTTTCGTATCGGATCCCTCCGCCTCGAGGATGAAATCCACCTCCCTATCGGAACCGCTGCCTTTCTTCCAGGTACTTATAGTTTTGAATGCGGAACTGCCCTCCAGCAGATTAAGGAGTACAGCATTTTCAAACAACCCCCCGAGAGGTGTCCTCAATACAGGGTCAATCGTTTCAAGAATAGAGATGGAAGGTGCAGCCAATACCCGTTTCCGCTGCACTACCCCAAGATCATGAAGATACCTTTTGGGCAAAAAACCAGTTCTGTGGGTCTCCAGAGAATAATGGGGAACTTCAAGTACAATATGCCATAATTTCATTGCCTCGATAACTTTCCTTGCATTATATTTTGATGTATCAATATGAGAGTACTTGGAAAGGCTGCCGATATGACTGGAGACAGCGCGAAGCACATCAGAAAAAAGATAAGGCTGGAACTCTTCTTTTCGGGAGAAATCCTCCTCAAGTTCAGAAATTATTTCGTCAATTTCTTCTCTCCAGGGGCTGCCAGAAGTAAAAGCTTTTACAACCTCCGGGTATCCCCCAACTTTTAAATATTCATCATATAAATCAAGCAGCAGCTCATGTCTTGAAGGTGTAACGGATATTGGTCCATCCAGAATAAAGTCTGCCAATTCCCCTTTCCCTGTATAGCGTAGAAATTCTGTAAAATTAAAAGGGTAAACACAAAGACTTTTCATTCTACCTACTGGTATTCTTGTTCCATCTTTGAATAATCTGTTCATTGATGAACCGGTTAATATAATCTTAACCCCCGGCCAGTCTTCTTTCATTGCTTTGATATATGAAGCAAGCTTTATTGATTCCTGCGCTTCATCTATAAACAGTATTGAATTAGCTTTGACATTCCAGGAATCCTGCATCATTATTTTGAAGTCATTAAAATCCCTGGTTCTGTCAATTTGGCGTCTTACTCTGCTGTCTTTCTCCAGATCAAAACTTACATAAGGGATATCCATTTCAGAAAGAACATTATTTACCAGATAAGATTTACCAACCTGCCGTGCCCCTTCGATGATCAAAACGGAGGAATCATTCCTGTTTTTTAAAAGTTTTTCCAGTTTTGGCTGTATATCTCTTATCATTCCATAATTTTACCATTTTTTTACTTTTTTGGCAAATCTATTTCCCAAAATTCCATCAGGCTGTTGTTGCCACTTCCATAATCATCTGATCTCGTTTTCTGGAGTCAGCTTTTTGAAAAGCAACTATTGTTGCTTTGGGGTCTTCCAGCTTTTTAACTGCTAAATATGCAACATCACAAACACGGAATAACTTCTCAACATTCGTCAGGTGATAGCAATTATCATGATCCTCCACATGAATCCACTGCTTATTGGTCAAAAGCGGAAGCAGGGAGATATTCAATTTGTTTATATAAATAAATTGAATAGCAAGAAAAATCTCCCATGTATTCGACGACTTAAGAAATGATCTTACCGTATCAACCGTCATGTTATCCAGCATATGACCTTTACGGAAAGGCAACCGGCACGTATCAATTTTGCATAGGAGGAATCCTTTATCACTCCAAAAACTTGCGTGATAACAACGGCTGCATATACGTTCTTTTAAACGGTACATTGCGGAATTTAAACATACACAGGCATTATCTTTAATAAAAGATGATTCCACATTAAAGTTTGGAACAAT
>JANTFL010000171.1 GCA_024763455.1 Sediminispirochaeta sp. | reverse complement strand
TTGGTGACAGGCTGAGTGTTGTAGAAACAGAATTTGGGGTATTTGGCATTATGATCTGCGCAGATGGTTTTGCAAGTGGGCAGGTTTTAAGCCGGTCGCTCTGTTATATGGGAGCTGATATAATTCTTTCTCCTTCAGCCTGGGCAGTAAGAGATGATACAAAATTCAGTGATAAACAGCCTTATGGAGAAATATGGAGGCGTAATTACAAACCTGTGGCAAAAGAATACCAGGTATGGATTGCCGGGGTAAGTAATGTGGGGGAGATTACCGCTGGTCCCTGGAGGGGCCGTAAATGCATTGGAAGTTCTCTGGTTTTTAATCCAAATGGGAGCGAGGTTTTGCAGGGTCCCTACGGAGTAGCCGCTGAGACTATTATTTATACCACCATTACACCGTTGAAACGTCCTTTTAAAGGGGATGACTGGAAGAACAGGAAAGTATGAAAAACAGGATTTGCAAATGTCTAAACTAGTTGAATATAAAGGAAAAAAACTTCTAAGCACTTATGGATTCAAAGTACCTAGAGGAGTACTTATCTGTTCAGTGGATGAAGTTGAAAATGCTTATGCCCTGATTGGTCCTGGAGTATTAAAAGCTCAGGTACTCGTTACCGGACGGGCTGGGAAAGGGCTTGTTCGATTTATAGAATCGAAACAGAAATTGCTGAGTAACGTAAGAGAACTATTAGAATCGAAAGCAGGAAATCTTCTCGTTGAAGAGCTGCTGTACGAAGAAAAACTTGAAATAGAAAGGGAACTGTACGCGGGTGTTATTGTTGAGAGGCAGATAGGGGCTCCTGTTTTTCTTTTCAGTTCACGGGGAGGTTCCGGGATTGAGCAGATTGCAAGAGATTATCCTGAATCGGTTTACAAAAGTGTTGTTGATCCTGATAAAAAAGCGGAATCTGCAAACTTTATTGAGGGATTGGAACAAACAGGAGTGAACAGCGGAATATGTGGTGCTGTTGCAGAGGCAGCTGCACTGCTAACAAATTGTGCGATTGATATGGAAGCTGAAAATCTTGAGGTAAATCCTCTTGTTGTTACAGCTGACGGGGATGTCGTTGCTGCGGATTGCCACCTGACGGTGGATGATTATGCGGTATTCAGGCATCCGGAATTTAATATTAAGATTGCCAGGGAGCTCGGCCATCCGCCGACACAGCTGGAAAGGATCGCCTGGGATGTTGAAAAGAATGACTATCGGGGAACCTTTTATTTTATTCAGCTTGAGATGAATTTTCAAAAAGGACAGGGATATGTCGGATTTCATGGTGCAGGCGGCGGAGGATCAATGATGAGTATGGATGCCTTGGATGCTTACGGGTATAAACCGGCCAATTTCTGTGATACTTCAGGGAATCCTCCTGCCTCAAAGTTTTACCGTGCAGCACGGATTATTCTTTCACAGCGCAATATTGATGGATACTTCGGTTCCGGTTCCGGTGTAGCGAGCCAGGAGCAGTACCATAGTGCCAGGGGCATTGTAAAAGCACTTTGGGAAGTCAATCCTGATTTTCCTGTCGTCCTGAGGCTTGGAGGAAACGGAGAAGATCAGGCAATCAGGATTATGGAAGAGTACACTAAACCCCTCCGTTGTAAGGTGAGATGTTTTGGTAAAGATATTTCTGTTTCCGAGTGTGCTCAGGTCTTTGATCAACTGGTTAAAAACTATAGGCAGGGAGGGATACCTGTGGAGAAATCCATGGAGAACACCCATAAAAAGTCGTATGAGTTCCAAACTGTATCAGGTGGTACTGTCAGTTTTGATTATGAGAGATGTTCAGTCTGCGCAAACAAGGTATGTATCGAGGGGTGCAGTGCCGGAATTTTACAGGAATACAACAGTTGTCCCGTTCTTTCTATATCAAAAGATGAAGCTGCATCAGGCAGATGTGTTGAGTGTCTGGTCTGTGAGGTTGAATGCCAAGCTATGGGCAACGGAGGCGGAAAAGTTACACTGCCTCTATCCGGGCTGGAAGGAGTGGATAGGTAATGGGAATACTGATTGATACGTCAAGCACCGTTCTCGTTCAGGGTATAACCGGCAGGGAAGGCCGGGCCAGAACGCGGTTAATGAAAGAATTCGGAACCAATATTGTTGCGGGGGTCACTCCCGGCAAAGGAGGGGAAACGGTTGAAGGTCTCCCTGTGTATAATTCTGTTGCTGCTGCGGTAAAGAACCATGGACAAATTGATGTTTCTGTTCTTTTTGTTCCAGCTCCCCTGGTAAAAACTGCGGCTCTTGAAGCTTTTTCAGAAGGGATAAAGCTGATTCATATAGTTCCGGACAGAGTCCCTCTGTATGATGCAATGGCAATGCTCCGTTCTGCAAGGAAGTACGGAGCATCCTTCATTGGTCCTAATTCTCTTGGTGTTTTAAATCCCGGTAGAGCACTCATAGGGATGATCGGCGGCAACGCCCGTTCTGCATCACAGTGGTTTGAGAAAGGCCCTGTGGGAATTACCTCTCGGAGCGGCGGATTGACAACATCAACTGCATACTATTTAAACAGAGCAGGTATTGGTCAAAGCACTATTGTCCATGTGGGAGGAGATTCTCTTATAGGAATGCCGCACCCGGATATTGTAAAGCTCTTTGAAAAGGATGATGAAACCGAACTTGTTGTGATGCTTGGTGAAATAGGCGGAAATCAGGAAGAACGGGTTGCAGAGTGTCTAATGAATGGCGAAGTTACCAAACCGGTGGTTGCATATATAGGAGGGAGGGGAGCAAAAAAAGGTACCCGTTTCTCTCATGCAGGTGCAATTATAGAAGGCGGGAAGGGGACGTATCAGGGGAAGGTGGATGCGCTTCGGGATGCAGGTGCTGTAGTGGTGGATGATATCATGAAAATTCCCGATGCAGTTGCTGCCATACTTGGAAAAGGAAAATAAAATGAAAAACAAACCATGGGAAACAAAAATTACGGAGATACAGGAAAACGAAATAAGAATACACGGTTATACAATAGAAGATCTTATGGAAAAGAAATCATTTGCCGAAACAGCATTTCTTCTGTTTACAGGGAAACTTCCTGATGGAAATGAGGGCAAACTTTTTAAAAGCATGATGGTTGCCTGTGCAGATCACGGTGTCACACCCCCTTCCACTCTTGCGGCTTTGACAGCCGCTTCAACAGGGTCTCCAATGAATGGTGCGCTTGCTGCGGGAATTCTTTCCATTAATGAATTTCATGGAGGAGCCATAGAGAATACCATGAAATTCCTGATTCAGCTGAAAGAACGGAGTATGGAAGGTGATGAATCAGAGTTGCGTACCATTGCGGATGATATTGTGAAAAACTATACGCAGCAGAACATGCGGCTGCCGGGGTTTGGGCACAGGATACACACAAAAGATCCGCGGACAGTAAAACTGCTTATGTTGGCAAAGGAATTGGAGTTGTCAGGAACGTACGTTGATTCACTTCTTCTTGTTCAGGATGTTCTATCCAGCGTTACCGGTAAGAGTATTCCTGTTAATGTTGACGGTGCTCTTGGGGCACTCCTTCTTGACCTTGCTGTTCCCCATGAGTATGCGAATGCATTTTTTATTATGTCCCGGGTTCCCGGTCTTATTGCACATATCTTTGAGGAGCAGACAATGCAGAAAAAAATGCGCAGGATAGACCCTGTAAATCATATATACACCGGTGAGGGACCAAAAGCACTGCTGTAATGAGAATAATTGATGTGTTAAAAACAAGGGCACAGAAAATTAAAAAAGAACTAACTGCCTTGTACTATGCATATCGGGATCCTGAAACACCTTTGCTTCCTAAAGTTGTTATTGGTTTTACCCTTGGATATGCGTTAAGCCCGATTGATCTCATTCCGGATTTTATTCCTGTTCTTGGATATCTTGATGATCTGCTGCTAATCCCTGCATTAATATCTCTCTCAATACGTTTAATTCCAAAAGAGATAATGGATTTGTCAAGAAAAAGAGCAGAAGCAGAGCCAGTTTCATTGCGGAAAAACTGGTTCTTTGCCTTACTGTTCGTATTGATTTGGGCTGCTCTTTTAGCAGCAATATTTTTTAACTGAATTTCTTTATCCACGAAGTAGTGGATTTACTCCCTGCTGCTTGAAAAAATCCTGAATCTGCTTCATAGTTTCTTCAGACGGGGAGGG
>JANTFL010000170.1 GCA_024763455.1 Sediminispirochaeta sp. | reverse complement strand
CCTGTTTGATCGTGGTATAGTTAGAGGTGACAGAGTTGCAATTCTCTGTGAAAACTCATTTGATTATATAGCTGCATACTTTGGTATCCTAAAAATCGGAGCTGTAGTTGTAGGATTAAATACGGAAACTAATGCAGAATCCCTCATTTACCTGTTGAACAACTCTGAATCCAAAGCTATTATTTCGAATAAGAAACATACAAAACATCTAATACCTGCCTTAGCAAATTGTCCATATTTAAAAGAAGCTATTATTGACCAAGATGACCTTAGTGAATATAAGGGAATAGGACATTGTCATACTGTAACACTGGAAGATGTTTATACTACTAAAGGTGAAAGCAAGTATGTGCGATCTATCGATGTTGATTTGGCAGAAATTGTTTATACATCCGGAAGTACTGGTAAACCTAAAGGTGTAATGCTAACACATCTAAATATAGTAAGTAACATGCGATCAATTTGCAAGTATTTGAATCTCACAAAAGATGACAGAATAATGGTAATCCTTCCATTTTATTATATATATGGGAAATCATTGCTGTTGACACACTTCCTTGTTGGTGCCTCAGTCGTTATAGATAATAGATTTGTTTTCCCTAATAAAGTTCTTGAAACAATGGAAAAAACAAAGACAACAGGGTTTGCAGGGGTACCTTCTACTTTTATGATTCTCTTAAACAGATCCAATTTAAAAGAAATGACTCTAAAATCTTTGCACTATGTAACACAAGCGGGAGGTGCTATGGCCCCCTCAGTTCAGAAAGAAGTTATCAAGGCATTTGATCCTGCAAAAGTCTTTATAATGTATGGCTCAACAGAAGCAGCACCACGTCTATCCTGGCTTGATCCCGAACTTCTCTATCGTAAGTGGGGATCCATTGGGATACCTGTAGATAATGTAGATTTACTTATTGTAGATTCCGATGGTAACGAACTTCCCAGAGGAGAAGAAGGAGAAATTGCAGCCAGAGGCTCCAATATTATGCAGGGCTACTGGAAAGACCCGGAAGAGACAGCAATGGTTCTTAAGCATGGAATGTACTTTACCGGAGACCTTGGGAAACAGGATGAAGAAGGATTCTTTTATGTTGTTGGCAGAAGCAAAGATATTATTAAAGTGAAAGGCATTAGAGTCGGTGCAAAAGAAATTGAAGAAGCCATTCTTGAAATTAATGAAGTTCATGAAGCTGCAGTGATTGGAGTAGACGATTCTGTTCTTGGAGAAGCCATAATGGCGTTAATCATTCCTAAAGAACCAAATTGGTCTGATCCTGATAAGATTCTGCAGTATCTAAAGCAAAAATTACCTGTTTTTAAACTACCTAAGTACATTGAGTTCCGGGATTCTTTGCCAAAAAATGAATCGGGTAAAATATTAAAAGCGAAATTAAAAGAAATAGAGAATAAAAGGGGCCAAAAATGGAAACAACAGTATTTTCAGCAGAAAAATTAAAATTGAATGTAGAAAAAGAAGCAAATATAATTACAGAGTTCATAAGAAAAACCGTCTCAAGAAATTTTAAAAAAAAAGGTGTTATTGTTGCCATATCAGGTGGGATAGACAGTAGCACCGTTACCGGTCTATGTGTAAAAGCCCTTGGGAAAAAAAGGGTGTTTGGATTGTTAATGCCGGAAAAACATTCTTCCGAGGATACACTGAAGTTAAGCAGAAGTGTCGCTGATGCTTTCGAAATTGAAACAATTTATGAAAATATAAGCCCTATTTTAGAGGCTTTGGGTTGTTATAAAAAACAGGAGGCTGCTTTTAGAAAAGTAATACCAGAGTATGGAGATGGATGGAAAGCAAAGATTGTTCTTCCCAGTATTCTGGATTCTAACGCTTTAAGGTTGTTTTCTTTGGTTGCTCAAAGTCCAGATGGTGAAATTATAAAAAAACGGCTGCCTCAGAAAGCATATTTAGAAGTTGTTGCTGCTACTAACTTTAAACAGAGAGTTAGAAAAATGCTTGAATACTATCATGCAGACAGGCTCAATTTTGCTGTAACCGGTACTCCAAATAGACTGGAATATGACCAAGGTTTTTTTGTAAAACTGGGTGATGGTGCTGCAGATATTAAGCCTATTGCCCATCTTTACAAAACCCAGGTTTATCAAATGGCTGCTTACCTCGGTGTCCCTAAGGAAATACAAAGCAGGCCACCAACAACCGATACCTATTCAATGCCACAGTCTCAACATGAATTTTATTTTTCACTACCTTATGACAAGATGGATTTATGCCTTTATGGGCTAAACAACGATATACTGGAAACGGAAGTTGCTGAAGCTGCCAATATTACTATTGAACAGTTAAAACGTGTGTACCATGATATTGAACAAAAAAGGCAAACAACAAGATATCTTCATATGGAGCCACAGTTGATGGATAAATTATTTTAAAGGAGTTTTCCTTTTTTACCAGTATCAATTAGTTCAATATTCGTAAGCGTTAATTATAGTACCCGTTAAACTGAAACTGATTAACCTTATCCCTATCGCTGTTTCGCGGCAGAAACTTTTCAAACTCTTTTTCAGATTGTATCAATGGCGTTTCCTCAAAGATCCATTTCAAGTATCCATAGGGATTAAGATCATTTGCTTTTGCTGTCTCTATCAAAGAAAACAACAGCGCAGAAGCATGTGCTCCTTTTGGAGATCCTGAAAAAAGCCAATTCTTTCTTCCAAGTACAAATGGTTTCACAGCTCTCTCCGCAGCGTTATTGTCCGGACTAAGCTCCGCACACCCAAGATAGTTTTCAATCTTTTCCCACTGTCCAAGACTATAGCTAATAGCTTTCCCCGTTTCACTTGCAGGTCTGACTTTTTGTGATTTCTCAGCAAGCCATTTCTGGAAATCTTCAAGAAGTGGTTTTACTTCTTCCTGTCTACGCTTTAATAGTTCTTCCGCTGTAAGCTCCTGCTTCTTGAGGTCATTCTCCGCATGATACATCCCTGCAATCTTCTTTAGTGCAATATGTGCACTTCCGGCTTTCTTCGATACCTTTGAAGCATCAAAGAATTTCCTTCTTACATGAGCAAGACACCCAACATGAATTACATCGTTGCTCCCTTTAAGGACAGTATCGTACCCTTTGTACCCATCACTCTGTAAGAAACCCCGATAATCTTCAAGAAAATCTTTTATGTACTGGGCTTTTCGTGTTTCTTGATACTTGTAATACACAACAGGTTTTTCAGGTGGTCCGCCTCTTGATACCCACATATACGATTTACTGGTATTAAGCCTTCCTTCTTCTCCCATTACCTGTAATGGGGTTTCGTCCATTTGAATGTAAGGGCCGTTTCGGACTTCCTTTTTCAGCAGCTTTTCCAACGGCTTCAGCTTTTCATACACTTTTAAAGACCAGTTTGACATATTCTGCCGGCTTAATCTAACTCCGATCCTTTCAAACCGTTTTTCCTGTCTGTAAAAAGGTAAATGATCAACAAACTTGTTTACAAAGATGAATGCCAAAAGTCCCGCTGTGGCTATACTCCCCGGTATCATAGTCGGAGATACCGGCGCTATCCTGAATACAGGATTTTCTTCATCTCCTGATCCTTCGCAGTACCTGCATGCATATTTGGGTCTTATGTGCCTTTCAACATACACCACTGCAGGAATAGTCTGAAGCCTTTCTGTTACTTCTTCTCCAACCTTTTCCAGAGGATGACCACACCCGCAGATCTTATCTTCTTCTGCAATATCATGCACTATTTCTCTTCTGGGAATACTCGGATCAAGAGGTTTCCTACCGGCTTTCTTTCTTGGATGTGATGCAACTGTTATCGTGTCGTCTTCAGCAAGTCCTTCTGTTTCTTCCTCTGGTTTTGCCTCTTCAAAGAATTCCAATTGTGAAAAATCTATCTGCTCACTAGAACGTCCAAACCGCTTAAACAATACCAGTTGTAATTTATACCTCAGATCTTCTACTTCCTCTTCCAAGGTAGTAGTCTTGATCTTTAAAGCATTATTGTTAATCGCAAGAAGGGTATTTTCTTCTTTTAAATCCCCAGACTTCTTTTTGAGAGAAGTGTTCACAGTCTCAAGATTTGAGATATATTGTATAATATCTTCGGGTATCCCCCGATCTTCAAGCACCATCTGTTCCACGAATGGAATGCTAACATTTTTAAATTTTTATGGGAATTCCTTTTAACTCATTTCTTCGTATTTTA
>JANTFL010000169.1 GCA_024763455.1 Sediminispirochaeta sp. | reverse complement strand
AACAGAAATCTTTCTTCTCCTCGTCCGGAATTGACTCTACATCATCCCGGCGTATTTTGTAAACCGTTGTATCGCCCAGAGCAACGGCTGTTGATCGTACCGGACCGGGATTAAAGAAGGTCTGCTTGCCAAAAAATGTCCCCGGTGAATATTTGGCAAGAATTTTATACGCCCTGGATCCATAATATAACCGCTGTTCCACCGAACCGGAAGTTACGACGTAAAGAGAGCTGCCCTCTTCCCCGGTATGTATTATCACTTCCTTGTTACTGTATTCCCTGACATCACACACGTCCTTGAGTATTTTAATGTCTTCAGGAGCAAGATCCCTGCAAAGATCATTTTCTTCAAAAGGAACCGGCTGTGTTTTCCTGTAGTCTTTATCCTTGTACTCCTTTCGCAGGATCTGATCTTCCGCATACTCAAGAGCTCTGGCAGTTGAGTTGAAAATCTTTATATCAACTTTTTTCTTGTTTTCAATGGATGCAAAGGCTTTTTTCATTTTCTTTCCAAAACCAAGACGTTTATGAAGATGGCAAAAGACTATTTCTGTCCCGTTTTTCCGGGCAAGTTCAACGAGCTGCATTAACAGTACCATCCCGCTCATATCAATGGAGAGAACCCGTCTGAAATGAAGAATGATAACATAACGGTCTGCAAGCCGTTTCCGCACCCTTCTAAAGAGCTGATCGGTGGTTGCAAAGAACAGATCCCCCTGGAGCTCCATAAGTATTGCTTTATCGGCATTTGCAGCAAGGATTTCCCGATGTTTTGTACTCCGCTTCCGCGGCGAGGGATATTCGTAAATATTGGTCTGACGCCGGATTAACGATCGTTTAATTTCACGCCTGATGAAGGTAATAACCGCAAAGACCATCCCTAAAGCCACTGCCCTGGTCACATCCAGAACAATAGTTGCACCTATTACCAAAACTGCATTTACCGCATCGACACGGGTTCGTTTATCTTTGTACCATACGAGAATATTAAGATTTATCATCTTGAGGCCAATATAGATTATTACTCCGGATAGAGCCGAAAGTGGGAGAAATGCCCCGATACTTCTTCCGAATAAAGTCATAAGAACAAGGATGCCGGCTGCAAACACCGGACTCCACCTGCGCCCGCCGGCCATGGTATTGGCCAGTGTTGAACCTTTCGTACCGCCGCCGCCGACACCCCCGGCAATCCCGATTATCATTTGGGCAATACCCTGAGCTGCAAGCTCTTTTCCTGCGTTATGCCTTTCAGCTGTCTGAGTATCAGCAACCAATGCTGTCAACAGACAGTCGATCATTACAAGAACCGTGAGAGCAAGTGCTGAGGTAATAATTATGTTCCACGGCAGGGTTAGGAAGTTAATTCCGTCAAAACGGTGAGTAATAATGGTTACATCTATCTTCGGGAGAGTCCCGATAACCCAATCAGGATTGGATGATGTGCCGGTCGCAGCAGTTAAAACCGGATACGTAATTATTCCTGATAAAAGACCTAGTAATGGCGGGGGAATCTTTTTAATAAATTTGTACGTATCAAATATGTATACGACTACAATGGTAATTGCAGCTACGATAACAGGGATATACGCTCCCCACCCTGCTATACTGTTGGTATCCGGAATCAGCTGTTTTATCTGGGATTTAATCATCAGAATCCCGATTGCTGAGATCATACTGGCAACAACCGGATACGGGATAAGCTTTATGAGCTCACCGCCCTTGAGCAGTCCAAAAAGTATCTGAAATACACCGGTAAAAAATAGTACAGCACTTACAACAATAAGGAGTTCAGCAGGGGAATAATTCGGGGCCAGTTTTACCACAAGCCCCGATAAAAGAATGGTAACAGGTCCGTTGGGGGCACTTATCATGCCGATCGTCGCTCCGGCAATCCCGGAACTTAAAAGCAGAATGACAGCACCGATCAACCCGGCCATAGCACCTTCGGAGGTGCTGAACCCCATGGTTGTAAAGAGCAGAACACTCAGCCCTATTGTCTGGGGCAGTACTGCTACAGCTCCGGTCAGCCCCCCCGTGAAATCGGAGAGCAGACGGGTAGATATTTTTTCTGTTGAGTTATTATTAATCTTATTCATTGAAAGCTATAATAACACTTGTGGATAAAAAGTGTAAAGTTTTGCAGTATAAGTAATCTTTCTATTACTCCGACAGCTTTGCCCGGTACTTTTCAACCTCCCAGGTGTTGATAAAGTTCACCTTTTCCTCTGACATAAATTCAGGTCCTCCGAAGGACTTTGAGATCCGTATAACCCGTATTGCATCAAGCATTAAAAGCCGGGCTAACTCCGCACTCTTCGTACTGTTCCCGACAGATACTATTCCCTTCCCGATAAATAGAATACTTTTGGGTCCTTTTCCCCATTTTTCTGTAAACTCCCGGTAATCCTTTTCTATCAGCGGAAAAAGTTTATCATCGGGAATGTCATTATACACCAGTGGAGTATGTCCCATGTACACTATATGGTCCGGGCTTAAGGAGTTTAAAAGAGGTGATGCAGTTCCTTTTGTAACAAGAAGCTCCCGGATCTCCGGCCCTGTTGTAAAGAGTGCTTTCCCCTCTTTCCCTGCAAGGGATCCAACTTTTTCAAGCAGACCTTCAGATACCTCTGATCCGTTATCGGTTACAACAGGTGAAGAATCGGTGACACTCGCTTTAAGCACTTTGAAAAGAGTTTCAGATTTTCTGTCAATTTCATCCAGATCATTGCCCCAGAGAAAAACTCCGTGGTTGGCAAGAAAGATATAGTCCGGCTGTCCCCCCTTATGCGAGGAAGCCCATTTTTCAAGTTCATCGTCTACAGTTTTTGCAAGAATGTAGCCTGGATCCACCAGTGGTATCCATAGGTTTCTTTCTGGAAAAAGTTCTTCCGCCTTCTCCGCCCCTTTTACAGAACAGGTTAATCCGTTGACAAGTGCAGGATGGGTGTGAACAACTATCTTTTCAGGAATAATTGCGTGGAGAAGTGATTCCACACTGGACCTCCCCTTTTCTCCGGGAAGTCTGGAGTCCATAAGATCCTCCAGAGCCATCTCCTCCCTTTTTTCTCTATCTTCCGGATATTTTTTTGTGCGGATATACTGGAGTTTGTCCAGATCCAACCATACAAATCCTTTCGCTGTTATATTTCCAAGCTCCGTTCCCGATGCCTTAACGGCCATTACTCCGTTCTCCTTCCAGGAGGTATTTCCTCCCCCTGCAAGAACGTAGTCAGGATCAGATCCATACTTTCTCGACACGGCTATAAGCATATCCATGCTTTTTTCAGATAATCCATCTTTCATTATTTTCTCCCGGAAATAACTTCTTTCTCATATTTAAGAATATCTTCAATCAGGTATTTATCCGTTGGAACTCCCTCACTCTCGCAGTAGTACGCCCACACATCCCCGGCGGGCATAAACTTCATCTCCTCCAGTAAAGCAAGCCGTGCAAAGGCATTCCCTTCTTCATCATACTTGTCAAGCTGTTTTGAAGGTTCAAGAAGTCCTAAAAGCAGTCCTTTAAGTGTTGCTCTTGCACCAATTGCATATGCTCCAATCCTGTTCATTGTTCCGTCAAAGAAATCAAGACCGATATGGGTTCTTTCAAGTTTGTTACAGCGGATAATCTCTTCTGTCAGATAACGGATATCATCATTAAGAATAACCACATGGTCACTGTCCCATCTTACCGGCCGGCTTACATGAAGCAGCACTTCATCAAAAAACAGGTACAGAGAAGAAAGCTTGTCTGCAATAAGCTCGGTGGGATGAAAATGCCCCAGGTCCAGGGTAACAATCTTGTTATTTTTTGCCGCATAGCCCATGTAAAACTCGTGGGAACCGACAACATAGGATTCACTCCCGATACCGAAAAGCTTTGTCTCCACTGCATCCTTCATTCGGGATGAAGGGATTTCCTCCCTGTATATCTCATCCAGAGAGTTCTTGAGTATCTCACGGTACTTAAGCCTGTTAACAGGAAGGTCCTTCTGTCCATCAGGGATCCAGGTATTTAAAATTGAAGGATCCCTAAGCTCCTTTCCAAAGACAGCTGCAATCTTCCTGCTTCGTTTCCCATGTTCTATCCAGAAATCACGTATACCTTTGTCGGGATGAGCAAGGGTAAACCCTGAATCTGCTTTGGGATGGGAGAAAAAAGTCCCATTGAAATCAAGTTTATGATCCTTTTCCTTGGCCCATTCAATCCAGCCGGAAAAGTGCTCAGGTTCTATTTCGTCCCTGTCTACCTTTTTACCACCGAACTCCCCGTAAATTGCATGAAGGTTTAAGCGGTGTT
>JANTFL010000168.1 GCA_024763455.1 Sediminispirochaeta sp. | reverse complement strand
GCTCCCATGGACGAGACAACGGGAATAGTACGGGTATATGCTGAGGTAAGGAGCTCTATCTTTGGATTAAGAGAATCAATGGCATCTACCACGAATGATACCGGTTCTTTTAAGACCGTATCCATAGTATCATGATGGACAAAGAGTTTCAGCGTCTCAACCCGGCAGAAGGGATTAATATCCTTGATTCTGTCCCGGGCAGCTTCAGCTTTATTTCTTCCCAGGGTTGATTCGAGTGCATAGAGCTGGCGGTTAATGTTGCTCTTTTTTATGGTATCCATGTCCACTATTCTTAAATTTCCTATTCCGGACCGTGCCAGACCCTCTACAGCATAACTTCCAACAGCACCGAGACCGGCTACGACAACCGTTGCCGATTTCAGCAATTCAAGACTATCCCTGCCTAAAAGCAGTTCTGTCCGTAAAAAC
Source organism: Sediminispirochaeta sp. (assembly GCA_024763455.1). Lineage (GTDB taxonomy): Bacteria > Spirochaetota > Spirochaetia > B11-G9 > B11-G9 > B11-G9. The sequence continues at coordinate 4,082 of JANTFL010000168.1, read as the reverse complement.
CTTTCCATTATTCCAGAGTAACTCTCTCAGGGTATCCATGTCCATCCCCTTTAATTCAGCTCCTTTTCGGTACACATTTATAAGAAGGTTATTCCTTCCATCCCTGGAATCTGTATCAGTTTCAAACAGAACCCGATCCAAAGGAGTTTCTATAAAAACCTTTCTGAGTTTTTTCCGCTCCCCCAGCAATAATTCAGGACCGAAGGAAAAGTATCCCCCCATTCCCGCCATCTGCTCCATAACCTCAATTGAACCGGTAAAGGAATGGATTAAAAAGGGCAGCCCGGACGGCATATAGATATCCTTCAGAATATCAATACAAAGGCCAAAAGCTCTGACACAATGAACTGCAACAGGAAGGCGGTATGCTGCGGCCATCTCCAATTGCCGGGAAAATACAGAAATCTGCAGCTCGATAGTTCCTCTTTCCTTCGCCCTGTCAAGTCCGATCTCACCGACCCCTGCTGTTCCAGGATCCTTTAAATATTCAGCAAGCAGATCAAGCCATCCGGGTTCATAACCATCCAAAAACCAGGGATGTATACCATAGTAGGGAAAGATTACCCCTGCAGATTTTTCCCCTGTAGTCTTAAGTGAAGGCCAGTCTTCAGGATTCGTTCCGTTGCAGATAGAGGGAAAGAGAAACTCACTTCCCACATGATTGTGAGCATCAAGCAGCAGATTCATCTCCGTACCGTCCGTGAGGAGAGTACCTGTACCCCCTCATCCGGCATATCCATTACCACTTCGCCTCTTAAAACCGGAGCCGACAGTTCAATGGTATATAACCGGTTTAAAAGTTCGGCAATCTTGTCCTTCGGGACAGTCCCTTTTGTCATAACCGGAAGCCTTTTTATAGATGTTGATTTCAACCTCACTGTTGCAGTAACCACCCTTTTGGGATCAATGACCTCTTCCTTTCCGTATTCTTCGCCCCGGGGACATTTATTCCCTGTTATATCAATTGTCTCTTCGTTCAGCCACCGGGCTGTTAGACGGCAGCCTAGAGGACAGGCAATGCATATCAGTTCTTTTTTCATTCTATGCTCACCTCCATTGGTCCTTCTTCCTTTATCAGTTTAAAGTCCTCTTCCGTTAAAGAAAACTGTATCATCTCGGAAGGCTGAATATGACGCAGCTTCTTACTGTAAATTTCTGTCCCTTTTACCTTTACCGAAAGAAGGGCATTGTTCTTAACAATCAAGGTACGCATATAAAATCTGTTTTCCCGTATTCTCTCGTAATGATTGGGCACAATGTATTTAACGTTTTTACCGGGATTGGTTTTATACTGCTTTTCAGGTCTCTTTCCCTTCAGGAACCCGGAAACAAACGTTCCGCATCGAAACGACTCTTCTGTAACAAAATCAACTAAATCATGGACATGAAGAAGATTTCCGCAGGCAAAAACCCCTTCAATTCCAGTCATCAGAGTGCTGTCCACAACCGGTCCGCCCGTTTCCTGATTCAATGCAACACCGATTTTCCTGGCTAGTTCATTATCAGGAACCAGCCCGACTGCAAGCAGCAGGGTATCGCAGTCGATAGAAAACATCTTATCCCGCTGCTGAATACCATTTTCCAGAGGAATTACATCTACCCCTTCTACTCTATCCTTTCCCTTTATGTTACCTACAACGTGGGATAAATACAGCGGGATATCAAAGTCATTCAGGCACTGAACAATATTTCTCGTCAATCCGGCAGGATTCGGCTGGATTTCAACAACAGCCTTAACATGCGCTCCTATCCAGGACATTCTTCGGGCCATTATCAATCCTATATCTCCGGATCCTACTATAACACATTCTTTACCGGGAACGAGGCCCTCCAGATTTACCAGCCGTTGTGCAAGACCGGCGGTAAAAACACCGGAAGGCCGGGTTCCGGGAATACCTATATTCCCCCGGTTCCGCTCACGGCACCCGTTGGCAAACACTACCGTACGCACTTTAAACCGTACCATACCCGGATCCATTGAAAGTCCGAAAGCTGTTAATCCATCACCCTCCTTGACTATATCCATAATAGTCATATTCAGGTAAACAGATATATTTGAAGACTCAACCATTTCTGAGAATCTTTCGGCATACTCAGGTCCTGAAAGTTCCTCTTTAAAATAATGCAGACCAAATCCGTTATGAATACACTGATGAAGAATACCGCCTAAAGACTCTTCCCTTTCGACTATAGCGACTTTCCATCCCTCTTCGGCCACAGCCAGTGCCGCAGCCATTCCTGAAGCTCCTCCTCCAATAACAAGGGTATCAAACGATACTGTTTTCATCTTTCACCTCGAAATCACCAATTTTGTTCCTGGCAAGATATGTTCCCCTGCCCCTTTTGGTTATGCTGACGATATCCATCCCGGTCTCTCGTGAAATAATCTTTACTATCCGGTCGGTACAGAATCCTCCCTGACACTTTCCCATCTGTGCCCTGGTATAAAATTTAACTCCGTCCAGGGTTGTATGGCCGTTTCTTACCGCAGCAACTATTTCCGCTTCACTGACCGATTCACACCTGCAGACGACTCTTCCAAAGGCAGGATTTTTTTTTACAAGAGAATCTATCTCATTGTTATCCGCATACCGTATCCTCGGCTGATCAGGTATTGCAGGGTCGTAATCAATCTTTTCTGTAAGAACCAGTCCGTCTTTTTTCAGGAGGTCCTTTACATACTCTGCTATTGCGGGCACTGCTGTCAAACCGGGGGATTGTATTCCTGCTACCTGAACAAAGTTCGGCCGCTTACCGGATATCCCTATATAGAAGTCTCCGCTTTTTAGTGCGGGTCTAAGACCTGCAAAACTCGTAATAATCTCCCTCTGTGACAAGGAAGGTATCAGCCTCCTGGCTGAACTGAAAACCTGGTTAAGGTTTTCCTCAGTTGTTGAAAAATCATCTTTGCTTTCCTGTTCCCTGGCAGTAGGACCTATCATCGTGGTGCCTTCAACAGTAGGTATTACAAGAATCCCCTTGGAAACAGCACCGGGTACAGGAAATATCACATGATTCGGCCGGGAAGAACAATTCCTGCCGAGGAGGAACTCTTCCCCCTTGCGGGGGATAATTCTGAATTCTTCAGCTTTAAAGACAGCAGAAACTCTGTCTGCAAAAAGTCCTGCAGCATTTATAACCCACTTGCTTAAGATTTTATCACCCGTGCTGCTTCTTATGTCGTAGTAACCGTTAGTTCTTTCGGCAGTAACAACCTCAAATTCAGTCCGTAGCTGAACTCCGTTCTTAACGGCTGATTCAACAAGGGAAAAAACAAACCGGTAGGGCTCAATTATTCCCCCGGCAGGAGCATAGAGTCCACCGACAACATCCCTGTTAAGTTTTGGTTCAAGTTCAAGTATCCGCGCTCTATTACAAAGCTCTAAACCGACAATTTTGTTGGCTTCTCCGTTTCTATAGAGCTGCTGCACCGTTTTCATCTCCTCTTCAGAGAAAGCAGCAACAACAATACCGCAGCGTTTAAAAGGAAAATGAAGTTCCTCCTCAAGTTGATCAAACATCCTGTTTCCCTGAACCTCAAGTCTGGACTTAAGGTATCCGGGACCATGATGGAATCCTCCGTGAATTATTCCGGAGTTTGCCTTGGAGACTCCGAATGAAACATCACACTCTTTTTCAAGGAGTGAAACTGTGCAATCATAAGAAGAAAGCTTCCGTGCTATAGCAGCTCCAGCAACTCCGCCCCCAATAATCGCTACATCAAATATATTTTCCTTCATACCCTATCTTCACATGTTCTTTTTTGACTGTCAATGATTTTTTTTGATCTTTTATAATCTATTGTAAGAAATCCTTTATTATGAGATACTTCAGAAAACGTAACGGGGGTCTATTATGAGAATACTTGTTACCGGCGGAGCCGGTTACATTGGAAGCCATACGGTCATAGCTCTTCAGGAATCTGGGCATGAGGTCCATGTCGTTGATAATCTAAGCAACAGCAGCTACGAGGCATTGGACCGGGTCATGAAGATTACCGGCAAAAAGGTGACATTTTACAACAACAGTGTTCTTGACGTTGAAGCTATGAACAGAATCTTTGGAGCGGCAGTCTATGATGC
>JANTFL010000167.1 GCA_024763455.1 Sediminispirochaeta sp. | reverse complement strand
GACAACAGTCCCGGTATCAGCAGTTTTGACGATATGGGACTTATCCCCATCCTTGGGTATACCAGGGTAACGGTATCGCAGCCGATGCACGAAATAGGAAAGAAAGCTGCCGAGCTCCTGCTCGACCGGATTGAAGAAAACAGGGGCCGTGAAACAGAAAGGAAAGACTATAGAATGATCAGGCTGAAAACATCGCTTACGATTAACTCAGGGGAGTAGGGCAGGGCTGGAGTTAAAAGATGCTGGAGGTCTTCTTTTTATAAGAATTTTAATGTAAAGTGATTATGTGAAGTGATTAAATGGTTAGTCATTATGATCAAAAGGGGGTTTCTTATGAAAACATGGCCGGCAACGAAGGCAAAACAGCATTTTTCCCAGATGATAGATGGTGCTGAAGTTGAGCCCCAGTTGGTTATCCGCAGAGGAGAGCCTTCCGGTGTTGTTATATCGTATAATGAATATCAATCCAAAATCACTTCAAAACTGGCTGTTAGAGCTGAAATCCATCAATGAATCAGAGGATGATACCTTCGAAATAGACCGTGTTGATAGAGAACAACCGGATTGGGAGTAGTATGCAGTACCGAAATTATGAAGAAAGTGCCTGATGATAGGGTTTATGAATGGTTTTCCAGACAGGATTCGTTTGTTTTTAGTGTTATTACTGTTGAAGAAGTATATTTCGGACTTTCCAGAAAAAATCTTGTTCAAAAACTCGCCTGGTTCCAGCAGTTCGTATCGGATAAAGTGGAAATTTTAGGTGTAACAGAAGAGATCTCCCGTTGGAGCGGAGAAAAACGGGGCGAATTTGCATCTTCGGGAATAGCAATAACCATAGCAGATTCTCTTATTGCGGCAACAGCACATCGGCATGGGTTGATTTTAGCTACCCGGAATATAAAAGACTTTCAGCATTTTGGAATCGCTCTCTTGAACCCTTTTTCCAGAGAATGAGCAACAGCTCTGCTAAAAATTTTCTGTTGGTTCCCTGTAAAGGTTCCCTGTAAAACAGATTTTTCTTGCTTTTAGGATTGGTATAGATTATAATAACTAATGTAATCGATTACATTAGGGGGTTTTTATGAAACAGAGCAGATTAAAGGGTGAATACCCGAAAGTCGGAATACGTCCGACAATAGATGGAAGACTTGACGGAGTCAGAGAATCTCTCGAAGATCAGACCATGGGAATGGCAAAGGCTGCTGCAAAGCTTATAAGCAGTAAGCTCAGGTATCCCAATGGTGATCCGGTAGAGTGCGTTATTGCAGATACAACCATCGGAGGTGTTGCCGAATCCGCTGCGTGTGCAGAAAAGTTTGCCAGGGAAGGGGTAGGGGTTTCCCTGACTGTAACCCCCTGCTGGTGTTACGGTACAGAAACCATGGATACTGATCCTCTTATCCCAAAGGCAGTATGGGGATTCAACGGAACCGAGCGGCCCGGAGCAGTATATCTTGCCGCGGTACTTGCAGGATATTCCCAGAAGGGGCTGCCTGCATTCGGTATATACGGAAGAGAAGTAACTGATTCTTCAGACAACAGTATCCCTGAGGATGTAGAGGAAAAAATTCTTAGATTTGTCCGTGCGGGACTTGCCGCATCCATGATGAAAGGGAAATCCTATCTTTCCCTCGGCTCAGTTTCCATGGGTATTGCAGGCTCTGTGGTTAACGAGGACTTTTTCTATACCTATCTGGGGATGAGAAACGAGTATGTTGATATGAGTGAGTTTATCCGCAGGCTTAATCTGGAAATATATGATCATGAAGAGTATGGAAAAGCACTTGCATGGGTTAAAGCAAACTGCATAGAGGGGGAAGATCCAAACGATCCTGCTATTCAGCACTCCAGGGATGAGAAGGATAAGGAGTGGGAGGTTTCCGTAAAGATGACCCTTATTGCACGGGACCTTATGATTGGCAATCCAAAACTAAAAGAGCTCGGCTGGGGAGAAGAAGCCCTGGGGCATAATGCAATTGCTGCTGGTTTTCAGGGACAGAGGCAGTGGACCGACTTTATGCCCAACGGCGACTTTATGGAAACCATGCTCAATACTTCCTTTGACTGGAACGGAATCCGGGAAGCCTTTGTTTTTGCCACAGAAAACGATAGTTTGAACGGAGTAGCGATGCTCTTCGGACATCTTTTAACCGGAAGGTCCCAGATCTTTTCTGATGTAAGAACCTACTGGAGTCCCGAGGCTATAGAGAGAGTTACAGGAAAAAAGGTGAGTGGTGCAGCTTCAAACGGACTTATTCATCTTATCAACTCAGGATCTACAACCCTTGATGGGACCGGAGAGATGAGTGATGAAAACGGCAATCCGGTGATGAAACAATTCTGGGATATCACCGATGAGGACGTAGATAAGTGTTTAAAGGCAACCAAGTTCTGCCCTGCAGATCTCGGTTACTTTAGAGGGGGGGGGTACTCCACCGACTTTTTAACTAAGGGCGGTATGCCGGTAACAATGTCAAGAATCAATCTTGTTAAGGGGCAGGGACCTGTTCTTCAGATAGCTGAGGGTTTCACCGTTGATCTGGACGAAGAGGTACATAACGTTCTGGACAAAAGAACCAACCCGACGTGGCCGACAACCTGGTTTGCTCCAAATCTTACCGGAGAAGGAGCGTTCAAGGATGTTTATTCCGTAATGGCCAACTGGGGTGCTAATCACGGTGCCATAAGCTACGGTCATATCGGTGCAGATTTAATCACTCTGGCTTCAATCCTTAGAATTCCAGTCTGCATGCACAACGTGGAAGAGGAGAGGATCTTCAGACCTTCCACCTGGAATGCATTCGGTATGGATAAGGAAGGTTCCGACTACAGGGCATGTGCAAACTTCGGACCTCTGTACAGTATAAAGTAGATTTTTAAAATAAGTACCGTATTAAGTGAGCCGCCTCAGTTCCGGGGCGGTTTTTATATTCTATGCTGCACAGATACAATTGCCAGATTTGGCTGTCAATTAGGTTTATTTTTCAGGTTGAAGGTGTTATTTTGAAAATAAGACTAGATCTGGTCTGGTCTTATTGGGGGATGGTTTATGATTGTTAATACCATAACGGAAGCTAAGACCCATTTTTCTTCTTTAATTGAGAGGGTACTAGAAGGGGAAGAAGTTATAATAAAAAAAGCCGGAAAACCTGTTGCTGTTTTGACAGAATATCCATTGCATAATAAGCAGCGTACACCCGGTGCTTTGAAAGGTAAGATACACATTGCCGGGGATTTTGACCAACTGCCATCACAAGGATCCTTTTGACCGTTTGATAATTGCCCAGACAATTATTGAAGAGCTGACACTTTTAACGGTTGATGAAGTAATTCCTTCATATGGTGTACCAGTCTTGTAAATCTGTATTGCAATCACACCAGCACAATATCCAGATTCTTCTCTACAATCTTCTTTACGGTATCCGGGGAAAGTCCCTTGTCGGTAATAAGGATATCTGCTCTTTCCAGGGGAAATATTTTAACAAACCCGTTTTTCCCATACTTGGAGGAATCTGCCACAACAACAACCCTTTCAGCCTGTTCGCTCATCTTCCGGAATATTTCAGCACCCTCCGCCTGCTGTGATGTCAGGCCTGTTTCAACACTGTACCCACCGGTTCCTAAAAAGGCATACCTTACGTGGTAGTTTTCAAGATCCTTCAGGGCGACGGGACCTACCACCGCTTCGGAAGAAGCCCGGAACTCACCGCCTACCATGGTTAAATGCAGCGAAGGATTGATCCTCGCATAGGTAAATATCAGGGTGGAATTGGTTACAATCCGGATATCTCTCTTTCCCAGCAGGAATTTGGGGATAAGGGAAGATGTCGTACCGTCGTTTATCATGACTGTATCACCGTCAGTTATCATGGAAGCAGCTTTCTTTGCTATTTTAATTTTCTCTTCCATCATTGTCCGCTGGGATTCAAGAATTTCAGGGTGGAATGACGGGAAAGCTCCTCCCCTCATTCTTACAATAAGTCCCTTTTCCTCCAGGGAGTTGAAATCGCTCCTGACCGTTACTCTGGAAACATCGAGTCTTTTACTAATCTCATTTACCGTGAGGTTTGACTCATCGGTTAACAAATCGAGTATTTTCTTTTCCCGTTCGCTCAAGCTCGTATTCATAAGGATATTTTACTACATTTTTTCGTAGAAGTACAGGAAAAAAACTTGAAACGAAAAGCAAAAAGGAATATAATGTAAAGGAAAACGTAATAATATGTAAAGCATAAAGAAAAAGAGGATAGATTATGGCCGAACAGATTCAGATGCCGAAACTGGGGAACTCCGTTGAATCATGCATCATAGTGGAGTGGATGATAAAACCGGGGGATACAGTAAAGGTGGGAGATGTCCTTTGTGTTGCAGAAACCGACAAGGCTGCAGTGGATGTCGAGTCAAAGCAGGAAGGGGTAATTCTTGCACTCCTTGCCGAAGAGGGTGATGAAGTACCTGTCTACGCTCCGATTGCTTTGATCGGAGAGGAGGGTGAGAGTTATGATTCAGGCAGTATAACAGCCGGCGGGGAAAC
>JANTFL010000166.1 GCA_024763455.1 Sediminispirochaeta sp. | reverse complement strand
CCATTTTTTTTGTTAATCCTTTCCGAAGATTCAAAAGAAAGAATGGCTTTTATTCCAACATCTTTCAAAACTTCAGCCTCGATTTCCAATGCTCCCGGGATAGCCATAGGAGCTTCCAAAATATCACAAAGAGCGGTAACACCGCTGTTTATAAGCTCATAAGCCATTGCCCTGGCTGTTACAGCTATCATTTCATGATCAAGTCTATCCTCAACCTTAGGCCACCAGAAATCTTCCAGAAAACTTTTAAAATCTTCTATTTCGGTCGGAACAGAAATTCCATGGGATAGTACTCCGTATAGATGCATGTGGGAGTTTATAAAACCGGGAGAGATAATCTGGTCAGAGCAATCCAGAACTTTATAATCTGGAAATTGAGTTATAAGTTCGTTATTCTCCAAGATTGCACATATTTTCCCATTATCAAAAGCTAATCCGTAATTTTCCATTACGATACCACTTTCTTTTATCAGAAAAGCGCCTGTAACTATTGTACCCAAAACAACCTTCCTACTTGTCTATACAGGATTGATACAAAATAGCACATGTATATACAAATGTCAAACATTTTGTTCTATTGATTCGAACAGAGAAGAGAGAAGGTCCCCCTGGTTTTAGTTTTTTTCTTGACCCTCATATAATACTGACTTACCATATAATATGCAAAAGGAAATAACGGAGAAAATTAATCTACTTGACTCAGGCGGTGTAATTTCAACCCCCGGATGGGCACGGAGACCGTTTTGGCTTTACAACAGGGAGAACATTAAAGCATCTCCTTTAAGACTTAAAGAGTGGGACTACTACTGTGTCTTAAACGATTCAGGCGGTATTGCCCTGACCCTCTCCGATATGGGATACTTGGGATTTGCAAGCATTACCGTCTTTGACTTTGATACAAAAACAGAAACAAGCAGATCTGTTATGGTTCCTTTAACCCTGGGAAAGTGGCGGCTGCCGGAGGATTCAAATTCCGGTGTATCAGCTTATGAGAATAAAACCCTAAAAATCAGGTTTGCGGCTTCAGAAAGTAGGAGAGAACTGGATTTCTACTGGAAGAACTTTAACAAGGATAAGGACCTCTCCGGGAAAATTGAACTTTCCACACCCGACGGCAATGAGTCCATAACTGTAGCGACACCTTTTAAAGAGAATAAACACGCTTTCTACTACAACCGGAAAATCAACTGTCTTTCCGCTTCAGGCAGCCTCGCCCTTGGGAAAAGTAAAACTTTTTTTACTCCCGCTGACACCTTCGGAGTTCTGGACTGGGGACGGGGTGTATGGACATACTCCAATACCTGGTACTGGGGTTCTGCCTCCGGACTGGTATCCGGAACACCATTCGGATTCAACATCGGCTACGGCTTCGGGAATCTTTCTACACACAGCGAAAATGCCCTTTTTTATAACGGCAGAGTTCACAAACTGGACAGGGTAACTTTTGACATCCCAGGGGACAACTACCTTGAGCCGTGGCATTTCTCCGATAACCAGGGCCGCCTTAATCTGGAGTTCATCCCTATCCTGGACCGTTCATCGAAAACTGACCTTGTAATTATTAAATCCGACCAGCACCAGGTCTTCGGCAGATTTTCCGGCAAAGCAGTCCTCGATGACGGCACAGAACTGAATATAAAGGACCTTACAGGCTTTGCGGAGAAGGTTTACAACAGGTGGTAAATCAGCTTTCAGGTTGTCAAATTACGCTATCGTATCATCCCTACTGCTAACCTCGGCGGCTTTCTCCTTTATGTAGGAGCTGAAAGAAATTTTCGGGACCGAGACCGGCGGTTTGGCTTTTACCGTTATCTCCTCTCCTGTTTCCGGATGCTTTACAATCCTTGCCTTCTGGGCTTCTTTCCGTTTAAGGGCAAGACGTCCAATTCTTCCCAACGGTACTGTTTCTCCAAGAAGCATCCCCGTCTCTATTAAAAGGAGATAGTCATCAAGAATCTTTCTGGCAAGGGTCCCTGTTATCCCGTATTTTTTAGCAACGTACCTGGCCATGGACTTTGCGGTAAACTGATCCGGAATGTTGGTTTTATTTATATGAATACTCCGGTTGATTTTCATAAAACCGTTGGTAAGAAAAATCATCCCTTCCCTGATACGCTCTTTCTGCTGTTCAGGGGAGACATCATTATTACAGACGGCAATCCGGTATGCTGCCGATGTCTTTTTTAAAGGTCCCTTTGAGAATACCACGGCCTGTCCCAGTTTGATATCATCCGCCAACTCTGCAGATTGAATGGAAATTGTTTTGGGAACATCGCTTCGAAGGTGGATACTTGCGTATTCAACTTCCCGCTCATCCTCCTCAGGTCCTAAGCTGATTATTGACCCGGAATAGGTAAGTACAATAATCCCCCTGCCGTCATCGGCCCGGTACCTGTCAGTAAGCTCCATCTTTAAAAAACGGGTCTGCTCCTCGAACAGGGTACATTTCCGTTCCCAGGTATCTGCAAGAAGATCCCTGAACTCCGCGGTATCTGAAAGATTTGAGGAAATTATAAGGGATTCCATGTGGGATTTGATTTCTTGCGGTAAATCACTAAAATTCATCTTGAACTCCTTGACTGGAATGTGATGTAATTCATTATAACACATTTTTTCATTTTTTTGCGAAAATATTGGTTTTTTATGGAAAATTGATATATCTTTGACGATACATTGCATTAACGGAGGAAAAATATGGGAGAATCTTTTGCAAAAGTATCAGAAGAAGTACAGAATCATTTAAAACAGCTTTCCGGATCAGTAGTACTGCCGGAAGGAGAAGATGCACTGGAACTTCTTGCAAGCGGATGGCTTGAAAAAGAAGCAAGTTTCATGAGTCAGGTAGAGGAGGAAAATCTGGAAGAGGTAGAAACCTTTTCACCTGATGAAGCAAAGGGAGGTCTGATAATGACGTATTCAGGATCTCTTTTAACCCTCGGCCCTTTGGGAGAAGAGGGAAGAAATGTTGAGTATGTCAGTATCGGACTACGTACGGATGTTCCTGAAAGTACCCGCAGCGAGGGATCGGCTATAGATGGTGAGATTACGGTAGGAGAACCGGTTCAGTTTAAAGATGGACCGATACTGAAGAGTTCACCTGTTTATAAGATAGCTGTCGTACAGGAGGAGCTTCCATTGGAAGCAGAAGAGGAACTTCTGTCCAACGTTACGCAGGTCCTTGCCGATGAGTTCGCAGAAGTAAACAAAACGCTGATTTTTGAGTAGAGATGAATAACAGAGATTTGCTTAACAGAATAATGAGTAAAGCTTCCAGCAGGGATGTACTGGATTCAAAAAATATTGAAACTTCACTAGACAGGGTCATTCCTGCACTCTCTGCTGAATCTTCGTTCCTAAGACCTCCCGACAGAAAGGGAAACCCGGGAGGTCTATTGATACTTTATCCTGTTCCGACTATCGTGGTACCGGATCTCCATGCAAGGACAGGGTATCTGCTCTCGCTTCTGCAGTGGACCCCCCCGGGAATGAGAAAAACCGTTTTCAAGGCGCTATCGGAGGGAGAACTCCAGGTTGTATGTGTAGGGGACGGGTTTCACGCTGAAGCACGGGCAGTACGCAGATGGCAGAAGGCTTTCGAAGAATTTTCCACAGATTTCCGCACCCATAAAGCCATGGATGAAGAGATGCGGGAAAGCATCGGTGTAATGCTTATGGTAATGGAACTCAAAGCTGCATTCCCTGATTTTTTCCATTTTCTCAAAGGCAACCACGAGAACATTGCAAATGAGAACATGGATGAAAACAGATCCTTTGGAAAATTTGTCTATGAAGGCGCCATGGTGAAACTATGGTTTAACAAATTTATCAGCAACAGCGTGTTTAAAAAATATTATATATTTGAAAAGATGCTCCCCGGTTTTGCCGTTGGAGACAGATTCTGTGTAACACATGCAGAACCAAAGCGATACCACCGGCGGGAGGAACTTGTTAATGCTCTTATAAATAGAGAAGTACTTTTTGATCTTACCTGGACGAGAAACGGTGAGGCGGAGGAAGGGAGTGTGCAGAGTTATCTAAACGAGTACTTTCCGTACTTCCCGCAGGCTCTTATGTTCGGAGGGCATCGGCCTGTTACCGGACATTACCACTTGAGAGCAGGGGGGAAATATGTTCAAATTCACAATCCGGAGATATATAATACGGTATTTATCCGGAATATGAGTGTTTTTTCTTTACAGAGAAGTTTTTATACATTGCCGTATAAAGGGGGAGCTTAAGGTGGCAAGAATACCTGAATCCATAGGAAAATACAAGGTTGAATCACTCATAGCAAAAGGGGGAATGGGAGCGGTCTACAAAGCTATCCACCCCACCCTGAACCGTCCGGTTATCATAAAAAAGCTGACCCTCAGAGGCCGGAAGGATATTACCGAAAGGTTCAAAAGGGAAGCACGGATTCTCATGGACTTTCGGCACGACGGGATCGTAAATATGTACGATCATTTCAACATTGGATCATCCTACTACATTGTTCTTGAATTTATTGATGGAGCTGCTCTTGATGAAATTATAAAAAAACAGCGGTATCTTGATAACGGCACTGCGGCATACATCCTCTATCATACAGCGCTGGCACTTCATTATGCACATGG
>JANTFL010000165.1 GCA_024763455.1 Sediminispirochaeta sp. | reverse complement strand
TGCTATTTGGGATTCAGAATCGGGTAAACCCTGGGGGAATCTTGTTGACAGGGAGGGTAAGAAGGTTCAGACAGAATTCTGGGTCGATCCGTTTTCCAATGAGGTATGGGACTATAATATTGCAATAGCCGAAGAACTACAAAACAAAGGAGTTGATGAGATACAGTTTGATTATATCAGGTTCCCTTCCGATGGAGATCTTACCAAAGCTTTGTTTCGTCATCGTCGTAAAGGAATGAGCAGAATAGATGCTCTTGAATCTTTCTTGAGGAAGGTCAGGGAAAAAGTTACCATTCCCATCAGTACCGATCTTTACGGATTTAACTCCTGGTACCGAATGGGTAACTGGATCGGGCAGGATATCGAACTTTTTTCAAGATATGTGGATGTTATCTCCCCGATGTTTTATCCTTCCCACTTTCCGAGGAGTTTCAAGCCTGATGATGACTATCTTAAATGGGCCTATATGATCTACAGTACTGGAACTGCCAGAGCCCGGAGGATCACCGGTGAAAGGGTGCTGATCCGCCCCTACGTCCAGGCTTTTCTCATTGGCAGGGAACTGGCTATGGAAAAGCCAGAATACACTGCTTATCTTGAAAGTGAACTTAAGGGGCTTGAAGATGGTAAAAGCAGCGGATTTACTCTCTGGAATAACTCAAACCGGTACTACATGCTGGAATGATTTTTTTTTGAAAAAAGTATCTTCTTTCGCAGGAAAAATGAAATGAAAAATACAAAAGACGCTCCAATAGGCCGGGAGATAAGGTAATAAAATCCTGCAACATCAGTAAAGAACCAGAGAAAAAAGATATTCAGCAGCAGACCCAGCAGTCCTATCCCGGTAAATATACTGTATTCCATCCTTTTGTCTTTGACGGTTTTGTACGGAAATACCCAGGTTACCGAAAGAATATAGCTGAGGGTTGTTCCTGTAATGAAACCGAGTATCCCTCCCAAAAGGTAGTACAGCCCCAGGACTTCCACAGAGAAGGTAAGAATAGAGAAGTCCAGAGCAAAGGATACGGAGCTGGTGACAACCGATTTTATAAGTTGTACGTGGGTTTTATCGGGATTGTTACGTAATGCTTTAATGTGCAAAGGTTCCCATCAGCACTGCTTCTGCAAGAATATGTCCCCTCAATGCCTCCATAAGCTCTGCCTTTCCGGCATTATTTTTAAGGTCTACCCTGCAGTCCAGTGCATAGAGCTTAAAGAAGTAACGGTGGGTACCGCTGGGGGGGCAGGGGCCGCCGTATCCTGTTCTGCGGAAACTTGTTATCCCCTGTATCCCCCCTGTAGATGGCTCCTTATCTGTTGTAAATGCCTGCGGCAGATCGTGGATGGAAGAGGGGATATTGTAGTAAACCCAGTGGACCCATGTTCCCATGGGAGCATCAGGATCATCACAGATCAATGCAAATGAGACGGTATTTTCAGGTTCCCCTTCCCAGTGCATGGGAGGAGATATATCCTCCCCTTTACAGGAATATTGGAGCGGAATTGCTGAACCATTTTGAAATGCTGAGCTGGTTAGTTCCATAGTAACCTCCTGGCTGAATATTCTCAAAGAAACCAGAGTGATTAAAATCAGAAGTACTGGTATCCTTTTCATACAGATAATCTAGCATCCTCCCCTGAAGCTCGAACGGTCAGAGACTTTCTCGAGTTTTACCCGTTCCACCTGCTTATCAGCAGATTTTAGTTCCTTCTCTTTGAGCTTTGCCTCTTTACCGGGTTTCTTTACTACTTCAAGTTTCACGTTATTTCTGCTTGTAAGCAGTTCTGTAACTGTCTGTACAGGCTCCGTATCCAGATAGACTGTACACCCTGAAAGTCCGTTCTGATCAATATACTTGAAGATGTTCTCAACATCGAAGTTCCCGATAACCGATCCGTAAATTAAAGCATATTTTTCCTCACTCATAATAACCTCCCTGCCGGATGAGTTTGTTATAAAAGTATAAAACAGTGGAAATATCAGGTCAAGGAAACAAAGGGGGCTACAACTTGAGTTTTTTTATACTCAGGTTAAGAAGCAGCGGGGTTGATACTGCGGTGATTATCGCCATAAAGACAATTGATGAGTAGATCTCCCGGGATATTATACCCTCCATAAGGGCAATGTTCGCTATAACCAGCTCGACAGCTGCCCGTCCATTCATCCCGATCCCGACAATAATGGAATGTTTTGGCCGCATACCTCCCAGTAATGCACCTATGGAGCCGCCGATAATCTTGCCTGCAAATGCGGCACCTACTATGTACAAAAGCGACAGCCCCAGGGATGAACCAGAGAGGGTTACCGAAAATCCCGTCCATGCAAAAAAAAGGGGAGCAAAAAAGCCCCAAATCCACCGTTCAATATTTTCAACCTCCGTGGAACGCAGATACTCCCGGGCTGTCAAACCGCCTAAAAACGCTCCGATCATTACGTGCAGGTTGACAATATGGGCAATCATCGAAAAGACAAATACCCATATTAAAACAAGGGAGAGCCTTTCATTGGAGGAGATGTTTTCCGAATTCCTGAAAACCAACCGGCCAATCCATGGCCCCGCGATTATGGAAATCCCAATAAAGGCAAGTGCTTTTAGAAATATTAAAAGCAAATGGAACGATTGCAGCTCTCCTCCGCTCTTCAGACTGGTAAGAACAGAAAGAATGATAATCCCGAGAATATCATCGACAACTGCTGCTCCGATTATTGTTATTCCGGGTTTGGTGTTCAGTTTTCCAAGCTGAATTAGCGTTGCTACAGAAAGGGCAACTGCGGTAATGGATAGTGCTGTTGCAATGTACAGGGAAGCAAGCAGTGAGAGGCCAAGCAGAATCTTTCCTACGTAAAATCCCATACTGAACGGCACAATTACCCCGAAAACTGCAGTCAGGACCGATGCCCTGCCTGCCTTGATAAGATCCTTCCTGTCAATTTCAAGGCCGGCACCCAGCATAATAAAAACAGCAGAGTAGTCAATAATAGATTGAAGCAGGGGACTTGCTTCCTCGTGTGAGAAGTACCTGATAATCTCAGGCTTTTCACGAGCAAAGACAAGGGACAGCAGGAAAAGGGCCACCGGCCCAACCAGAATACCTCCAAGGATCTCTCCGAGAATCTCCGGCTGCTTGAGGCGGACCATAAGGTGTCCCATGTATGTAGCCGCCCCGAGGAGAAGAAAGGTATACACAAAGACATCCATGGTTATACCTGCCAGATCCTTTTTAGTATTTCAAGGCAGTTTAAATCGCCGATTACCCGTTTATCCTTATCAACAACAGGCAGCTCCTGGATATTTTCACGTGAAAGCATCTCAAGTACATCAAGAATTTTTGTATCTTCATAGACGTAAAGGGGGGGATGCATTATATCCTTGATTTTTTCCGCCTTTGCAATCCGCACTGCATTAAAGACATCATCCTTCATGACTGTTTTTTTCCCCTGCAGATAATGGGAAACTTTGAGAAGCATCAGGGTGGATACGATACCTACCAGCTTACTATCGTCGTTCACCACATAAACACTGCGGGACAGAGGATCTTTTAAAAGTACCCGTATGGCCTCCTTCAGCAGAGCATTACTTCTGATAAGAGGGGGTTCTCTGGTGAGTGAGGTATAAACTTCTTTCACTGTTACGTTTTTCATAACACACTCCCCTTAACTAAGTGATTATAACATAAATTTCCTCTTCCAATAATCACTTTTCGTATCTATAATAAGGTTTATGAACCTTTTTGGTAACGTATGGCTGATAAACGATCTGATAAGACCTGTACTGGACATCCTGATCCTTGCGTTTCTTATCTATCAGGTCTACAAGATCCTTGTGCAAACCCGGGCTGTTCAGCTTATACGGGGAGCTTTCCTCATCGGCCTTCTTTATCTGGTTGCCTTTATACTGAGACTTGAGACCCTGCTTTGGATTATGAATGGTCTTGCTACGGTTATTGTTATAATAGTAGCCATTATCTTTCAGCCGGAATTAAGAAACATATTCTCCCGGATAGGAAGGGGGGAGTGGTTCCGCCTTAATCATTCCGCCCATCCTTTTCAAGTGGATACGGTACTGAATGCTGTGGAGGTTCTGTCTAACCGCAGGCGCGGTGCATTAATCGTTTTTCCAAGAAGGGTGGGAATAAAAAATATTATGGAGTCAGGTACCCGGCTCAACGCAGAGTTGTCTTCCAGCCTTATCCTGACAATTTTTGGTCATGACACTCCGCTGCATGACGGAGCCCTTATTATCCAGAATGGGAAGATTGCTGCTGCGGGATGCTTTCTTCCGTTGAGTGAACAGGTGGATATCAGGCGGAGTTTCGGAACGAGACACAGGGCGGCACTGGGAATCTCGGAGGATACTGATGCTGTAACACTTGTTGTATCGGAAGAAACCGGAGCGCTCTCTATTTCCTATGATGCAAATCTATACTATGACCTTCCGCCGAGAAAGATCAGCCGGATGCTTAACTCACTCTTGAACTATGAAGATGAGGCTGAGGAAGAAGATGAGGAGCTTATAGTTGAAGACTAACAGATATATAGAAAGGATTCTTCATAACTGGCCGATAAAAATAATCTCCCTTGTTGCTGCAATACTGCTGTTCAGTTTCTACCGTATTTCGAGTATGGAGGAGCGGTTTTTTACGGTTCCTCTTA
>JANTFL010000164.1 GCA_024763455.1 Sediminispirochaeta sp. | reverse complement strand
TGACAACCGGCACGTTTGAAGGGAGCCCCCGTGGTGCATGGGCACTGTTTACGTTGTACCAGCTAATTGTCTATGCTGTGATGGGTGTTATTTTCAGTATTTGGTAAGGGAAGAAGGTGGAGTTGTCAGCCAAATAGGGTATTGATGTAATTAGGGTTCAGGCTTGAAACAGAAGGAGAAATAGAATGAAGAAGGTACTTGTTTTTTGTATTATTATGATTGCAGTTACATCAGGTGTTTTTGCGGCTGAAGCGGGGACAGGGTTTTCGCTGTACTTTCCGGAGGCTTACTACAAAGATGCAGGAGGAACAGTTTCTGTCGAGAACGGCTTTTCCACAAGCTTTTCCTTCGGTAAGTTCTTAAGTCTTCCGATCGGAATGAGCTACAATAAGGTTCAGGGTTATATGGTAGAAGGGGCTTCTGTTGTCAGTACCCAGCCATGGTTTATGGGAGATTCGTTTCTTGGATACGTAATGCTAAAAGGGACTCTCCCTTTAGGACCGCTGTTCTTTGAAGCCTACGGCGGCGGCGGTGTAAACTGGAATGCTTCGCTTATCCCCTTTAAAGGAATTATAGCTGAGGATCTGGCGGGAAATTCTGGAAATTATGCAGTAATAACCGATTTAACGTATAAAAATTCCTTAGGTTTTGGATGGGTTGCAGGGGGGAGCTTTGGATTTACCATCAGCAAAATGAGTGTATCGATGGACTTTTTGTACCGGGATATAAAATCAGCTCTTGAAATGAGCGGTTCCTATGACATTGGACCGAAGGGGGGCAGTTATGCCACGACAGTTCTCAACGAGCCGGATGCAATGCTGGTTATGCGGGGATTTACCATTGGGTTAAGCGGGAGTTTTACTTTTTAGGTAATGTATTAATTCCCCCTCTAAAAAAAGGCTCCTGCATTGGTCAAAGTACAGGAGCCTTTACAAAATTATTTGGAATCATTCTTCTGAGGTTTCAGGTATACTATCCAGTACAGAAATGCTACAAAGAAAGCACCGCCGATTATGTTTCCGATAGTTACCGGGATAAGATTTTTGAATATAAATCCGTTCCAGTTAAGATTGCCCAGCTGTTCTGCTGAAAGCCCGGAAGCTGCAACAACCTCAGGTTGCCCTTTTAAGAGTATTCCCTTAACTATAAAGAAGATGTTTGCTATGGAGTGTTCGTATCCGGAGGCTACAAATGCCATGACAGGAAACAGTATTGCAAAAACCTTGCCGATTACATATCTCGATGCAAACGCCATCCAGACGGCAAGACAAACCAGCCAGTTACACAGAATTGCTCTGGTAAACGCTTCCATGAAGGACAGGTTAACCTTCCCGTTGGCTATTTTAAGGGCAAATGCTCCTACATGGTAGCTTGAAGCTTTCCATAACCCGGAGTAAAAGATCATATAAACAAGAAGTATCGACCCAATAAAATTAGCAGCAAAAACCACTCCCCAGTGAGCAAATACCTTTCTCCATGATACTCTCTTGTCCAATGCTGAAAGGACAACGAGGTTATTCCCCGTAAAGAGCTCGGCACCGGCAATGACTACCAGCATAAGTCCGACACTGAAAACTGCACCCATAACAAGTTTGGAAAAGCCTACTCCAAAGTAGGTGCTCATGTCATGACCAGCTACCGTAGCCAACTGTGCTCCAAACCCTATAAATGCACCTGCAAATATTCCCAGTATAATAAGTTTTGATGGTTGCGCATTAACCTTGTTTACGCATACTGAATCTGATAATTTCTCCGCTGTGTTGGCGGGAGTCCTACAATCTACAGCCATAATCACTCCTCTTTATTCTTTTGATACATATATACGAATAAAAAGAAAAATAATCAATAGATGTGAAGAAAAATTATATAATATTTTGTTTGAATTAATATAGTTGATTGAGACAGGTTGTATAGCAAGATATAGAAACAAATTTACTCCACGATACGTACCAAACTAACAGACATGAGTGCAGAGCTGAATATTTCGTACAATGCAAGACCAGTAAGAGTTATGGTGACTCAGTTTGCTTGAATAAAACAGGAATAAATGTTTAAATAGCAGTAACCGCCTCTATTTGAGGTGGTTTTATTTTTAAAAATTCAGTAAGGAATTTTTCATGAAAAAACTCATAGCATTAATGGTATTTCTTATACCGCTGATTTTTTTTATCTCCTGCGGATCCACTGAGTTAAGGGGTAAATATGCCAATGTATGGTCCTATCATCAGAAAGATGATGCCCGTTCTACCTATGATTTTAAGAGCAGAGGCGTTGTTGTTCAGGAACTTTCAATAAAACCTAACAAGAAACTTAACTTCAAGGGTGTTAATGACACGGTTAAGGGTACATGGGAGATGGAGGATAATACCATTATTATTACTCTGCCTGAAGGCAGTTATGAAATGGAATTAGTCGAAAAAGGGAAAAACTATATTATCCTCAGTATGCCGGCTAGAGATGGTTCGATTCTGGAAAGAAAATTTGTTAAAGAGTAATCCCCTTACTCAGGAATATTCATAATAAACATCGTTTCAGGACCTCTGTTTACGGTGATTGAACCGTTTAATTGATCAATGAGTGATGTGATGATCACTATTCCAAGTGAGGTGTTTCCCTGCAGGGAAAAGTCTGCCGGGAGTCCTGCTCCTGTATCTGAATAGGTTATTTTGTAACCATTGTCTTCTCTTTTAACCTCAACTTTAATGGTGCCGTTTCTGTTTCCCGGAAAAGCATGTTTCAGGGAGTTGATTGCCAGCTCAGATAGTATGAGCCCAAGGGGAATAATCTTCCCTGCTTCCAAAAAGAAGGAATCACCTGTTATAGCTAATTCAATTTTCTGGTCAGATGCAGCTAGATTATCAGTCATATTCTGCAAAAGGATTGTAAAATAGGATTTTGTATCAACATTCTTTATATCAGCGCTCTGATAGAGGTAGCTGTGAACAAGGCTTATTGCATCAATCTTTTGCTCAAGAGCATCAAAAAAATAATCATTCTCCGCTTCCGGATGACTGGAACGGTACATGCCTATAAAGCTTGCTACAAGAGATAGGGAATTTTTTACTCGGTGGTGTATCTCACGCAAAAGTAATTCCTTTTCTGCCAGGGAAGCTGTAATTTCTTTTTGTGTTTTTCTCCGTTCATTCACGACTTCATTAATTAAGAACACAAGAATAAATGTTATGATAAAAATTCCGGCTATATAAACTGAAAAGAACTTAAAAACGTTAACGAAAAGAGCGGAAAAGGCTTTATCAGGGAAATGAATAACAGTTTTCCAAAAATAGTGCGCCTGAATGGAAGGGGTATTGAAAGGGCTTATGGTTGTAAATATAAAAACATTATCTTTGCCGTAGACTATTCCTGAACTCTGCATCCTGATCGTTTTCCATTCTTCAGAATACTGTTTTGCAAAGGAAATATCTTTCAGCTCCGGATACATAAATGCCCAGTTTTTTGCGGAATCATGAGAATAGAGCCAGTATCCTTCCGGGTTTAAGAGATAGATGTCACTGTATTCTGCAGGTTTAATAGAAGACAGGGTATTGAGTAAAGAGCTGCCGAGATAATTTACCAGTAGAATTCCCTTCTTCTCTCCAGCAGCATTAAATACAGGTATCCCCACCCTTATCATTGGCTTTAAAGGTTGCTCAATTTCTCCATGCTCAATATTAAGGTCAAATGGGGAAAAATATACGCTTCCGGCATCAAGATTAAATGTCTCCTTGAAATAGTAGCGGCTGCTTTTATCCTGTAAATTTTCTTTATTGACGGCAGCAGGATTCCCTTTGTTGTAATTTATCCTGATAATTTCCTTCCCTTTGGAATTGATAAAACGTATTTGATCATACGCTTTTTTCTCTTTGCTGAAGACTTCGAAAATTTGACTAATCTCCAACTTCAGATTGCTGGAACCAGTGTCAAGATATTCTGTAAACGAGTTGATTTGGGATAGAGTACGAAGGTCGGAAACTATTGAACTCAGCTCAAACTGGATTTCGTTCTTTACCATGTCAGCTTTTTCTGTATACGAGGCAATAAGAAATCTTTTTTGTCTATAGTACCGGGAGTAAATAAGTACCGTAGCTAGAAGCAGGGTAATTATTACCGAAATGATAAAAACGGTAACTATATGGATTGAGGCTTTTTTAGACAGGCTGCTCATAGGAAGATTTTAAGCCAAAACAACAAAGAATGCAAATTTGATCATCATTACCGATGTTGTATACTGTAAAGCAGGGAGCTGAAACATACATGAGAAAATATTTTATTGTTTGTATTATCATTTCTATGGCATTGGTTCCGTCCTGGGGGGCTGGGAAGGGCGAAGATCCGGTTTCTGTTGCTCTTGAGGTCCACAAGGGTTCTGATAAGAACGATATTGGAAAAAACGTTGTTGTGCATAACGGAGACATGTACGTTACAGGAGTAACCCTCGGCAAACTGGATGGGTGTCAATCTTCCGGTAAATGGGATACATTTCTCATCCGGTATGATAACGGCGGAAATGTTATGTGGACCAGGCAGTGGGGAACCGAAGGCAGGGACAGCGGAACAGGTGTTGCTGCTGACAATACCGGGATATACGTGTGCGGATATGCTGAAGGTTCTATGGAGGGAAATGCTTATGCGGGAGAATTTGATATTTTTCTGTCCAAATTTTCCTTTGAGGGTGAAAAAATCTGGACAAGACAGTGGGGGACAGAGGTCTCAGATGA
>JANTFL010000163.1 GCA_024763455.1 Sediminispirochaeta sp. | reverse complement strand
CCTATGAGCAGTAAATCCCATGAACTGCTCCATACAACCTATACACCGAGACCTCTTCACCGGTTGTAAAAATATGATTGATACAGTCCGCTTTCCAGGGTAAGCAGTTCACTGTTTCCCGGGAAGCGGCTTTTCTCCGGGAGGGGGTTAGGGAACGTTTCCCTGATCCCGCCGGGAGCATGTTCCAGAACAAGGATCCTGTCTCCAATAAGAAGAGCTTCGGAAATATTGTGGGTCACGAAGATGGTTGTCCGATGATCTTCTTTCCAGAGGTTCCTGAAAACTTCAATTAAAGAATATTTTAAATCAAGGTCAAGTGCCTGAAATGGTTCATCCATCAACAGTATATCAGAAGGATAGGCAAATGCTCTGACAATAGAGGTCCGCTGCTTCATACCACCTGAGAGCTCGTTTGGGTAATAGTTTTTGAAATCATCCATTTTGACCAGAGAAAGGTAATGGGTAATAACTTTCTCCCGTTCTGCTTTGGGAAATATATGTTTAAGAACAAAGTGTATGTTTTCCGCGACAGTCTTCCATGGAAGGAGTCGTGGTTCCTGAAAAATATAGCTGATTTTTTGATTATCTTTTATTGTTACGTGACCGTAATCCGGTTTAATACTCCCTGAAATAAGATTAAGAAGAGAAGTTTTCCCGCATCCGGAAGGACCGAGAACCGCGGTTATGGTATCAGTTTCAAATGTAATGGAAAGCGATTTAAAAACAGGAAGTTTCCCGTACGATAAATCAAGGTTTTTCAGGGAGATGTCCATAGTATCCTCCTGCGTTTTGCCAGGTAGAGCAGTCCCGAAAAAAAACCTTGTGATAAAGCACTCAGTATAATGGCGACCAGAGTCCATGCAAAAACTTTTCCTGTTTCAAGGTTGAGTTGGGAAAGCTGCATCTGTGATCCTATCCCGTTTCTGGGGAGACTGAGAATCTCTCCTGCTATAATAACCTTCCAGGTAAGTCCTATAGTAGTCCGTGCTCCGGAAATAATATAGGGCAGCATTGAAGGGATTGAAATATTTATAAGGATATCGAGAGGTGGTATCTGGTATAGATCAGCCATTTCAATAAGATGTCTGTCTGTTTCCCTTATACCTGTAATACAGTTTTCAACAATGACAGGGAAGGTAATAAGAAATGCAGCAAAAACCGGGACCGTACCGGTACGGAACCAAACAATTGCTATAAGAATAACAGACATAACAGGAGTTGTTTTAATCACTGCCAATAGTGGCCGGAATGAAGCGTTAATTCCAGCATATCTGCCGGCAGCAATTCCTGCTGCAAGTCCGGTAGACATGACAAGAAGGAAACTCCACAGACCCCGGAGAAAAGTGGCTTTAAGATCGCTAAAAAAAACACTGCTTTCTACAATCTTAAAAACTTCTGCAAATACTTTTCCGGGTGGAGGAAGGATGATTTCTGCATCTATCCAGTTCGAAACAAATTGCCACAGCAGCAGTAAAACTGCTGCTGCCAAGAAAGATAGTATGCTATTCTTCCAGATAGAAGTTTTCATTCGGCAAAACTCCGCCCACTGATACAGGATTTGCTTTCAGCATAACTGTCAGAAACTCTTCTATCAAGGGTTTTGCCTTTTGAGCAGGAATATATTTAAGATTACAGTTTGGGATTGCCGCCTTTGCTGCAGACGCGGACAGGACACCGTATTTCTCAATCAGTATGGAAGCCTCTTCCGGGTTTTTGTTGACCCAGTCAATTGAATCTCTGTAAGCTTCGAGAAATACCTTTACAGCATAAGGATTGGACTTTACAAGATCCGGATTAATAACAACAACGGTTACGGGATATGTATTTTCCGAATTGTTTGCTTTTTTCCATTCATCCTGAAAGTCCAAAGCTTTTTTTACATCAGGAGCTTTCATTTTAACCAGGGTAACAAAAGGTTCGGGAAGTACTGCACTGCGTACTTTCCCCCCTATCAGCATTTGAGCTAACTGCGAAGCGCTCGTGATTGAATAGATCACTTCTGTCTCTGTGGAAAGTGATAAACCATTTTTACCTGCCAGATATGATAAAAGGTATTCAGGAGTTGCTCCTTTGCCCACACTGTACAGAGTCTTGCCTTTGAGATCGCTCCAGGAAGAGATACTATCCCGGGAGAGAAGTGAGAAAATACCCATTCCTGTCACCGCTCCCAGCTTATAGCCAGGCCCTTTGGAGTACAACTTTGCAGCAATATTTACCGGAAAAACAGCAATATCTACCTCTTTTGTAGCAACCCGGGCAATCATTTCACGGGGAGTGGGTAAAACTGAAAAATCAAAACTAACATCATTTGAAACTATAGGGGGCTTTTCAAAGAGCTTAATCATTCCAAAGCCGGAAGGCCCTTTATATACAGCTGCGCTGATGGTCAGGGTGAAAGATAGTGCTGCTGTTACAAGCATAATGAAAGCAAAAATGTATTTCTTCATGGTACCTCCAATGGTGACTAATTTAATCATACAAAAAATATATCAGTATGTTAAGTGTTGAATGTAAAACATAATGTAATTCCATGCTATACTAGTATAGAAAGGAGGTTTGCCGTGGGAAAAACCAGGTTAACTGCGTTGGTTGAGCTATTAAAGAATGCTCCCGATGAGGTTTTTATACAGCCCCATAACGTCCCGGACCCCGATGCAATTGCCAGCAGTTTCGCTCTTCAGTATCTGCTCAAAACAAGGGGTGTCGATACAGTGATTGTTTATGAAAACGAGATAGAGAAGGCGAACTCTGTCAAGATGCAGGAACTATTCGGAATTGAACTGTTCCTGGCACAGGATGTGGCAACGCTGGGAGAGGAGGACTGGACTGTTCTTGTTGATGTTCAGAAGGAAAACTCTAATGTTACTGATCTGGTTACAGAGGAGGTTGCGGTTATCGATCACCATGAGTACATGGGCAATAAAGGCTATAAGTTTGAAGATGTCCGGCCTGATGTCGGCGCGTGTTCAACTATTATTGCTGAGTATTTTTTTGAAAACAACATAGAGATACCTGGCCGGATAGCTACTGCCCTTATTTACGGAATATTTATGGATACTGACAATCTTACCAGAGGGGTTTCAAGTCTGGATATCGATATGTTCTACCGGTTGTACGGGCTTTCCAGTATATCCCTTATTACAGAGCTGAAGGGGAATCAGATAAGTGTTGCTGACCTTAACGATTACGCTAAAGCCTTTCATTCTGTTGAAATTTATGGCGAAATCGGATTCCTGTATCTTGACAACAGCAACGATTCTCTCCTGGGGGCTGCAAGTGATATAGTGGTCACCATTGCAGGGGTGAATATTGTTGTAGCCTATTCACCACGACCAGAAGGGATTAAATTTTCGGTCAGAAGTATAAGCAGCAGGTTAAAGGCAAATATCCTTGTAAGAAGTATCCTTGAAGGGGTTGGGTTCGGCGGAGGTCATGCTTCTATGGCGGGTGGATTTCTTCCCCGGGAAAATCTTGAAAACAGCAAGAGCCTCCATACCTTTGTGCGGTACCGGGCTATATCCTGCTACGAGGAAACCATGAGCAAAAAATGATTTTTCTTGTATCGGAAATACTGCTGCTTTTCCATTTCTCCATAATTTTTTCTCTCATGGTCCTGTGTATTATCCTGTTTGTAAAAACCGGAGATATACTTGTAAAAAATTTCCTCTATCTTTTGGTTCCCCTTACTGTGTATGTATTTACTGCTTTTATGTTTTATTTCGGACCTGCAGAAGGGGATCTGCCCAAAAGCAGTACCGTTGCAGCTTTGAGTTTGTACGGCGTAATAGTTGTTATTTTCTCGATAATTGCTTTTACACGGGGTGTTTCTTTATACCTTGTTAATCTTCTTACCCTTGAGGCAAGAAACAGAAAGCTTGCTGATATTTTAATTAATTCCGGCAGCATTTTGTTTATTGCTGCAAGTTTTTATTTTACCTTTTTGCTCTCTGCCCCGGATTGGCAGTCTGCTCTGGAAAAGGTAATAAACGACCTTTACGTTTACAGCTCTCTAATTCTTGTTCTGCCTACTATAGTGGCTACTGTTTATCTATCCAAAAAAGAAGGTGCTGCAAACTACGCTCTTCTTTCACAAATCATGATTGCATTTTATCCTCTTTTGTTGTTTGTTCCCCTGGACCTTCTGTTTTTACGGTCTTTTCCGTTTAAGCTGATAAATCTATCTTATATGGTTTTTTCAATTCTTGTTTATCAGTTTATTGTTAAACACTATATTTCCAAATACGAAATGGGCAGCAAGGACAGTAAGGCTGATCTGGAAAAACTGTTTAAAAAATACGATATCAGTAAGCGGGAGAAGGAAATTGTTGAACTGCTTCTTGAAGGGAAAAGTAACCGTGAGATTGCAGAAGCACTTTTTATTTCAGGCAACACTGTTAAGACTCATGTCAAGAATATTTACCGGAAGCTGGAGGTTAAAAACCGGGTTCAGCTTGTTTATATGGTAAAAATCACCCCCTGAAATCACCCTCCCGGGTGATGTTAAATACCCTGTCTGTGCGATTGCAGCGGGGTTTTAACCGTTTTATCTTTATTACATGATTGAAAGAACAGTTTTATTAACCGGTGCTACCGGAAATATGGGAATCGAGGCACTCAAGCTTTTGGCCGGGGATGATAGAATTCGGGTCAAGGTCTTGTCTCTTCCCGATACAATGAGCAGAAAAAAACTTTTCCCCTTTATGGACAAAGATAATGTTGAGAT
>JANTFL010000162.1 GCA_024763455.1 Sediminispirochaeta sp. | reverse complement strand
GATGTTCTCTGCAGCGGTAAGCAGCGGACCCTTTTTACTTCCCAGGCGAACAAGAAACGAAGCAGTCAGCAGCTCAAGGTCAGTATCTGATGATCCAATGATTCCATTAAGGTTTAAGTTTGAATCGTTCTGCAATACGGAAAAAATGTTACCTGTAATCATGGAACAAGTCTATCATGGTTTACAGTGTTTATCCATGAATATATACTTATTCTATAATGGCATTGAAAATAACGGTTTTAATAGAAGATTCTCCTGCCGCTGATCCATTGTTAAAAAATGAGCATGGGCTTTCCTTTTATATTGAGATTGATGGACATGCAATTCTGTTTGATACCGGACAGAGCGGTGCATTCATGGACAATGCAGAGCGTTTGGGTGTCGATTTGTTAAATCTCGATTACGTTGTGCTGAGCCATGGACACTACGATCATTCAGGCGGTTTCAGAGCTTTGTGTGAAATGAGCAGCGGATTTGAGCTTGTTACCGGCAGCGGTTTTTTCACCGAAAAGTACAGTGTGAAAGATTCGAAACACACCTTTAAAGGAAATAATTTCAACAGGGATTTTCTGGAGAAAAATGGGATAATCCGCAGGGTCATTAAAGACACTGTCACGGAACTGTTCCCCGGTGTTTTTACCGTAACCAATTTCAGCCGGGTCAATGCTGATGAACTGCCCAGCTCCGTATATGAGTTGTATGATGGATCTTCTTTCAGCAAAGATCCATTTGCCGATGAGATCCTTCTGGCGCTTGATACCCCGAAGGGGCTGGTTGTCCTGGTTGGATGTTCCCACCCGGGAATAAAGAACATGCTCGATACAGTGTCATCCGCCCTGGACCGTCCCCTGTATGCTTTAATCGGCGGGATCCATTTGATAGAGGCCGATGAAAAACGGATCACATCTACGGCAGAGTATTTTGAAAAAAGCGGAATAAGATACCTCGGTACCTGCCATTGCACAGGTGAACATGCACAAAACAAACTGAAGTCTCTCGGAGAGAGGTTTATGGAAGTCAGGACAGGGAACAAAATACTGTTACAGGAGTAGATTTAATAATAAAGAGAGGATTGGCATGATAAGACGGTCAATGGCGAGGAGTCTTTTGGAGAGATTCACCGAGCACCTGGATTATAATATTAATATAATGGATGAAGATGGAATTATTATTGCCAGCACAGATCCAACCAGGATAGATTCTTTTCATGAAGCTGCTTTTAATATTATTCACGGGAAGGAAGATGTTGAGATTATTTACCCTGGTGATAGTCTCCCCTCAGGTGTCAAGCCGGGAATTAATCTGCCAATTATTTACCAACAAAAGGTCTTAGGGGTTATAGGAGTTACCGGGCATCCTGATGAAATAAAGAGCCTGGCGTATTCCGTGAAAACTGCTGTAGAAACCATGCTGGAGTATGAATTATATAAAGAAAAAATTTTGCGGCGGCAGGATAAAAAGAACCTGCTGCTAAGTATGCTGATTTATGAAGAAAATATGGAGATTGCGAAGATAAAAAATCTGGCTTCGCAACTGGGATACAGGGATGATCTATTAAGAATACCGCTTATCCTGCGGTTCTCCGGGAATGTGGACTTAAATACGTTCATCCCAATAATAAAGAATACCCATTTTCATGCTCAACAGGATATGACTTTCGTAACGGCTGATTATAATTTGCTTATATTTAAAATTTTAGACGGGTTTGAGCCTATGAAGTTATCTAATAGCAAATTCATTGTAACAGAATACATAGAAGGGCTGAGAAATGCCTTAAAGCAAAAAGGATATCATCCTTCTTTTTCATGTTTTTCGGGGAGTATCCAGCAGGATTTCGATCTGTTTAGAGCATCGTATCAACATGCACAATGGTTAATGAATTATTATTCAGGGTCTTTTGAGGGTGTACATTTTTTTTCGGATCATATTCCCACTTTTCTTCAAAGCAGAATTCCTTTCAAAGATTTTAGCAATATTTTTACTGTATACGAGAAAAGACAAAACTTCATACTCAATGATAAAATAATGGATACCGTCGAAGCTCTCTTCAGATGTAACATGTCCATAATTGAGACAGCAAAAGAGCTTGGAATTCATCGCAATACAGTTTACGCAAGACTGGATAAAATAAAAGAGCTGATAGGAATCGACCCGTTACAGAGTATAGAAGATCGGGATTTTATGTATTCTTTCCTTGCATTTTATCAGCAGCATTAGTGCGAATTGTGCAGATTGCACAAAAATAAAGAATTTTATAGTGCTTAAAGCCCTTTATTTGTGACATTTACATATATAAACTTTAGGTAAATATTTATATGGAGGTATATGTATGGTTTCTGGTGGAATAGCACTACTGTTTCTTTTGATTGCTGTTTTATTAATTATCTTTTTAACAGCACGATACAAAATGAACGCATTTGTTGTGTTGATTAGTATCGCTTTTCTTTATGGGCTTGCAATTGGATTACCGCTGAAAGATATAGTAGGGAAAATTAGAGGAGGTTTTGGAGGAACACTTGGGTATATCGGAATTGTAATTATTGCCGGTACGATAATAGGGACTATTCTTGAAAAGACAGGCGCTGCTTTATCGATGACAAGTGCAATTCTAAAGCTGGTTGGACAAAAGAGGGCTCCTCTGGCAATGAGTATTACGGGATATATTGTTTCGATTCCAGTTTTTTGTGATTCCGGTTTTATTATTCTCACACCACTGAATAAAGCACTTGCTGAGGAAACCAAAAAATCAATGGCAGTAATGTCTGTAGCCCTGGCTACCGGCCTTTATGCAACCCATACTCTGGTCCCGCCTACTCCAGGCCCTATAGCAGCCGCAGGACTCTTAAAAGCTGATCTTGGTCTCGTAATAGGGTTGGGGCTTATTGTTTCAATTCCAGCCATGATAGCAGGGTATATTTGGGCAATAAAATTTGCCAAGCGCTATGAAATTACAGCAAAGATTGAGGAAAACTATGATGATCTTGTGAAGAAATATGGAAAGCTTCCAGGCGGGCTTCATTCATTCTTACCCCTTATCGTCCCTATCTTGCTCATTTTCCTGAAATCTATCGCCGCATATCCCACAAAACCATTCGGTGACGGCGGATTTGCAGCATTTCTGGCCTTTATTGGAGATCCTGTAACCGCGCTTATGATTGGTGTTCTTATTGCATTGACCCTGGTTCCAAAAACAAAGATGGGAGATGCTGTACATGACTGGATGGGCGAAGGTGTAAAGAATGCAGCTTTAATTCTCGCAATTACTGGTGCCGGTGGGGCATTTGGTTCAATATTGAAGGCGTCTCCAATGGCTGAGTTCATAAATACAAATATGGCTGGTTTGAAACTTGGTATATTCTTGCCTTTTATAATATCTGCAGCACTTAAAACTGCCCAGGGATCATCAACAGTTGCGATTATAACAACAGCTTCAATAATGGCTCCATTGGTAGGAGTTCTTGGGTTAAATCCTGCATTAACTGTTCTGGCAATAGGTGCAGGTTCTATGGTTGTTTCCCATGCAAATGATTCTTACTTTTGGGTTGTTTCACAATTTTCAAATATGGAGGTTGGAACTGCCTATAAAGCTTACACAACTGCTACTCTCCTTGAAGGGGTTGTTGCTTTTGCCGGTGTAGCTGTTTTATCAATTTTTGTATAACCGTAATTAAAACTTTTCACTAATTTTACCGGTAGAAAAATTTCTACCGGTATTTTATAATAGGACTAAAGATCATGATAGAGCTTATGTTTCCTCTCTGGCGGCGGTTTGCTTTAAATAGTCTCATTTCAGGGGATTATGAAAAGGCAGAGAAGTATTTCAGAAAGATACATCGCTATAATCCAAATGAACCAGGGTTTGATTATAATCTGGGATTGGTTAAATTAGCACAATTTAAGTACGAGGATGCGGAATCCTATTTCAAAAATGATATCTCCCTTTATGGTGAAAGTTATGAACGTTTAAGGGTTATGGGGGATCTGTACTATGTTTGGGGGAAGAGGGAAGAAGCCGCATCCTGGTATGAAAAAGCTCTACAGGAATGTAAAAATGAGATTGATAAGTCCCTTATTAAAGCCAGGCTGCATAATTGCTCAAAAATAGAATCATTTAATAATGTGGTGTTAAGTTATCGATACTATAATGAGGGGAACAAACTTCTTGAATCCAAGGAAGATGAGGAAGCTTTGAATTTGTTCTCCAAAGCAGTAGAGCTGGATAATACGAATTTTCAGGCACTAAATAACAAAGGATCGATTCTGATGAATTATTCTCGTGATTATAAGAAAGCTGAAGAGTGCTTTCTAAAAGCGTCTAGAATTAGTAACCTTCCTTCTATACAAAAGAATCTAGTAACCGTTCAAAAGATTCTCGCAGAAGAAGAGAGAAAAGAGTGATTAAAATGGGCTTCCCATTTCCGGAGGTAACATGAAAATTCTGATTGCACCCGACTCGTTTAAAGAAACACAGTCAAGCAGCCAGGCGGCGGATTCGATAAAAACCGGGGTTCTTACCGTTTTCCCCGATGCAGAGATAGCGACAATTCCCGTTGCCGATGGAGGTGAGGGGACGGTAGATGCCCTGACCGAAGGATTGGGAGGACGAAAAGTCCATAAAACCGTTACCGGACCTTTGGGGAATGCTGTTGAAGCAGAGTACGGAATTCTGCCTGGGGGAGTCGGGGTAATAGAGATGGCTTCTGCTTCGGGGCTGGCTCTTGTCCCTGCTTCGGCACGGAATCCCCTTGTTACCACAACCCGTGGAACGGG
>JANTFL010000161.1 GCA_024763455.1 Sediminispirochaeta sp. | reverse complement strand
ATTATCGGTAACAGTAATGGTTTCAGTTCCTTCTGCAATTGCACTAAAAGTGAAATCCGTGGTACTGTCCCCTGGATGATTATGGCTTCCAAGAGATACATCGCTAAGGGTTACCGTATACGGATCGCTCCCTCCGCTGATGGTAAAGGCTATATCCCCTCCGATACCGGTTGTTACCATCTGGGGAGATAATGTCAGCAGGTCAACCACGGTTACAGATGCTTCCGCTGTACGGTCCCTGCTGTCTGTAACCAGAATGGTATAATCTCCGGGAGTCCCTGGAGCGGTAAACTCTCCCCCGGGGATATCGCCGTCTCCAACTTCCTTGAAGGTATAGGGGGCTACACCGGCAGCAACATGAAAGGTAATGGATTCCCCCACGTCCAGTGTTGCTTCTTCCGGTACAAGGGTAATATCGCTGCTGAGGAGCTCTGTAAGACTGAAATCATCGCAGCTATAGGTAAGCAGTATAAAAAGTGAAATAAAAATTACTGGTAAAAGAGCTGCTTTTTTCATTTCCAGCTCCTGAATGAAACAAGGAGAGAGGGGGTAAAAGTTGAAAGCATCGATTTGTCTTCAAAACATATACTGTATACGGTTCTTAAACCAAGGCTCATGCCGTTCCACAGGTTAATCCTGAGTGCAGTTTTAATGCTCAGGTATGGAAGTATCTTTGTCAGGGGAGATTCTTTGCTGAATATAAGAGTAGCCAGGGAGGATCCGGCTTCAAGCTGAACCAAGGCGGAGATCAGCCTCCTGGTCGATGATGAATAAGCCGCACTCAGCCCTATGGGTATGGTGTAGAGACTTGCTGATTTTTCCGGTCCGACAGCAGGATAGATATTTGCTGAGATACTTGCCCCCGGTCCTATAAACCCAAAGGGTAGAAAAAACCAGTAATTTACAGAAACCCCGGTGTTAAACCCGCCGTTACCCAGGGTATTTTTATTATCTCCTGCCCCCAGGCTCAAACCGGTATCGAGAAATACCTCCATCCCGCTCTTTACACCCTTTTTTGATTCCACTGCCTTTACCATTTCTGCATCTTCGGTATCTGTTTTAGTCTTTTTTGCAGCTTCTTCAGCAAGTACAGTCAACTTACTCTCTGCGTTCTTTAACAGTTTTGCCACCATAAGTGAAAGCTCCGAATCGAAGTCCAGGGCAAGATCTGCAGAAGTAGCAGCTGTCGATAAAAGGTTTTTATTGGTAATGTCATACAGATCTACAGAAATATCCAGGGAAGAATCATTTCTGGTGTATTTGCAGACAGCAGCGAGTTTTGCATCCGGATTTTCCGATGAGTAGGGTTCAAATGAGTTGAAATCATCAGAATAAACCTTTTTTACAGTAAATCCTCTCTTTTCAAAGTCAAGCTGAAGGACGCTGTACATAAGAGTATCCAGTTTTGATTCTGTTCTGCTGCTTTCCGGTTTAACCCCTATCAGGATCTTTACCCCCTTGTACGGTGCTTCTGCAGTTACCGGATAAATCGATACCAGTGCCAGAAAGAGTATAAAAACAAGCCTGCGGCGCAACAGAGTATTATTGTGGTTCACTTTTTTATCCAGATTTTACTGTACCAATTAATATATCCTTTATTATAAAATTTAACAATAAAAAAAATCTAAAAGAGATATTCTGTTTGTTGGATCATCCGGTAGAACATACTTGAAAGATCAGCAGGGAAAGCATACTATATCCTATGAGTGTTGCATTTATACTTATCTCTCTTCTTTTTCCCGCAGGTGTACTTTACCTTACCTACAAGTACGACTTTTTAAACAGGATAGGAGCTGTTCTTCTCTGTTACCTTGGCGGAATCATTATAGGCAATGCTGGGTTATTACCCGGTGCGATAACTTCGCTCCAATCAACCATTTCTGAAATTACTGTAGCAGTTTCCCTCCCGCTGCTGTTGTTTTCACTAAATGTAAAAAACTGGTTTAAGATTGCGGGGAAGGCAATCCTTTCGATGCTTTTGGCAACCATTGCAGTAGTGGCGGTCAGTACTGTTATCTTTTATGTAATGAACAGCAGGGGAGCCGAAAACTCGTACCAATTAGCCGGAATGGCAGTGGGTGTCTATACCGGAGGAACTCCAAACCTGGCAGCCATAAAGGCTGCTCTAAATATTAACAGTACCGTCTTTATCCTTTTTCAGACCTATGATGTAATCTTTGGTTTCATATATATCGTTTTTGTAGTCTCGGTTGGGCAAAAACTGTTTAGCAAGTTTCTGATTCCCTTCGATAAGGTCAAAGCAAAACTGAATACGCATACAGTCTATGAAAGTGAATCAGTAGATGAATATAAAGGGATGTTTTCGAGAAAAGTGCTTCCTCCTTTGGGGCTCGCGGTTCTTTTGTCAGGAACGGTCATTGCACTTTCCCTGTTGGTGAGTTCTCTCTTCCCCGATGACAGAAGCGCCGCAGTTACCATTCTGTCCATAACAACATTCAGTATCCTTTTGTCTTTTATCCCGGCGGTACGAAATATTAAGAAAACCTTTCAGGCAGGGATGTATAGTATCTATATTTTCTGCTTCGATGTTGCGTCCATGACCAACATGCGAAGTCTTCTCCATATGAACTATGAAATACTGATTTTTGTATTTGCTGCAATATTCGGAAGTATGGCATTACATGCACTGCTTTCCCGGATCTTCAGGATTGATACCGATACCTTTCTTGTTACCTCTGTTTCGGCTATATGCTCACCTCCGTTTGTCCCTGTTGTTGCAGGGGCATTAAAAAATCCGACTGTCCTGTTGTCAGGAATAACAACCGGTATTATCGGATACGCAATTGGAAATTACCTGGGGATATCCCTGGCAATGCTGCTGCAGACATTTAGTTAAAGGTACATTATGGAGAGACTGGTTATTTACAGTATACGCTCTTGTAATACTTTGCCTGCTTCTCTGGCTGATTTTTAGATGCCCGGCTTTTTTTCACGTTTATAAAAAGTAATAATAATCTGTAGAAGCAGCCTCCTGTTGTGTGGTATACATACTGCAGGAGGCATTCTTGATTTTTAGATTTGGCATAAACTATTTTCTTTTCTTTTCCTCGATTGCCGTTGTTGCACCGTATTTGCAGGTAATACTGCGGAATAAAGGGTTTACTGCTGCAGAGATCGGCCTCTTTCTGGGATTTTATGAAATTGCAGGGATACTGGGGCCCCTTTTCGTCGGCTGGATTGCTGAAAAAATCGGAAGATACCGTCTTTTTCTGCTTGCGTTATCAATCTCGGTCGGGGGGATTCTGTTCCTTCTGGGGTTGAGTTCTTCGCTGATCTGCACCGGAGCATTTCTTGTCCTGTTCGGATTCTTTTATCGTCCCATCCCCTCCCTGCAGGACGCACTTGCATCGAGAATGCTTCCTGATCCCGCGGTACATTATGGTAAAGTGCGTATCTGGGGCAGCATCGGGTTTGTGGTTATTTCGCTGAGTGTTCAATTTACGGGTTTTCTTGATAACCCCGGTACTTTCAAAATTATTCTGCTCTTTGCCGGTATTTCAGGATTCTTGTTTTTAAGTACCCTTTCTCTGCCTGAAACAGAGAAACACGGACAAACGGGATTACAAACAGGAGGGAAAAAATCGGGTTCCCTCTTTGATGGCCTTCATTTGCCGTTCTACGCAGTGCTTATTGCAGCTTTCTTTATTAAAATGGGCTTAACCGGATACTATTCATTTTTCAGTCTGTTTATCCGGGATTCCTACGGGATACACAGTGTAAGCGGGATCTGGGCAATTGGTGCTTTGGCTGAAATGCCGATGATTCTTTACGGTAACAAACTTGTCTCCCGGTTCGGATCAGCAGCAGCTCTCATTCTGGCTATAGGAGGAGCTGCCGTCCGCATGTTTGTGTATGCATCCGGAGCGCCTCTGACCGTTATTATTGGAGCTCAGATTTTGCATGCTTTTTCTTTCGGACTTATCCATATAACCGTCGTGAGCGTTATAAACCATACCGTTCCTGCTGAACGGAAGGCTTTTGCAATGTCACTCTATGGGGGGATTGGCCTTGGTTTGGCAGGATTTATCGGCAGCAGTCTAAATGGATTGATTCTAGATTCCAGGGGTTTTAGTGCAATGTTTATGTTCAGCGGAATTGTAACGCTTCTTCCTCTTGCAGCGGTAATCCCCTTTCGAAAGAAAATAGCTGCGTATTCTCTTAGCGGTACAGAGGGGCAGTAGAAACCGTTTCATGGACTGAATCCATAAAAACACAAGCTTACACGGGAATACTCTCCGGTTCAGTTGCCATTCGTTTCCCAGTTTCAGTCTTAGTACTCTGCTGCAGCGGCGGCAGAATCGGAGTCAGGGTACTCTGTTTCCACTTGCCGGAACAAGCCCTGGGCTTTTTCCAATTCGCCGAGCTTCAAATAGGCAATCCCTTTCAGGAATAAGAGAGAATCCATAATTCCGGGGGCATCTGCTATCCAGGTTTCGATAAATGCAAGAGCATCTTCAGGCTTATTATTCAGCAGTAAAAGGTTTGTTTTTAAAAGAACGGCTTCATTAAAATACTCTGCATCTTCCATGGGTGTTGCATCATGTATATATTCCAGGGCTGTGGATACATCCCCTGTTAGAGCTTCTGTGTATGCCAGGTAAAACTTTACCTCTTCTACTTCGTTGTCTTCGAAGGCACTGTCAAGGGCATCAGAAAAACTATCCTTTGCTCTTGAATAATCTTTACCATCCAGGAAATCTTTCCCTGCCTGCAGATATTCGGCAAACTCGTCATTGCTCCAGGAGATACTTTCTTGCCGGGATTCATCCCC
>JANTFL010000160.1 GCA_024763455.1 Sediminispirochaeta sp. | reverse complement strand
ACTTTGTTAAGCAGGTCTTGTGATTTCGGTGTCCTCCTGAAAAGGTGGGAGACAAGAAACCGGTAATAGTTGTAATGGGAACACATGAAACCGACACTAAAGGTGCAATATCTCCTTAGGACTGTTTTCAGGTTGTATTGCGGCAATGGTCCGGCATCCTTCAACGCTGCTGCGTAGGACTCTATAAAGCTTTGTTTCAATGATTCAAGGAGTTCATCCTTGTTTTTGAAGTGACGGTACAGCGATGTTTTACTCACATGTAGAGCTTCTGCAAGGGAAGAAAGACTGGTATTGTAAAAAAAGTCGTCTCCCCAAACTTTAAAAGCTGTATCAAGTATTTGTTTTTTTCTTTTGTATTTTTTATCCATAATGATATAGGTTGTTACCGAACAGTCGGTAACTTTATTAGGTATAATCTTTTCACGGAAACATGTCAAGCATAAGGAGAGGAGTGTCTTGCCCCGGGGCTCTCTGGCGGATAGAATATCACCATGGAAATCCTGATAGAAAAACTACGCCGGAGGGAGCCTCTTATTTGGATAAACGGGAATTACGATCTGGAGAAAGCGGAGGAGTCTTCTCCCTTTTCCATGGATTCTGTTTACCAGGCAGAAGAGGTGTTGAATGATTATGCTCCTGTACTCCGAAAACTTTTCCCCGAACTGGAGTCCTCAAAGGGGATCATAGAATCTCCTCTCCTCACTGTTAATACCATGTACAATGACTTTATTCCTCCGGGGCATCTGCTTCTTAAGGCTGATCACCTCCTCCCCGTTTCAGGATCTATTAAGGCACGGGGCGGGATTTTTGCCGTTCTGAAGGTAGTTGACCGTATAGCAGAAAGGGAGAATATTTTCCAAAAGGACCGTAAATTTACACTTTCAGAGAGTGCTAAGAATATCTTCTCAAATTACCGTATTGCTGTCGGCAGTACCGGAAATCTCGGATTGAGTATCGGTATTGCCGGGAGAGCCTTCGGCTTTTCTGTTGAGGTGCACATGTCCTCAGATGCAAAGGCCTGGAAAAAAGTACTCCTAAGAAGAATTGGTGCAGACGTCGTTGAGTATGATTCGGATTATACGGCAGCATGCGAGGCTGCACGTGTATCTGCGCAACAGGATAATTCAGTATACTTTATTGATGACGAGAATTCCACTGATCTTTTTTTAGGCTATAGTGTCGCTGCTTTACGGCTGAGAAAACAGCTTGATGAGTTACACATAACCGTTTCCGGAGAACATCCCCTTTTTGTGTACCTTCCATGCGGGGTAGGAGGGGCTCCCGGCGGTATTACCTTCGCTCTGAAACAACTATTCGGCAATACAGTTCACTGTTTTTTTGCAGAACCTGTTGATGCTCCGGCAATGACCCTCGGACTGGTAACAGAGAAATATAAGGATATTTCGATACGGGACATAGGGTTGTCCGGGTATACGGCAGCAGACGGACTGGCTGTGGGTAGACCTTCGGGGTTCGTAAGCCTGCTGATGAAAAGATATCTGGATGGGGCATACACTTTACCAGATAAAGATCTTTTTTACTATCTTGCCCGTTTGTATGACACAGAAGGGTATAAGGTGGAACCTTCCGCAGCGGCTGGATGTGCCGGCCCGGTTCTGTTCAACACGAGTGATGAAGGAAGGGGATATCTTGAACAAAAGGGGATAGAAGATCAAAACATTATTCATGTGATCTGGTCTACGGGAGGATCAATGGAGCCGCAGGCGGAGTTTGAGAAAAACTATACAAAGGGGTGTTCTTGAAGCTCCGCTCTCTGGTCCCCGTTTAATCGGAAATTGTTGTTCGTCCTTTTAGGGAACGGGTAAGGGTCAACCTGTCGGCATATTCTATATCACCGCCGGCAGGCAGCCCTGAAGCAAGACGGGACACTTTTACCCCGGTGTTTGAAAGCAGTCGTACCAGATAAAGAGCTGTTGTATCTCCCTCAACTGTGGGATTTGTAGCGATAATAACCTCTTTTATCTCTCTTCCGTGTCTGGAAGATGAGATCCGTTCTATAAGTTTCCGTATAGTAAGATCTTCGGGTCCGATCCCGTCGATTGGGGAGATTACCCCTTTTAGGACATGGAACAGACCGTTGTACTCTCTGGTTGATTCGATTGTTTGGACATCCTGCGACTGTTCAACAACACAGACAACACTCCCGTCTCTGTTCGGATTACTGCAAATATCGCAGGGATCATTCTCTGTATAGCTTCCGCAGATAGAACATGTCTTTACGCTGTCGTGGAGGGTATTAAGCAGAGCGGAAAGGTTTGCCGAGTTCTCCGGATTGGTTCTTAAGAGGTGATACACTATTCTGGCTGCACTCTTTTTACCAATCCCCGGCAGACGTGAAAATTCCTTTATCAGCTGATCAAGAACAGTCATTACTATACCTGGAACCCGGGAGGGAAGTTCATTCCCCCTGCCAGATTCTGCATCTCTGAAGCAAGGCGTCCTTTGATTTTGGCGTTTGCATCTGTGAAAGCAGCGAGAATCAGATCTTCCATCATCCTGATATCGTCAGGATCAACAGCTTCGGGTGAAATATGTATATTAGTAACTTCCATTGCACCATTCATGGTTACCTGGACCATATCGCCTCCGGAGGTGCCTGTCACGGTTATTGTTTTAAGTTTATCCTGCATTCCTCCCATCTGGGACTGCAGTTCCTGAATATTCTTCAGCATATCCATTGGATTCATTCTAATCTCCTTTTATCACTTCACCCCGGAAAACCCGTTTTACCATCTCTACTGAATCATCTGCACTCCCTGAATCATCATGATTGTCATCTAAAACGGTTATGATGATATCAACCTGAATCTGCAGCATCTCCTGGATAGTTTCTTTTACTGCTAAAATATCTGTTTTCACAAAGTTTGCAGAATAAGTCGAGTCGAAGACAAGTTCCAGAAGGGAGCCTTTAAGCTTCCAGGAAACAGCCTTCTCCAGTGCGGAAGCAAGAGAAAGTTTGTATTTCTTTATTTTGTTAATGATATCTACTTTCTGATTCAGAGAGATGGAGTATTCTTCTTCATCTTTTTCCGGTCCAGGGACTTCTGCTACACTCTGCTTGGAAAATGTTCCATTTATAAGTTCCTGTTTTATTTTTTTTATCTCGTTGAGGATTTCCTGCGGGGCTATGTAATCAGCCATAGCGGATATTTTGCTCAAGGCAAGTTCCAGTTCAAAGTTGCGGTTGATGGAATACTTCAAATTTCTGTGGAGCTCAAGGAGGATTTCGAGAATCTTTTCTACCTGGATAACCGAAAAGGATTCAATAACCTTTTCTGAGTACCGTTTCCTTTCAAAACCGAGAATGGCTTCTTTGCTTATTCCCTGTTTAATAAAGAGGATACTTCTGAAGTAAACAGTGAGGTCCAGCAGGAACTGATTTATAGAAACACCGTTCTGGAGAATGTCAGAAGTCTGTTCAAGTACTTTTGTGCTCTCTTTGTCCGCTATACTTTCAGCCAGAGAATCAATGGTATCAAGTCCTACGATTCCCAGTTTTTCCCTGATTATATCAAGGGTTATCGAGCCGTTAGAGAATGATACAACCTGATCAAAAAGTGTGTATGCATCCCTCATGGAACCTGTGGCTTCTCTAGCAATCCAGAGAAGGGCGTCGTTGCCGGCCTGGATATTCATTTCAGCGGCTGCATTTGCAAGAAGTTCCTTAATCTTGTCAATAGAAAGGAGCCGGAAGTTGAATTGCTGGCATCGTGATCTGATAGTAGCGGGAACCTTATGAAGTTCTGTAGTCGCAAATATAAAGACTATATAAGGCGGCGGTTCTTCTATTGTTTTCAATAGAGCATTGAATGCGCTGTTGCTGAGCATGTGTACTTCGTCGATAATGTATACTTTATACCGTGAACTGTTGGGAGCAAAAAGAACTTCTTCTTTTATGGTTCGTATATCGTTAACCGATGTATTGCTCGCTCCATCAATCTCGATAACGTCCAGAGAGCTTCCCCTTGATATCTCCAAACAGTTTGAACAAACTCCGCAGGGTGTATCTGTTACCCCTTTCTCGCAGTTCAGCGATTTTGCAAGGATACGGGCTGCAGACGTTTTTCCAACTCCCCTTGGCCCAGAAAAAAGATAGGCATGTGCAATTTTTCCTGATTCCAATGAGCTTTTTAAGGTTGAAACGACAAAATCCTGTCCTTCCAGTTCATCGAATGTTCCGGGTCTTTTTTTTGTTGCAGTTACTTCATAGGCCATAGCAGCTCCAGTATACCATAAAAAACCCCTTTAGCTCCAGTCAAGTAGACTGTGTCTCATCAATTAATCACTTACCGCTGCTACCTTCCAGTCCTGACGGGGTTGGGTGACAATCGATAGCACAGAACCTGACTATCAACACTAAAGGGGAATAACGGAGAGGGGGGGATTCGAACCCCCGGAACCCGGTTAGGGTTCATACGCTTTCCAAGCGTACTCCTTCGGCCTCTCGGACACCTCTCCAAAATGAACTATATAAATCGGGGCAACCCGAAGTATTCAAATACCTGCTTGAATTCCCTTCTCCTATCGGAGAGAGAGGGATTCGCCTTCCGTCACGAAACATCGTGTTCCGTGACTCCAGGTCCGGGGGTACTCACTGGTGCAATGCATCGTGCATTGCTTCCCGTTCTATCGAACTGCGTTCGTACCCGTTCGAATTCCCCTTCTCCTATCGGAGAGAGAGGGATTCGAACCCTCGGAGCTGACAAGCAGCTCAACGGCTTTCGAGGCCGCCCGATTCAACCACTCTCGCATCTCTCCAGTGCGGTAAACCGCTG
>JANTFL010000159.1 GCA_024763455.1 Sediminispirochaeta sp. | reverse complement strand
AGCTTCAGAAAATAATGGAGGAGATAACTGCGGAGTATAACGCAATCAGGGAAAGCCCCGAGTTTCAGGAGGAACTCAAGAGTCTTTACCAGCACTATGTAGGCCGTCCAAGTCCGATTTTCTTTGCGGAAAGCCTTACACAAAAGGCCGGGGGTGCTAAAATCTACTTTAAACGGGAAGACCTTAACCATACCGGTGCTCATAAGATAAACCACTGTCTTGGAGAGGTTCTTCTTGCCAAGAAGATGGGGAAAAAGAAGGTAATCGCTGAAACAGGTGCGGGTCAGCATGGTGTGGCCCTGGCTACCGCAGCAGCGCTTCTCGGTCTTGAATGTGACATCTACATGGGTGAAGTGGACATTGCAAAAGAACATCCCAATGTAATTAGAATGAAGATTCTTGGAGCACGGGTTGTTCCGGTAAAATCGGGGCTTAAAACACTGAAAGAAGCTGTGGACGAAGCATTTACGGCATATGTTCAGGATCCTGTTACACAATTCTATGCAATCGGTTCTGTTGTGGGCCCTCATCCTTTCCCAATGATGGTCAGAGATTTTCAAAGTGTTGTCGGATACGAAGCAAAGGAGCAGTTCAGGGAAATGACCGGAGGAAAACCGGATCACCTTGTTGCATGTGTTGGAGGCGGATCAAATGCAATCGGTCTGTTTACCGCCTTCCTGGAGGATGAGGAGATTAAAATATACGGCGTTGAACCTTCAGGCTTGAGTTTTAAACCGGGGGAACATGCCGCAACCATGACCCTGGGAAAACCGGGAGTAATTCACGGTTTCAAGTGTTATCTGCTGCAGGACGATGAGGGGAATCCCCTTCCGGTTTACTCTGTAGCCAGCGGCCTCGACTACCCGGGTGTCGGCCCGGAACACAGCTACCTGAAAGATATCGGCAGAATTAAATACGAAACCATTACCGACAAAGAGGCAATAGAGGCTTTCTTTGAACTCTCAAGGGTCGAGGGAATAATTCCCGCCCTGGAAAGCGCCCATGCGGTTGCCTATGCAGTAAAACTTGCCGCATCACTCCCGGCAGAGGAATCGATTCTTGTTAATCTGTCCGGCAGAGGTGATAAAGATATTGATTATGTTACAGCGACATACGGAAAGGATTACGGAGTAATAGACCAGTAGTTCTCCTTATAAAATAGTTTTCAGGCAGCTTCTTGATCCAGGAAGCTGCCCTCTTTTTTTTACGCCGCCCCCCCTATCTTTACAGCCTTCCGTACAGTTCAGCCATCTCTCTAAATCTTGAACCTGCAAATCCGTTTAAGTCTTCCGGCTTCATTTTCCAGGACCAGTTACCGCCGACTGTTGAAGGCAGATTCATCCTGGCTTCCTCCCCCAGATCAAGGAGGTCCTGCATGGGAAATACTGCAAAGTCAGCACATGATTGCATTCCTTCCCGGATTATATCCCACACAATATCATCGTCCGGTCTGGCAAGATACCTCCGTATCAGATCCCTGTTCCAGCCGGGAAGATTATTGTACCACCCCCTGGTGGTGTTGTTATCGTGTGTTCCTGAGTATACTACTGAATTGGAGGTATAGTTAAAGGGGAGAAAAACGTTGGAAGGATCCAGTTTCCTGTCCTCTCCCCCTTCAAAACCAAACTGCATTACCTTCATCCCGGGGAAATTAAAGGTGTCCCTTAAATCCCTGACTTCATCGGTTATTACCCCGAGATCCTCTGCCATAATCTTTAAATCAGGGAAATTTTCCCTGACCTTTTTAAAAAAGTCCTTCCCCGGAGCTTTGAGCCACTTTCCTGTTTCTGCAGTTTTTGCCCCCGCAGGTACAGCCCAGTAAGCTTCAAACCCTCTGAAGTGATCGATCCGTATAATATCTGTCATTTCGGATAGATGCTTAATCCTCCGCAGCCACCAGCTGTACCCCTCTTTTTTGTGGACCTTCCAGTCATAGAGGGGATTACCCCACAGCTGCCCGGTACTGCTGAAATAGTCCGGAGGCACACCGGCTACGACTGTCGGGGCTCCGTTCTTGTCCGTATG
Organism: Sediminispirochaeta sp.; assembly: GCA_024763455.1. Lineage (GTDB taxonomy): Bacteria > Spirochaetota > Spirochaetia > B11-G9 > B11-G9 > B11-G9. The sequence continues at coordinate 2,785 of JANTFL010000159.1, read as the reverse complement.
AAACAGATGTCTGTTTGCCTGGAAATCTGCACTATGCAGGGAAACAAATATAGGAATATCTCCTATTATCCTGATCTGCCTGCTGTTGGCGTACTCTTTAAGGGCATTCCACTGGCTGAAAAAAAAGTACTGAAGAACTTTCTCATTCTCTATTTTTCCTGTCCCCCGGCTGAAAACTGCATAATCATCCAGCCACCAGCTGTTCTCCCGGCAGAAAGCAGGGTAGCCTTCATCTCCTCCCGACGTAAGAAAGCTTTCTGCAGCTTTTTCAAGAAGAGGCAGTTTCCATTTGCGTACATTCCCGTAATCAATCCGGGCCCCCTCTAAACAGGGGGTACGTTGAAGATCGCTTTCCTGAAGAAAGCCTTTCTCTGCAAGGAGATCCAAACTTATGAGGTGGGTATTCCCGGCAAATGCACTGGGGGAATCATAGGGAGACTCACCGTATCCGGTCGGACCTAAAGGTAGAACCTGCCAAAGCCGTGCACCGGAGGCCTGCATAAAATCGACAAACTGATATGCCCGGGGACCGAGATCACCGATACAATTCTTTGACGGAAGAGATGCCGGATGCAGCAGAATTCCAGCGGCGCGATTTTTATCCATGAGGGTGCCCCTTTGACTTAAACGTTGATTTAGGCTATACTGCGCTTATGGATCCAGCATACAAAGTAAGCCAGCACCTTGTCTATCCCCTTCAAGGTGTCGGTGAAATTAAAGCGATAGAAGAACGTACTTTTAAGGGGAAGGATGTCCTTTACTATATTATTTATCTTGATATATCTGACATGACCGTTATGGTTCCGGTAGACAAGACAGAAGAACTGGGAATTCGGCCTATAGTATCCCAGGAGGAGTCCCTGGAGGCTCTGAACCTTCTGTCTTTGGAATATGAACCGGTAACAGCTGACTGGAAGATGCGGTATCAGATGAACCTTGATCTTCTTAAAAGCGGCAGTATCGGAGATAATGCCATAGTGGTAAGGACACTGTACCACCGGAGCAAGATCAAGGAGCTTCCGATTCAGGAACGGAAACTCTACGACAACGCGCTTAAGATTCTCTCCGATGAGTTAATCTACTCATTGCAGAAATCAAGAGACGAAGTGGAAGAGCTCATCTTCAGTAAGCTGGAATCATAACTTCCATGGGTTCTTCCGTTATAGTTGTAGCAGGAGGCACGGGAGTTCGTATGGGCGGCGGTATAAAAAAAGAGTTCGCCTTTATCGGCAGCCGTCCGGTTCTGTACCATGCGGTAAAACCTTTTTTGGAAACACATCTTTTTAACTCGATAGTTGTGGTTGTAAACGAATCATTAAAAGACAAAGCATCGGAACTTTTATCCCCCTATTTAAAAGAGAGCGAGAAACAAATCTTCTCCTTCGTCAACGGGGGATGCAGCCGGAGAGAGTCTGTTCTGAATGGGCTGCTTTCCCTTGAACATCAGAGTCCGGACGTTGTTCTTATCCATGACGGAGCCCGCCCCTGGGTTACAAAGGATGTAATACTGGCGGTCTACCACAAGGCAAAGGAAAAGGATGCCGCAATTCCTGTTATTCCCCTGGTTAACGCCCTTAAGGAGATTGACCACGAGGGAAGGATTATCAGGAGTATAAACCGTGATACCGCCGTCGGGGCGCAAACCCCTCAGGGCTTTCTGTACAGTAAAATTCTATCTGCTCATCTTTCTGCAGAGTCATTAGGGAAAGACTACGCTGATGATGCAGAGATCTGGCAGGAATTTTCCGGAGCTGTTTACACAGTACCAGGAACTGCAGGGAACAAAAAAATCACCTACATCGAAGATCTACAGGCAGAGTAATGAGAATTGGAACCGGATGGGATATCCATCCCCTTGTAGAGGGAAGAAAGCTTGTTATCGGTGGGATTACCATTCCCCATACAAAGGGAGAAGCAGGGCATTCTGACGGAGACGTTCTCATTCACGCGGTTATTGATGCCCTGTTCGGCGCTGCTGCCCTTGGAGATATCGGTACGCACTTCCCTCCCTCCGACCCTCTCTACAAGGACATCGACAGCACTCTTCTTCTTGAAAAAAGTGTAGCTCTCCTGAATGAAAAGGGTTTTAGAATTATAAACCTGGATACAACGGTCATTCTGCAGGAACCGAAACTAAAAACGTTTATCCCTGCCATTGTAAAGAATCTTGCCCGGTATCTGGAACTGAATGAAACGGCTATATCCGTCAAGGCAAAAACCAGAGAAAATCTGGACTCCACAGGAAACGGACTGGCTATAGAGGCCCAGGCATCTGTCCTTTTGGATGAAGCGGACAACTCGATATGGGTATAGACTGGGATGCTGTAATTCAAACCCTAAGGGAAAACAAAAAAGAAACTGTCCTGCCTTCGGTCTCTGAAATTGCCCGGATGAACGGTTCACCATACAAGATCCTTATATCAACGGTACTATCCCTGAGGACCAAAGACAAAGTAACCCTGGAGGCATCGCTGCGGCTCTTTGGAAGAGCAGCAGCCCCGGAGCAAATGATAAAACTCCCGGAAGAAGAGATCCAAAAACTTATCTACCCTGCAGGTTTTTATAAACGAAAGGCTGCACAGATTATCAGTATTTCCCGCATTCTGATTGATACCTACGGGGGGAAAGTCCCGGAAACAGTAGAGGAGTTGACAGCACTTCCGGGAGTCGGAAGGAAAACAGCCAATTTGACTCTGGGGCTGGGATACGGCATCCCCGCTTTATGCGTAGATACCCATGTTCACCGGATAGCCAACCGGATGGGCTGGGTTGCAGCAAAAACTCC
>JANTFL010000158.1 GCA_024763455.1 Sediminispirochaeta sp. | reverse complement strand
TGGATAGAGAATAGATTTTAGTTACCTATATTCCCAAATGGCGAAGAGTAGAATCCTGAAAAGGTATTCAGCTCTTCGCTGTTTTTTATACCCAGACCGTTGTAATTAACAAGCTCCTGCCAGCCGTAAAAACTATTTTTCTGCATAACAACCCTGTTATTTCCTGTTATAACACAAGCAGGATTGGCGAAGTCTCCGGTGGTCTTGAAAATATTGTCATAAATCCTGATAGATCTCATTCCTTTATAGTTCATGAGAGTATTGCCATACTTGGCATCTGAAACAATAACCTTACTTTCCGTTAGAGAGAAATCTGATCCGACCACATTAATGAATGATGCATCAAAGCTGTCCTGTAGCTGCACTGAACCTTTAGAATATGTAAACACGGAGTTATTTCCCTTGAATATATACATGAAGTCTTTTGTCTTTTCAGTGGTAATATCAAGGAGATCTCCGGTAAAATTGCTGTTGTCCAGATTGATAACAGACAAACCCTTCCCCGTATTACCTTTAATACTCGCAGAATTAAAATTCAGCGTGGATTCATTTGCATTGACGAATGAAACCACACCAGAGTCCTTTCCGCTTTCCAGGTTCGAGTCTTTAAGTGTTAATTCCGAGTTATCAAGGTAAAAAAGCGAAGATGAAATAGTACTTTTCCCCGATGATATGCTGCAGTTATTTACCTTAAGATTGCTGTTCCTTATCCTGAAAAGCTCTGTAATTTGAGAAATTCCTCCATTGATTCGTACATTGTTCATGATTGAGGTAACATTATCGGTAAAATCAAATAAACGTATCCGTGAAACAGCACCAGTTACATTTACTTGTACGTTCTCCATTTTAAATAAAGAATTACTTACAGGAAAGATTGTTGCATTGCTTGAAGATCCGATAGTAAGCGCAGAATCCTTCATTTCAAAGTTACCTGAAATAGTTCGAATCAGGCTCTTTCCCCTTCCATTCGCAAATATAAACTCACAATTACTAAAAATCAGGTCTCCCCCTGACTGATCAACTATGGAGGAATTTAGATCAAGATTTGTAATGGTGCCGTTTGTTAGTGCGACTCTCCCGTCTTTCAAAATAAAAAGAGGTTCCGCCGGGTTATGTCTGCTGCTCGCAGAGATTACTGTCCTGGAAGAGCCTTTCCCCCAGGATTCAAGGTCAAAACCGCCGACAAGTGTAATATCATCATGTAGCACGATTGTTTCATCGATCTGATATTCGCCTTCTGTTATATAGATCGTGTTCCGGCTTTTTTTGTGTGCGAGAAGTAATGCTTTGTTCAGAGTTTTTACCGGACGTGTTCTGGTTCCGTCATAACTGTCTTTGCCCCGGGTAGAAAGGTAGACAATCGCTTTGTCGATTGAGAAATTTATTGAATTAACAGAACTGGTGTTTCCTGCAGTATCCTGTGTGTATGCTGACAATCTGAATTCGGCGAATTCTCCGCTGTTTGTTTCTGCAGAAATTGTCCCTGTGTACTTTCTAAATCCTCCGGTTACCGACTGGTTGTTCTTGAAAAGTTCATAATAAACAGAACCGTTCTCTGATTTTATTTTGATTTCACGGTTATCCTGATAAAAATCGTTATCAGCTATCCCGCTGATAACAGGAATTGCAGGTTTTTCTTTATCAAGAGTAAAAAAGTAGATTTCTTCCTTTGAGAGGGGTTTAAAAGTTTCTTGAGCAAATTCCCGCACTCTGATTGTTACAGACATCATCTGCCCCTCTTCAACATCCAGTTCAAGATTTGAATCAAACTGAGGAGATACAATAGAAACAGGAGATGTTGCTTCACCATTGATACCGATTTCATAGTAAAGGTTCGAGTTCTGAAATCTTTTGTTTATCCGGACTTCATGATTATATATTCCATTATTCTGTATTCCAGTGATAAGTCCACGTTTTCTATTCTCCAGAGTTATGGCTGTGTTTTTAACAATACTGGTATTGGAATAAATGTCTTCAGTGTAATAATACAGTCTGGGGGATAGTGAATTACGTACATTCACTGTAAAAGGATCTGTATATTGTATAAAACTACCTTTTCCAAGCCGGTAAAAAACTTTATGCCCTTCTTTAAAAGGAAAATATATAATTGAGGAATAATTACTTCCCGGAATAATTGCCGGCTCTATGGACAATGGTTTCGCTTTCGAAATCTCGACTGTTGATACCGAAACGCGGGAACTTCTATTACCTGCAGGATCAACGGTCCACGCATGTACCGTATAGCGAGTTCTTCTGTTGGCGGCACCTTTAATGGAGACAGGATCTGTATATGAAAATATCTTACCATTCTCCAGCGAGCTTCCGTTTTTATCAATGCGGTAATAAATTTTTGCATCAGTTTCTGCATCAATGGAGAATACAACATCGGTGTTGGTATATCCGTTCTCTGGAAAACCCGAAAATCTAGGTGCTGCCGGCGGTTTACGATCAATCCTGAATGTAAGAGGCTTTTTGCTGATAGTAAAGTTACCGGCATCGTCAACAGAAGCAGCGTACAGTGTGTATATACTTTCGCTGTTTTGTCTGCCTTTGATAACATATTCTTTGTTTAAAAGAATGCCCTTTTGATAAAATATTTCTATATTTTCAGGCGCTGACTGTTCCGTACCCTCTTCCAGTAAAATCCACACATCAGAGTCGTTACTCCCGGCAACTCTTACTATTACATCATCATTGTATGATTCTCCGTCTATAATATTCTCTATGCGAGGTTCCTCAGGATTCTCTTTATCAATAACAAAATTGAAAACAGCACTCTTTACATCATTTTTATTGTTTCGGTTTTCTGCATAAACTTTTAAGATATAGTTTTTTCTTACTCCGTCAGGACAATTGATGGAGATCGTTCCCGGCAGTATCCTGTTATCCCCCTCAACCCCGTCAATCGAAAGAGTATAATAAAGGTCCGTATCCTTATTCGGGAAGCTTCTAAAAGTTACATCTGCTCGATAAATTCCCTGATCAGAAAGCCCTCTGTAACGGAAACCTGCGGCCAAATTCTTTTCCGGAATCCTGAAGCTGACACTATCACTGTTTTGTCCTTCTGAGTCTTGTGAAAATGCATATATGTGTTCATGACCAGAATAAACAGTTTCAGGAATTCCACCCGTGTATTTCTGATAATTTTTTTTCTTGTCGAAAGTATAGTATATCGTTGCTTCACCGGCCAAAACGATCTCTCTATCTTTAACAGTAAAAACAGGCGGTGCCGGTGGATAGGTATCGTATTGAAGTTTTAAAGTTGATACATCAGAACTGTTACCGGAAGAATCTATCAGAACAGCATTCAGGATAAAACTACCCGCACTTCCAACAGGGAAAGAAAGGATCATATCATTTTCCCCAAGGTAAGACCGGGGTGTTGGATTCCCGGGATCCTTATCATTGTAATTTGTCAGGTAATAGAGTTTATTATTCCCGGTATTGTTTGTTACTATACGGTATTTTGTAGTACTCAGTTTTTTCAACTCCAATTCCGGTGCATCAGGCGGTTCTAAATCAAAAGTAACAAGTTTAGAAACAACACTGCTTTCTAAATTATTTTCAGCAATACTTACAGCCTTTACCATTATTGAACCGGAAGAAACATTGTCCGGAAGTGGAGCATAAAAAGGATTCCGGTATAAAGTTGCATACTTGTCCGGAGTTGACCCGTCAAGGGTATAGTATACGGGATATGAACTTTTACCAAGAATACTTATTTTAATTCTTTTCTTATCTTTCTCATTCGTATATGTAATAACGGGAGATCCTGGTCTTTTCCGGTCGAGAATGTAAAAAAAACGGTATTCATCATCTACGGAACCTGTTTTTGATACCATACGCAGGGGGATATACGTTTTCCCCCCAATTATGGGACTAAGCACAAGTTCTTGGGTATCAAAAGGGATAAAAGAAGCTCTGTCAGTTTTGTCGTTAAGGGTATATCTGAAATCTGAACCTGGAGAAGGAATCTTCAGGGGGTCATAATAGACACCGCTTGCAGGTAAAATCATATCAGAGGGAGTATCTTTAATGGAGAAGTTTATTGTTTTTTTTATTGTTCCGGTTCCACCTTCGGGAAGGCCCGCTATATTAAGGGTATATTCTCCTTTTGCCTTGAAAAGTATAGGTCCTCGATACGGTGTTCCAAATTTTGCAGGATCATTATTACCTATTGAATAACGTACCCATTTAAAACCGGTCGTATCCAGGTATAGCAGTTGACTGTTCAGGAAGGAACCTTCTACCGGGCTGTACACCGTTAGTGAACGAGCTTTTTCCACTGCAGGCAGGATAATATAATTACGTGAAACAACCGTACTCCTCCCTCCACCGGTATCCTGTGAATAAGCTGCAAGGTAATAATTCTGCTGCTCAGCACTCTGTTTTAAAATAATTTCTTTACCGTTCCACTTTTTAAAATTTCCGGTAGAATCGCCGGTCAAAGAATAAAAAACGGATGATGTATTTTCGTTAAAATTAATTCTTATTTCGTCACTGTATACACCTGAATCAGGTGCCGGAACAGGCGGGGCTGCTACTGTTTTGTCGATTGTATAGGTAACGGTAGTAGAATCAAGGAGCTTTGACTCTTGATAAAGAAAAGCAGTAATCGTGTATGTCTTTTTTTCTCCAGACATGGAAGAAAGAAATATCGGCTCAGAATATATAACCTCCTTTGCGGGATCATTCCCCTTAATATAATATTTTAACAGACCAGTGGAGCTGGACTTAAAATCCAGATATATATTCTCAAAATATCTCCCTTCGGGATAATTTGAATAAATTAATGAATTATCCGACGGAAAGGCTCGAAATGCAGAAATAAAAAGAATTAGTACATGGATAAAACG
>JANTFL010000157.1 GCA_024763455.1 Sediminispirochaeta sp. | reverse complement strand
AAGTATCTCCCCTTCGCATCAAGAGCAAGTGTCGGTGCAATGTATCAGCTGAGTAACGAAATAGAGGAAGCTGGTACGATCCAGGGGGTCAGATGGGTTAAAAGAATGCTTAGAATTATTATTCCCATACAAAAGTCAAGTTTTCTCTCAGGTTACCTTTTGCCTTTTATTTCATCCATGAGGGAGTTATCACTTTTCATTCTCCTGGTCACCCCCTCTACACGGATTCTCACAACAATGCTGTTTCAGTACAATGAAAAAGGATGGAGTCAATATGCCAATGCAATAAACCTTCTTATTGTCCTGTTTGTCGTTTTCAGCAACATTCTTGTAAATAAAATAACCGGTGCATCAATAGATAAAGGAATAGGAGGACAATAAAATGCCCGAAATAACACTTAAAAATATAACAAAGAAATTCGGCAAAGCAGTTGCTGTAGATAATTTAAACCTGACTATCCAGGATAGAGAGTTTGTCACACTCCTCGGCCCTTCCGGCTGCGGAAAGACAACAACCCTGAGAATGATAGCAGGTCTGGAAACCCCAACCGAGGGGGAGATATACATAGATGAGAACTGTGTTTTCTCATCCAGTAAAGGGATCGATATTTCCCCTGATAAAAGGAACGTCGGCTTCCTCTTCCAGAATTATGCCCTCTGGCCCCACATGTCCGTCTACCAGAATATAGCCTTCGGTCTTGAGAACCTGAAATGGGAGAAGAGCAGAATAAAGAAGAGAGTAGAGGAACTTCTTGATATGCTCAGAATATCAGCGTATGCAGGCAGATATCCCTCTGAATTGTCAGGAGGCCAGCAGCAACGGGTTGCCATAGCCAGAACACTTGCAACAGGACCAAAGATACTGCTTATGGATGAACCCCTGAGCAACCTGGACGCAAAACTGAGAATGGAGATGAGAACAGAACTAAAACGGATGCATACTGATACAGATTCGACCTTTGTCTACGTTACCCACGACCAGCTGGAAGCAATGACTCTGTCAACAAAGATATCCCTTTTAAAGGAGGGTTTACTGCAGCAGTTTGAATCACCACTGGAGCTCTATCATAATCCAAACAATTTTTTTGTTGCAGATTTCATCGGAAGTCCTAATATAAATATTCTTGAAGTTACCGGAGAGAACGTTAACCTTGATGAAGTAAAACTGACTCACGATAAAATACAGTGCCTCTTTACTCCGAAATCTTCCAGTATTACAATAAGGGACGGCCAGGAGCTGCTGCTGGGAGTAAGACCGGAAGATATCATTATTACCGATGATGGCACTTTGAGCGGGATCATCTATTCCACCCTCCCTTCAGGAATGGAGACGATCGTCCGTATTGACAAAGACGGGCTTCTCCTGACCTGTGTAGTTTTTGGGAGTGTTGATTTTAATGTGGGAGAAAAGGTATCATTTACCTTCAAATCAGACAACAATGTCCTTTTTGACAAGGAGAGCGGGCGGTCTATTGCCCGGGGAGAACTGAAATAAGGTTTACAGGGTATTCCGGCAGACTGCCGGCATAGTGCAGAGGCTGGTATGACACGGAAAAGGATTCTTATAATTGACGATGAGGAGCATATTCTTACCATGCTCCGTATTAACATGAAGACTCAGGGGTATGACTGCATGACTGCCTTAACCGGGGAAGAGGGATTACGGCTGAGCCGCGAGTATCAACCGGATCTTATCCTCCTGGATGTTATGCTTCCGGGAATTGACGGTGTTGAAGTGTGCAGTAGATTGAAAAAAGACGATCTTTTAAAACGTATTCCCGTTTTAATGCTGAGTGCGAAAAGTCAAGGTAAAGACAAAATAACCGGCCTGGAGGGAGGAGCTGATGACTACATTACAAAACCCTTCAGTCTCAAGGAACTTTTCTTAAGGATCAAAGCAGCTCTCCGGCAGGTTGATATCCTTACAGCCGAGTCACAACAGGTTCTTTCCGCTGGTTCACTTATCCTGAATAATGAGCTCTACGAGGTTACATCAGGGTCAAATAAAATAGAAGTGACGTTGACAGAGTTCAGAATTCTACTTCTCCTGTTGAAAAACAAAGAGACCGCAGTGCCAAGAGAAACCCTGATCACAGAGATTCTTGAACGTGAGAACTTGGAAGGGGGGCGGACCCTGGATGTCCACATACGCAATCTAAGGAAAAAGCTGCAGGCAGCCGGAGTATCCGGAGCTGCTATTGAAACTATAAGGGGAACTGGTTATGTGATCAGGGAACATGGATGAGGAAACCGTTTCATCTCTTTCTTATTACGGCCTTAATAGTTTTTCTTTTTCTTGCCAGCCTGGGGTTTTACCTGTACACCATTCATCTTATCACAGATCAAATACGGGAACAGGGGCTGCGGGACATAAATAACCTGTATGCAAAAGCAATTTCTAACGCCTCACGAGAGGAATTTCAGGCTCTTGTACTTAATGAACGGAACTACATTCCGGCACACATTATTATTGTCAGCGAAGACTACAGGCTTCTTGCTGACTCCCACAAACTCTTAAAAGATGTTTCCGGCAGGTATATTACCGCTGACATTTCTGAAGCCAGAAGAAAAGGATTCGCGGTAAAAACTGTGAGGAGTACTGCAAAGGGGGAATTGGTCATATCAATTTCCCAGGTGAAGAAAATGGGCGATAGCAATATAATAATACAGCTTACATACAGGGAAAAAAGAATAGGCGAGGCAACAAAGATCTTTTTAATCTACTTTTTTTCTGAATCGGTATTGATTTCGCTTTTAGTATATCTCCTGGTACTTTACAGCATAAAGCAGTATCAAAAACCCATTCACTCCTTAATTCAGAATACCAGACTAACGACCGGCGGAATTTTTTCCAAGATATCGGTGGATACAGGAAGTACAGAAATACTGCAGATCGTCGAAAACTTCAATCTTCTTTTAGACAGGTATAACCTGGTTATTGAATCAGATAACAAAAAGTACAGCAGGATAAACACTCTATTGGCAAATATGAAAGCCGGAATACTCATGGTAGATCTCGAGAACAACATAACCCTGGTAAATCCCCGTGCCGAGAAGCTTCTGAACCTGAACAAGGTAACCCTTTTCAAAAACCCTGATCCTTCAAACTGGAAGGAAGGTCTCACCGCTGATATACTGACCCTCACGAAGGAAGTAAATTCCAGTGGCATGTATAAGGAAGTCACCATGAATACCCCGGAAGGAATAATTCTGGATATCAGTATTCAGGCTGTCTTCAACAAGTATTACCCCTACGAGCATAACGGTGCGTTGGTTTTCCTTCAGGACGTAACTGCAGTCCGTAAACTGGAACGGCTCAAAGATGAGTTTATATCCAACGTATCCCACGAATTACGAACCCCCCTGACAGTAATCTCGGGATTCATTGAAACGATAAAATCCTGGGAGCTATTAAGCAATGATGACCGGAATACCTCCATCAATATAATTGATATAGAAACAAGACGCCTGGCTCGCCTCATTTCCGAACTTATGTTTCTTTCCCATATTGAAGGGGATATGACCACAACAGGAAAAACTTCTTTTATTCCGGCAGATATAGTAAAAGAAGCTGCTGAAGCTGTCGGCCCGTCATACAGGGAGAAAAACCAAAAGTGGTCCCTCTCCATTCAGGGGGGGTATGCCTCCATGTATGGAATGGAAAGCTGGTTCCGTCAGATTATATTCAATCTATGCGATAATGCTGCTAAATACACACCAAAAAACGGGGAGATAATGATAACCCTTAAGGATGACTCCTCCGAGGCCTGCATCGAAGTAAAAGACTCAGGACCTGGAATACCTGAGGAGGACAGGGAAAGGATATTTGACCGCTTCTACCGGATAAACAAACCCTCTTCATCTCACATACCGGGGACGGGTCTGGGTCTTGCCATAGTAAAACAGATGACCGATGAATTTAACGGAACGATAGAAATATCTGATAACGTTCCGAATGGTTCGATCTTTAAAGTTTTTATACCATACAGTACAAATCAGGAGAAAGAATCGTGACTGGCCATAAATTCGAAGATGAAATACTTAAAGAATGCGATATACGAGGAGTTCTTGACCGGAATCTTTTTAAGGAAGATGCCTACTTTGTAGGGAAATCATTTGGAACAAAGTTAAAGAAAATGAATAAGACCAGATGTGTTACCGGCTATGACGGGAGGAAATCATCCCCTGCTTTAAACAGGGAAGTTGTCAGAGGACTGACCGAAGCCGGAATCGAAGTTATAGAGATCGGTCTGGTGCCTACCCCGGTGGTATACTTTGCCGTCAGTGAACTCCATCCCGGCGGCGGTATTGCTATAACAGCAAGCCACAATCCGCCGGAGTACAACGGTTTCAAGTTCATTACCGATGAAGGCCCATTCTTTGCCGATGATTTAAAGGAACTGGCGGAGATAAGCAGAACGGCATCGTTTTCCACCGGAGAGGGGAGCAGCAGGAAGGAAAACATAATCCCCTCCTACATTAAGCATCTTTCAAAGTTTATTGCCCGGGATCTTAAAAGCTTTTCCATTGTATGGGACCCGGGGAACGGGGCCGCCGGGGCCACCCTTCCCTATCTTTTAGAACGTATTCCGGGAAAACATAAGGTTATCTGCGGAGATGTAGACGGGAACTTCCCGAACCATCACCCCGACCCCAGTGTGGAAGCAAACGTCCGGATGCTCCAGGAGACTGTGAATAATGAGGGGGCGGACCTCGGAATTGCCTTCGACGGTGATGGAGACAGGATAGGCGTTGTTGACAGCGAGGGGTACCTCCTGCAGGGGGATCAGCTTCTTACCATCTATGCGGGAACCTATCTTAAGGAAAATCCCGGAGCCACTGTAATGACTGAAGTCAAGGCAAGCC
>JANTFL010000156.1 GCA_024763455.1 Sediminispirochaeta sp. | reverse complement strand
TAATTTTCAAGGAGTATTTTATGGAATTTTCCCCTCTCCAGAAGGCACGTTACGAGTATGTTCCCAAATTGCCTGAGGTACTTAAAAAACCAGTCAATAAACTTACCGCCAAAGCCGGTAAAGCAACCCGGCCGGAATCTGACGCAGATGAGATCAAGGCTCTTTTCCCACAAACATTCGGATCCCCCCTTATAGAGACCGTTGAAGGATCTTCAGAAAAAAATGCGTCTCCGCTCAATGTAGGAGTTGTTCTTTCGGGAGGACAGGCACCAGGAGGGCATAACGTAATCTGCGGTCTTTACGATGCATTAAAGAAATCTCATCCCGACTCCAAACTTATTGGTTTTCTCGGGGGGCCTTCCGGAATTCTTGAGAACAGAACCGTTGAACTGACAGATTCTGCAATCGATGAATACCGCAATACAGGAGGGTTCGACATAATCGGTTCAGGAAGAACAAAACTGGAAAGTGAAGAGCAGTTCGATATTTGTGCAGATGTCTGCAGAATCCATGACATCTCTTCAATCGTTATAATTGGAGGCGATGATTCCAATACCAACGCTGCAGTTCTTGCTGAATATTTCAAAGCAAAAAAAACAGGCATTTCGGTTATAGGCGTCCCGAAAACAATAGATGGAGATCTTAAAAATGAGTATATAGAGGTTTCCTTTGGGTTCGATACCGCAACCAAGACCTACGCTGAACTTATCGGCAATATTGAAAGGGATGCTAACTCAGCAAAAAAGTATTGGCACTTTATAAAACTTATGGGCCGGAGTGCTTCTCATATCTGCCTCGAATGCGCACTTCAAACACATCCAAATATTGCAATAGTCTCCGAGGAAGTTGAAGCTGAAAAACAAACCTTAAACGAAATCGTAAATTCAATTGTAAATACAGTTGTAAAAAGAAGCGAACTCGGCAAGAATTACGGGATTGTTCTGGTCCCCGAAGGATTAATTGAATTCATCCCGGAGATGAAACTTTTAATAGAGGAAATAAACACCCTTCTTGCTGACCATGAAGAGCATTTTAAAACCCTGAATACCTTTGAGGAGCAGGCACGGTGGATCAACAAGAATCTTTCTAAGGATTCTTCCTATGTATTTTCTTCTCTCCCCGACAATATTCAGAGACAGCTGCTTATGGATAGAGATCCCCATGGAAACGTCCAGGTTTCCAGAATTGAAACCGAAAAGCTTCTGATAGAGATGGTTGATTCCAGACTCTCGGAACTTAAAAACGAAGGGAAGTTCCTCGGAAAGTTTTCTTCCCAGCATCATTTCTTCGGATATGAAGGACGCTGTGCATTCCCTTCCAACTTCGATGCCGACTATTGTTACTCTTTAGGATATAATGCATATGTTCTCATTGCCTCCGGTCTTACAGGATATATCTCCACAATTGGGAATACGGCAAAAAGCGCTGACAGATGGACTGCAGGCGGCACTCCCGTTACCATGATGATGAACCTGGAGAAAAGACACGGAAAGATGAAACCGGTTATAAAGAAAGCTCTTGTTAACCTTGAGGGAAAACCCTTCAAGGTATTTAAAGAGAACAGGGAAAAGTGGGCACTCAAATCGGATTATGTTTTCCCGGGAGCCATTCAGTATTACGGTCCTGCCGAAGTATGTGATGCTCCAACCATCACATTGAAACTCGAAAGCGAATAAAAAAAACAACCCCTCCGGGAATGCTGCCATTACGGAGGGATTCTTTATCCTGCCCTTTTGGACCTAACTTTTCAGGAAATCCATCCCCACCTTAGTAAAAACACTCTTACCTGAATATGAAACGATCTGTACACCGTTATTTTTTTTCTCTATTGCCTTTACCCTGTAAAAGCCTTCCGGAATTCTTACCACACCGTGAATGTAGGTAACAGTAAAAATACGATCCCCCTTAAGCACATGAGCAGTTTTTATCCCGTCCCTGGTCAGGATATTTTCCTCCGCTGAAACCGAAAGCCCGTCTGCCAGATGACCGCACACATCTTCGACCCCAATGCAGCTGTTTCTGCCGTCCCACGGGCTCATATGCCGGCCTTTATTTTCCATCCAGAGAACGGTAGAGGGAAGTATTTCCGGATCCTTTAATGAAAACCAAAGATACCCCTCTTCGGGGGCGCATACCGCTGACCATGCAAAATCTTTTTCGGCTCTATTGAATACCTGGAGAATATCTACAAACCCCTCCCGGGCTGGGAAAACAGAACAATCGGTATAGGGAGTTTCCTTCCATATCGTTGGAACCTTTTCCAGAGATTCAAATTTTTTAAAAGATGCAAGGCTATAGTACTCCCCTCCATTATATCCCGGTCCGTCATACCTGTTTGTGTAGCCGTACCGTACAGAACTGGTGCTTATATACTTTTTCGTATTCCCCGGAAATATTGCATGATGCCCCACAGATACAGGACCGGCAAAACCTTCGACAGTATGACTGACGTAGAGATTATTTTCGCCCTCTCTTAATTCAACCTTTTTTGTAACACTCCCTTTTCTTATTTTAGTGTCCATTGTGAGAGAGATGGAGTCGTCTGAGCTGTCATCGGCAAGGGTCCACTCTTTGTATGAAGTTTCTCCATGAACGGGATGATTCTCACCGTTCCATTTATTGTTCCCGCCAAAGGGAAGACAGAAAAAATCGCCCCTCAAAGGAACAAGGACTTCCAGTCCTTTATCAATAGCCGGGTGTTCCCCTGCCCAGGGATTTACGTAGAACGGCTTTATGGGGTTACCAGTATCCCTCATAAAGAGAACCGGAGCCATATGCCCCCCTTTTTTTGTTATACAGACCTTGATACCTCTAGTATCGAGAACCCAGCTGTCCTGCCCCTTGATTGTTTCTGATTTAATCATCACCGATACTCCTTTTATCAATCCTTTTCTCATACACCCGGTATTTTTTGATCTCCCTCATCCCCAGTTTTAATAGAGCATTCTTAATAAGTACGTTATCCTCAAGGATGTAGTTGGCTTCCATGCGTATCTCCTTGGGAAGGAGCGCCTCGTAGAGGTGTGCATATAGAAGGACATCCAAACC
The DNA here is from genome assembly GCA_024763455.1 of Sediminispirochaeta sp. Taxonomy (GTDB): domain Bacteria; phylum Spirochaetota; class Spirochaetia; order B11-G9; family B11-G9; genus B11-G9. The sequence goes on along the minus strand of JANTFL010000156.1, from coordinate 1,838 downwards.
CATACCATGGTATTCTTCCAAAACAGCGAGGGCCCAGAGACGGTAATCGGTTATCTTTTTTAGATCTGTAATAAACCGTACGAATCCGAAGGGAAGCATTCTGCCCCTGATTTTTTTGATAATTCTGTTTATGTCCGGAAAACCGAGGGCACACCCCACAGGAACCCCTTTATCTTCTACAAACCATACTGCATCGGCATCCACAATGGTCTTCAGCTTTTTCACCAGATCTTCTACCTCCGCAAGCTCTATGGGTACAAAGCCCCAATTCCCGCTGATAGCAGTATTCATTATTTTCCATATATGCCGGGCTTCCGATTGTATATTTTTTACATCCATCTTCCGGACGGAGAGGTTCGGCTTTCTTTTCAGCAGAAACCTGCTGAACCTTTCAAACCGCTCAGGCATTCGGTATCCAGTTCCCATGTCCGCACTGTACACGAGAAGGTCTTTCGCTTTGGAAAACCCATAGCTCATTACCATTTCATTGTAATACTGAGGATTGTGCGGCGACATAAGCACCTGATCCCTATCATACCCAGCTACAACAAAACCCCATTTTTCGGCAACCGGATCTATAGGGCCTCTGATGGCATCCATCCCCTTCGCCTTCAGCCATTCTTCTGCTTTCTCCAAAAGAGCCCTCCCGGCAGAGGAGTCATCTACACATTCAAAAGCACCGAAAAAGCCGGTTTTGGATTGGTAAAAAGTGTTAAAATTATGATCGATATAGACAATTACTCTTCCCACGGTCTTGTTATCCCGAAGAACAAGAAAAAGCTGATAATCTGAATGTGCAAGAACAGCATTTTTCCCTTTCCGGTACTCGCTGTATTCTTCAGCCCAGAGGGGAGGAACCCAGACAGGGTCGTTTTTATAGATTTTTAAAGGAAGATAAACAAATTCCTTAAACTCTTTCTTTGTCCTGACATGAATTATCTTTAAACCAAGAATACTATTTTCCATAGGTAAAAGTATAAGCGGGAATCAGGTTACTCGTTTCGTCTTCTTTTTATCTTCTTTCGTGAGAGTGATAACCCCCCGAATCCGCTTATGACCGCAATATAGAACCCAAGATCATACCACCACCCTGTATTTGTGCTTTCATAAACCCGGATGTTTCTTTTAAAAATTCCGGCAATAAGTGAAAAAGGCGCTATCCATCCGTGCCAGATACCTGAAAAAAAGCCTGATGGATTATCCTCCGTTGCCCTCCCATCACCGGGTATACAACCGGTAAGGGTAACAACTATAAGAATGACGGTAACGAGTATACCTGCTGCTTTCATTTCTATCTCCTAAAAATACTATTCATCTTTACGTAAATGATAGTATGAATGAGACTAAAATACCAGGAAAATGAACGTTTTATACAAATGCTGTATTTATTTCGTCCGTGAAATGAGGAAAACTTCCCCCGGTTCTATAAAATCTCCAAAATTTTTCCGGGGATTAAGGGCAATAATGTGTTTAATAAATGGGATCCAATCCATATCTCCTAATGACTGCAGTGGTTCCGGAAGAGCTGCATTGTGTGTAGTTAAATACTCATGCAGCTTCCATACAGACTCCCCTTTTTGTACGGTCCATTCATATCCCCTGTTTGTCTCCTTGAGTTTCCAGCCGGAATAAGCCTCTGTTACAGGAGAAGTGTTGTTCACTTTAGTCTTGATAGCAGTTTTAACTTCTTTTACAGAGACAGAAGATGCGGAGTAAACAGGTTTTCGGAAGTTATGTATCAAAAACCAGCCTGTCACCGCGATAACGGTGAGAACAACAGCCGGAAAAAGAATTCTGACCCGATTTCCCGTTTTGCGGTGGTTGTTTCGATCCAACTT
>JANTFL010000155.1 GCA_024763455.1 Sediminispirochaeta sp. | reverse complement strand
GTAATCTCAGGAGTTTTAAAGGTAAAATGGAACGTAGACAGCATGATCTCGTCGTTTTTACTTTCCGGGGCAGTGCTCCATGTCGTTGATTACCTGATTACCGGACCGCTGGATGATCCTTCCAGTAGCCTCCTTGCTACCTCGCCTATAAACAGCCGGTACTTTCTATCATTTCTTATGCTTCCGTCAAAGCTTAATACAGGGTTGTTTTTAGGGCTGTTGTTTTCCGCTGGAACAGCCATTCTTGTATATGCGACAAAGTGGGGGTATGAAATGCGGATAAGCGGTTACAGCCGGAGTTTTGCCAGTTATGGCGGAATAAAGGTTTCCCGTTACGTGACAACACCCTTCTTTATCAGCGGGTTTCTTCATGGACTCGGAGGGGGAATAGCCGTTCTGGGTACCTATCATATGGCAATAAAGGGATTTACCGCCGGGATCGGATGGGGGGGGATTGCGGTGGCTCTCCTTGCGGATAACAATCCTCTCCTAGTTGTCCCTGCCGCCCTTTTCCTTGCATATTTAAGAGCAGGTGCAAATACAGCTATGCAGTATACCGACGTAACCATGGAGATTGCAGTGGTTGCCCAGGCGGTGGTGTATTTTCTGATAACCTCAGAAGTTATCTACACACTTTTTCAAAGGAGGAGAAAAGAATCATGAGGGTAATACATGATGCTGTTTCCATAATGACACCTTTCCTTCTTGCGGCTGCCGGAGGACTTTTGACTGAACTCTCCGGAGCTCTGACAATAGCTCTGGAAGGGTTTATGCTTATAGGTGCTTTTTCAGGGGTTGTATTTGCACATCTTTTAGGAAGCACTACAGCCGGTATTATTGCCGGAGCGGTAGCTTCGATGCTCTTTGCTCTTGTTTACGGAGGTGTCACCTATTACCTGAAGGCGAATATCTTTATTGCCGGGCTCGCAGCAAATCTTCTTGCGTCAGGACTTACGGCCATGCTTTCTTTTAGTTTTTTCGGAACGAAAGGAGTCATCCATTTTGCAGATGTGGAAGGTTTAATGGTGTTTAATGTGCCCTTTTTAGGTGAGTATTCCTCCATGGTGTATCTAAGTTGGGCAGTACTTTTCCTTATCTGGTTTATCCTGAATAAAACACCTTTAGGGTTGAGAATCCGTGGGACAGGGTTTGATAGTGAAACGATCCGTTCTGTAGGGCTCAAGCCGGATTTATACAGACTGCTTTCGGTTATAATTGCCGGACTTACCTGCGGGCTTGCCGGATCCATGCTCTCATTGAGCGTTTCTTCCTTTGTCCCTGATATGACAGCAGGAAGAGGCTGGATTGCTCTTGTTGTAATATATTTGGGAAACCGTACTATTACCGGTGTTTTGGCGGCATCTTTTATCTTTGGTTTATCAATTAGTCTGTCGAATTATGCCCAGGGGATCGTTACGCTTCCCTCCGACTTTATTCTTGCTTTTCCGTATGTCTTAACGGTTTCTGCAATGATTATTTATTCAGTATGGCACAACAGAAAGAAAGGGGTAAAAGCATAATGAGCGGAACTATACTAACCTTTGATATCGGTTCAACTGTTGTAAAGGGCGGATTGTTTTCTTCCCGCGGTGAATTACTCAAATCCCGTTCTGTAAGAGTTGAAATGCAGGGTACGTATAATTCAGTATTCCAGGAAATTGATCCTCTCCTCTGGGTAGGGGCAGTAGGAGAGATTTCACAGTCCCTCTTATCTCCAGCCGATACGGGAAGAAGGAATACCCTTGAAGCAGTGGTCGTCAGCGGAAACGGACCTACGCTTACCGTTATCGAAAAATCTGGAAAACCTCTTATACCTGCCATGACATGGCTGGACAGAAGGGCTTCGAAGGAATCTGATTATATAAAGGGAAAAACCGGCGTATTGATTGATCCCTCTTTTTACCTCCCGAAGATTCTATGGCTAAAGAGACACCGGCAACGTACATACGAAAAGGCGGAGTACTTTTTATCTCCTGCGGAATATATAAACTATCTTTTTACCGGAGAACCATTTATGGTTATCCCTGGAGAAGGATTAGAGCATCTTATCTGGACCGGAGAGTTGATAGAAAAACTGGAGCTTGAAAAAAATAAATTCCCGCCGACGGTTACTATTGGTGCGGAGGTTGGTTATACAGCTGAAGCAGCAGAAACAAAATTCGGAATTCCCCGGGGGGTGCCTGTGTTTGCCGGCGGGCCTGATTTTGCCATGGCTATACTTGGGACCGGTGCAGTGAATCCGGGGAGCGGGTGCGACAGGGCAGGAACATCGGAGGGGATAAATATCTGCAGCAGCAGTCCTGTACATGACAGTCGGCTTATGTGCTACCGGCATGTTGTTTCGCCTTACTGGAACGTTACAGGTATTATTTCGACTACCGGAAAAGCAGTAGAATGGTTCCAAAGAAAGTTTCTTCCTGAAATGAGCTTTGATACAATCTATTCTTACGCTGAAGAGGCGGGGAAGGGGTCAAAAAAATTGATATTTCTCCCCTACCTGGCAGGAGAGAGGGCCCCTCTGTGGGACAGTAACGCACGAGGTGCTTTTTTGGGGCTGTCCCTGCATCACGGTCTTAAAGAGATGGCCGGAGCGGTACTAGAGTCAACTGGTTATGCAATCCGGGATGTCCTGGAAACAATGGAAGGGTTCGGAGTACACACCGGTGAGCTGAGAATAGCAGGCAGAGCAGGGCAGATTGATGTATGGAATCAGATCAAGGCGGATATTACCGGTAAGCGGATTTTTGTTCCTGAAGTTGCTTTGAGTGAATTAACAGGTGCACTGTGCACCGCTCTTTTCGGTTTAGGAAGGTTTGATTCGTTAAAAGAGGCTTCACAGAAAATCGTATCCATTAGCAAAGTATTTGAGCCCGGGAATGACAGGAATATCTATGATGATCTTTTTAGGCTCTACCGGGAAAGTTACCAGAGTATGAAGGATCTTTTCGAAAGACTTGCTTTAATTGACTAAATAAATTGAATATGTTAGAGGTGACATGTAGCTGCTGCAAGATGGAGAGGTCGTATGAAAAATCTTGAAAAATATTTTGAAAAATACCGGAAAAACATAGTGGGGATTAATGCGGAATTTGATTCACCCTACGGAAGAAAGAAAATTATCTATGCTGACTGGATTGCCAGCGGGAGGTTCTATGCTCCGATAGAGGAGAAGCTCCTGGAAAAAGTTGGTCCCTATGTAGCCAATACCCATTCCGAATCCAGTGAAACGGGAATGATCATGACCCGTGCCTATCATAAGGCCCACAGAATAATAAAAGAGCATGTAAATGCTTCTGATGATGATGTTATTATAACAGCCGGATTTGGAATGACTGCAGTTATAAATAAAATGCAGCGGATAATGCAGCTCAGGGTTCCGGAAACATTAAAACCGGGATATCTATCAGGCGGTTTCCCCTCTGCAAAACTAGATCCGGTGGACAATGCGGACAGGCCAATCGTTTTTATTACCCACATGGAGCACCATTCCAACCATACTTCCTGGCTTGAAACACTAGCAGATGTTGTTGTGATAGACCCTGACGAGAATCTGCTGGTAAGTACTGATAATCTTAGAAAACTTCTGGAAAAATACCGCCACAGGAAACTTAAGATTGGATCTTTTTCAGCTGCATCAAACGTAACCGGGATTATTCCTCCATACTACGACCTTGCCGAGATAATGCATGAAGCAGGGGGGATATGTTTTGTGGATTTTGCCGCCTCTGCTCCTTATGTAACGATAGACATGCATCCTGAAGGCAGACCGATGGCCTATCTGGATGGTATTTTCTTTTCTCCCCACAAGTTTTTAGGCGGCCCGGGCAGCCCGGGAGTTATGATTTTTAACAGCAAGCTGTATCACAATACTGTTCCGGATAATCCCGGCGGGGGGACCGTTGTGTGGACTAACAGGTGGAGTAAACATAACTATGTAACAGACATAGAAGCACGGGAAGATGGAGGCACTCCGGGATTTCTGCAGTCCATTAAGGCTGCGATGGCAATCAGGCTCAAGGAAGAGATGGGATGTGATACCATAAGGGCCAGGGAAAAAGAGCTTTTAGCTGCCGCTTTTAGAAGAATGAAGAAAATGGATGGTCTCAGAATCCTTGCCGGAGATCAGGAGGAGGAAGAGAAGATAGGAGTTATCTCTTTCTACCACGAAAGAATCCATCACAGTATGATTGTAAGACTGTTGAATGATCATTACGGAGTTCAGGTACGGGGAGGCTGCTCCTGTGCAGGGACCTACGGGCATTATCTGCTGCATCTGGACAGGAAAAAGTCACAGTATCTACTGAACAAAGCAATAAATGAGCATGATCTTTCGGAAAAACCCGGCTGGGCCCGAATCTCCCTCCATCCTACAATGACCGATTCTGAGCTGGACTACATCCTGGATGGCCTTGAATACATTATTACTCATGCGGATGAGTTGGCAAAGGACTATCTATACGATAAAAATACCAATGAGTTCTTTCATAAAAGTTATAAGGCGGATATTGACAGTAAAATTAACGCCTGGTTTTAGATTTCCGGTGCAGTGCCGCCTGAAGTTCTAAAAGTGAACCGGAAGCGGTAACCCTCTGATGCATATGTATCTACCTCTGCATTCAGCTGCCCGGTAAGCGCTTCTATCAGAATAGTCCCCAGGCCGCCGGTACTGTTTTGTTCTTCGGTTTTCCCGATACCGTTGTCTTGTACTGTTATTTCGACTTTCCCCTTTTCCGGTTCGGCAATACTGATCTCTATTACCCCTGATTCACGCCCTTTAAAGGCATACTTGACGGAGTTACTAATAAGTTCGCTTAAGATGAGTCCGGCAGTAATGGCTTTTTCAAGTTCAATATAAACATGATTTGGTGAAACGGTAATGGTAATGTT
>JANTFL010000154.1 GCA_024763455.1 Sediminispirochaeta sp. | reverse complement strand
TAAAAGAAGCTCTTGAGGTAGGCACTAAAAACGCAGTGGATTTTCTTTCTGTAAGAAACGGATTTTATGGAAACCAGGAGTTCAAGATTGTACTTCCTGAGGAATTAGAGAAGATAGATTCCACGCTGCGGAAGATAGGTCTTGGCAAGAAGATGGATGAGTTCGAAGAAACCATGAATCATGCAGCAGAAGATGCCGCCGGTAAAGCTACGGATATTTTTATTGATGCGATAACCTCCATGAGCTTTTCCGATGCCTGGGGGATTTTAAACGGCCCCGATGATGCAGCTACCCGTTACCTTGAGTCGAATTACCGCGGAGATTTATACAGTGAGTTCTTTCCTGTGGTAAAGAACGCTATGGATAACGTGGGGCTTACTCAGATTTATAAGTACATTCTTACAAAGTACAACTCGATTCCCTTTGTGGAGAAGAAGAAGTATGATCTGGATATATACATCACGAACAAGGCCCTGGATGCCCTATTCGTAATGATTGAAAGGGAAGAGAAAGAGATCAGGGTAAATCCTGCAGCCCGGGTTACCGATCTGCTGAAAAGGGTGTTTAAGTAGCAATTGATATTTTATCCTTGTATGACAAGACATATTATGCTATTATTTCCTTATGGAGAAGGAGATATTAAAACAGCTAATACTGGATAATCAGGAAATAATCTGGGATAAAACCTATATTCCCAGAGATAAAAAACTGCCGTATAGTGATCTTGCACACTTGGAGAAGATTGTTGCAATCCTTGGACCAAGAAGAGCTGGAAAGACTTATTTCCTTAAACAGATAACAGTTGAACTTGAACTAGAAAAGGAGCTGATTGTATTTTTTGATTTCTCAGAGATTTCATTGAGTGATTTTACACCTTCAGATTTTGAAATTACCCTTTTGTCGTATTATGAACTTTTCCCGGATAAAAAACCTTACTTCTTTTTTGATGAAATACAGGAAGTTAACGGATTTGAATCCGGTTTGAAATATTTGCTTAACAGAGGGTATAAAATATTTATAACCGGTTCGTCATCTAAAATTATCGTTGAAGATCTCTCCCCCTCTTTGAGAGGAAAAGTTCTGAATTTTTACCTGTATCCTTTAAGCTTTCCTGAATATCTTCGATTCAAGAGAGTTGATGATACGTTTCAGGATAAAATTACTACGAAAAAAAGAGCTTTTTTTATTAATCTCCTAATGGATTTTCTTAAATGGGGAGGTTTCCCGGAAGTTGTTCTGAGTGAAAAAGAAGAAACAAAGATTAATCTTTTATCTTCCTACATTGATATAATGCTTTTCAGAGATATAATCGAAAGATATTCAGTTAAAAATATCCATTTAATTGATAAACTCTTTTGGAAAATAGTCGGCTCTTTTACAAAGGAAATCAGTGTAAATAAGTGGTACAATGATTTAAAAAGTCAGGGGATGAAAATTTCCAAAGACACCCTTTATCTCTATTTAAAATACTTTGAAGATTCCTTTTTTATTCATTTATTAGGTAACAGCAACAAAGGGACAGGGGGATTTAAAAAAGTATATCTGATTGATAACGGTATATATAATCATGTAAAAAGCTTTCCTTCAGACAAGGGAAAATCTTTTGAGAATTTAATCTTTCTTGATCTCAAGCGCCGGGGGAATTTAAATCTTTCTTTCTACAAAACTTCCAGGGGAGAAACAGATTTTGTTTATGGAGATGGAGCCATCCAGGTATGTTTTTCTCTCTCAAAAGAGAATATTAAAAGGGAATTATATGGACTGGAACAGGCAATTCCTCTTTATCCGGGAAAAAACAGAAAGATTATCGTATTGGAAGAGTCAGAAGTATCAGCATCTACAAATTCTGCTGTTCCCTATCTGGATTGGCTGTATAATTATCATTAAACACTCCCCTGACTCGTAAAATATATCCCAGAATACCAATCTCTGCTGTATTATGTAAACTTGGATCTCTATAAATACAGCAACACTTTGATGGTATTTACGCTTGTCCTGTGCTAAACTTGGAGTATGAACAAGTATACCGCCATAATTATGTTTCTGTTTATCTTTGCGATTCCCGTTTTCAGCAGTGGAGAGGGAACTGCCGAAACATTTGACGCCGGGAATGTGGAAATTCCCATTACCAGGGTAACCCTGTATACGGCAGGTCTTGCCCAGATGGTCCGGGAAACTACGGTGACCGGGGATGGGGTAATAGCGTTCAAGGCTGAACCGGGGGATATTAATGATATCCTTAAAAGTCTGATTGTTGAAGATCTGGATGGTGGAACGGTAGGCTCCGTTACTTTTGACAGCCGTGATCCCCTTTCTGTTCTTCTGAGTGATTTCAGGGTAAATCCCTCAGGGGCTCCTGCCCTATCCGATTTTTTAAAAAAAACACAGGGAGAAAATGTTGAAGTTACCACGGGAGAAGGTATTTTCAGCGGCAGAATTTTCAGTGTTGAAACCTCAATTAGGGATGAACAGAGTGTTACTCTTCTTAATCTTGTCGGCAGCAAGGGGATTCAAAAGGTTGATATTACTGATCTGAAGAACCTCCGGTTCGAAGATCCCCGGCTCCAGAGAGAGGTGGTTTCAGCCCTTGAGTTGATTGCCGGAGCCCGGGTTAAGACAGTCAGAACATTAAAGATAGCCTGCAAAGGATCCGGGAAGAGGAGAATACGGCTGAGCTATGTAAAAGCAGTTCCCCTCTGGAAAACGAGTTACCGTCTTGTTGTAGATGATAAAAGGACTGCCCGTCTGGAAGGATGGGCAATTGTTCAGAATACAGGTACACAAAGCTGGGATAATGTCTGGTTGGGATTTGTGGCTGGGCAGCCTAACGCCTTTACCATGGATCTCTCAACTCCCCGATACATTACCAGGAAAAAAGTCGATATAGTTTCTGCTGTACCCATTGGTCCGACTTCATATGCAAAGGCTGTCCCCCCGGAATTATCAGGGGCAAAAAGAATGGCGTATCCCGAAGCTTCTTCCATGGCTGCAGATGACTACCAGATTGAATCCGGTCCGGCTTATACTCCTGCTCCGGTTGCTCCCCAGGCGGCAGGGGTAAGGGAAGGGAACTTCTACCGTTACGATGTAAAGACCCCTGTTACCATTGGCGCCCGGTCTTCCGGAATGATTCCCATCATAGTACAAGAGGATGCAGGGATATCCATAGGTGTCTATGACCCATCCTACAATAAGGTATTCAAAGGGCTCCGCCTTAAAAACAGTACTGATGCGCATTGGGCTGCAGGCCCGGTAACAGTCCTGGAAGGCCGGTTCTATGGAGGTGATGCCCTGCTCCCTGACATGATACCGGGCAGCAGCAGGATGCTTACTTATGCAGTTCATGGTACTCTTGAGGTGGAGAAAGATGTATCCTCCGGTGATCAAGAAATAACAAGTCTAAAAATCTCCGACGGTATTCTGTACAGGGCTGATAAAATCTACCGGGAAACAAGGTACCGGATTGACGGGGAAGAAAATGAGCTGGTTCTGATACATCCGAAGGAAGCGGGATGGAAACTGGTAAAAAAACCAGTGGAGCCGGAGGAATCTCAGGGGCAGTATCGGTTTGTCCTTACATCCTGGAAGAACCCTGTGCTGGTAGGTGAAGAAAATACTGTTTCACGGCAGTTCAGTCTGAACGGTTTGCGGTATTCAGACCTTGCCGTCTACCTGGACTGGAAGGAAATTTCTCCGGCTATGAAGAGGGTTTTGGAGAAGGCAGCTGATTTAAAACGGGAAGTAGAGACAATAAGTACCGAGATCAGTTCCTTAAAAAACAGACTTACTACTATCAGCAGAGATCAAAGCAGAATCAGGGAAAACATGAAAGTTCTCGATAAAGATTCTGAGCTATTCAAGCGGTATTCCAGGCAGCTTGCTGCACAGGAAAATGAACTGGAGCAGATTACTGCACAAATTGATGATAAACAAAAAGAATTGAAATCTGCAAGAGACAAGCTTGCTGACTATATACGGTCAATTGATATGTGAGTTTGGTTATAAAAAAGGCAGCCTTGAAGGCTGCCTTTTAATCTAGCTAGATCTGATTATAGTTTAGAATAAACCTGTTACTTTTCCGGTTTCAACATCCACATCAATACGTCTGAATGCAGGATCAGAAGCTGTTCCCGGCATAAGTTTAATACCGCCGGCTACCGGAACGATAAACTCGGCACCCTGATAGACAAGAACATCCTCTATTGGGAGAATCCATCCTTTGGGTCTGCCCTTAAGGCTCGGCTCATGGGAGAGGCTGAGGTGGGTTTTTACCATACAGGTTCCCATTGGAGCAAGTTCCGGATCTTCCTGAACCTTTTTAAGTTTTTCTTCTGCAACTGCGGAGTATGTTACTCCGTCAGCTCCGTATACTTCTGTTGCAATCCGTGCAATTCTGTCTTTATGCGGGGTGTCTGCAGTGTAGAGGAACTTGAAGTTCGGTTTCTCTTCACAAGCTGCAATGACTTCTTCTGCAAGTTCTTTTGCTCCTTCCCCTCCGTACTGCCAGTGCCGTGAAACCGCAACTCTGGCACCTGCTTTTTTAACCAGGTCTTTCACGAGCTGAATCTCCTTATCTGTATCAGTATAGAAATTGTTGATACATACAACAGCAGGAATACCGCTCTTTTTTACTGTTTCAATATGGGCAAGAAGGTTTGCCATCCCTTTTTCAACAAGTCCGAGATTTTCTTCAGTATATGCAGTATCGAGTTTTTTCCCGGGAACAACTCTTGGTCCTCCGCCATGCATCTTGAGTGCCCTGATTGTTGCCACTATAACAGAAGCGTTGGGTGTTAAACCAGAATAGCGGCATTTAAGGTTCCAGAATTTCTCAAAACCGATGTCTGCCCCAAAACCGCTTTCTGTTACATGATAATCTGAAACTTTTAACCCAAGTTTATCTGCAAGAATTGAGGACTGTCCGATTGCAATATTTGCAAACGGCCCAGCATGAACAAATACCGGCTGCCCTTCAACGGTCTGCATAAGGGTAGGATTAAGAGTTTTTACCATGATTGCTGTCATTGCTCCGTCAACCTCAAGGTCTCCGCAGGTAACTGCTTCGCCTCT
>JANTFL010000153.1 GCA_024763455.1 Sediminispirochaeta sp. | reverse complement strand
TTGCCCTTTTATTTTCGTACAATAGTCAACGAGCATGAAGGCATTTACATCTTCACAGTCTTCCTCAAGACTGGCCGTTACAACCTGATACGATCCCTCCAGATCCACCCACTGATAAAAATCTTTTCGTCCCTGCACATTCTCGGTTGACAGTTTTCCTGTGACAAGCCTGTTAAAAAACCGTTCTCTCAGAAGGGGGAAACTCATCTCCAGCATTTTAAGTATCCGTGAATGTTCCTCTTCATCCTTTTTCTTCCTGGAGAGGTCAGCATGAAGTTTTTTCAGGACTACTTCGAGCTCCGCTGCTGTTATCGGTTTAAGGAGAAAGTCCTGTACCCTATACTTTACAGCGTTCTGGGCGTATTCAAACTCATCATATCCGGTGAGAAGTATTACAATAATCCCGGGATAGTTTTCTGAAATGGTCCTGCTCAACTCCAAACCATCCATCTTGGGCATGTTTATATCGGAGATGACGGCATCGACCTTGTTTTCTTCTATGAATTTGTAGGCATCCAGTCCGTTTTCAAAAACCCCTGCAAGATTAAAACCGTTTTCGCCCCATGCTACCCTGGTTTTAACACCTTCCCGAACAATACTTTCGTCATCCACAAATATCAGCTGATGAATCAACATAAAGTGAGTATACCGTAGAAAAAGGAGAAAATAAAGATTTAGGTTCCATTTTACGGAATCAGCGGTATACTATACTGAAAGACAACATAAGATTCAGGGAGAAACAATGTGAAACTAAAACTATATTCGAAAGGCGCAGCCCAGGAAGTAACAGGATCGAGACACTACCTTGAGATAGAGGATAAAACCCTGCAGATCGACTGCGGAGCATTTCAGGGAAAAAGAAAGGAATCTGAAGATAAAAACAGAGCAGCAGCAGATGACATAGGTAATGTAGATGCGGTTGTTTTAACCCATGCACATTTTGATCACTGCGGGATGCTCCCGCTTCTTCCAAAAAATGGATACCGGGAAAACATATACGCCACCCCGGCTACCAGGGATCTTGCATCGCTAATAATGATGGACAGTGCAAACATACAGGCACGGGACATTGAATTCCTTTCCAAAAAAGCACAAAAGAAAAATGAAATCTTCTCTGCTGAGCCCCTGTACACTGAAGAGGATGTCATAGCCGCACAGAATCAGTTTGTCACCCTCTCCTACAACCGGCCGCTTTATATATTGCCGGAGGTTGAACTGAAGTTCTACGATGCAGGACACATTCTTGGTTCTGCCATCGCATACCTTACCATAACGGGAACTGACGGGACACAAGCAGAAGTTGCTTTTTCCGGGGATCTGGGACGCAAGAATAAAGCAATTATCAAAGATCCGGAGATCATCCCGAATCCCGATTACCTGGTTCTTGAGAGCACCTACGGGAACAGGCTCCACGAAGGGTTTGAGGAAGCCCTGGAAAAACTTAAAAATGTTGTCAATGCAGCAGCAGAACGGAACGGAAAGGTTATTATTCCCGCATTTGCCGTTGAACGGACCCAGGAGCTGGTCTACTATCTGCACCTGCTGACGGACAAAAAAGAGATCCCGGAGATTCCAATCTATGTAGACAGCCCTATGGCTACCAATGCGACAGCCATATTCAGAGTTCACCAGGAGTGTTACGACAAGGAGACAAACGATGCATTCATACAGCATCATGAAAACCCCTTCGGTTTCAATGCCCTGAAATACACCTCCAGCGTTGCGGAATCCAAGAGCCTTAACGACATTAAAGGACCGGCAATTATTATCTCTGCCGACGGGATGTGCGAGCATGGCCGTATACGGCATCACCTTGTACGGCATATAGACAATCCGGCAAATACAATTCTTATTGTGGGATACATGGCGGGGAATACCCTGGGCAGAAGAATCCTTGAAAAACAGAAAGAGGTTAGACTTTTCGGTGAATGGAAAAAGCTCAGAGCTCATGTGGAGAAAATAAATGCCTTCAGTGCTCATGCAGATTACAGTGAGATACGAGAGTACGTCTCAAATCTGGATCTTAAAAAACTTAAAAAGATCTTTCTGGTCCACGGAGAGCCGGATGCACAGAAAAACCTGCAGAAGGTACTTCTTGAGCTCGGTGTAAAGGAAGTTGAAATAGTAAAATACGGGGAGTCCTACACCCTTTCCACCTGAACTGCAGTTTCTGATTCAGGCTCAAGGAGGTCCTAACTTCTGCAACAATCCTTCTCTTCTTGAAAAAAGCGGGATAGCTGTTTATATTAAAAGAAAGGGAGAATACATGCCAGAGATAAGCCGATTTAAGGGATAACAGGAGGAGATAAAAATGATTCGGCCAGGATTATTTCAAGTAGTTCCAACAGATAACTATTCTGTGTATCTTTATTACGACAACGGTGAAATAAGAGAATACGACTGCAAATGGATTCTTAAAAAAGATGGAATATTCAGTGTTCTGCATAATAAGGAAGACTTTGTACAGCTGTGCACCGTAATGAACGGAACTCTTGCCTGGGATATTTCTGAACGTCGTGATCCATACAATTGTATCGATATATGTCCGGACACAATATACAAAGAAAGTAAACGGGTATTCAAAGATCCTCTTAAAATTACTGCATAATCAACAGTCAACACAAAACATCTGACGTCTGCAAGCTGCTTTATAAAATCACTTGTTCTTTCTTACCCTTTCCACCTGAACCGCTGTGGAATGAGTCCGGGAACCGTTACTCGGTTTTGTCGGGACTGTTGAAGTAAGGCCGTTGGGGTTGGCAGTTTCTTTGCCAAGTATACCGCCTTGATTCTCTTTATGCCATGTGACCCAGCTCCCCTGGTTCAGGGACACCGCGCCGGGAGCTATATTCTCAGTTACCCTCGCTGTAACCAGAATCTCTCCCTGGCGGCTTGTAACTCTGACTGTTTCGGCATTCTCTATCCCCCTCTGTGCGGCATCCTTCGGATTTAGCCAGAGTGCTCTGTCCGTTAGTTTTCTGAATGATTCAATGTTGTCAAACTGGGAATGGATACGGTACTTTTCGTGGGGAGTCAGAAGCCTTAGAGGATAATCATTGGATGTTTCCATGATTACTGCTTCGGGGAGCTCCGTCCCTCCCAGAGAAGGAAAGGCTTCTATTTGTATTTCAATTTTTCCCGTCGGTGTCTTAAGGGGATTTTTGCCAGGGTCCTTTATAAAGGCTGAAACTTCTGTATCTCTTTGCCCTGGGGGAGAATAGATCCCTCTTTCCATGAAGGCTGCCTTGTCCTCTATTTCGGAATTATCTAAAAAATATGAGAGCCACTGCTTTTCGTTTCTTGATTCGGTAAAGGCCTTCTCAAACCCGAGGCGGCTGCTGAGGGAAGTGAATATTTCGTAGTCGGTTTTCGCCTCCCCCGCAGGCTCTACAGCCTTTGCCGAGTAAAAAATATAATCTGAATCTGAGAAAACGATGTCGTTCCGCTCCAAAAAGGTGGTAACAGGGAGGATAAGATCGGAAAAGGAGGCTGTCGGGGTCATAAAGTATTCATGTGAAACGACAAACTCTGCCTTCTTAAAAGCTGTAGCTGCCTTATTGCTATCGCTCCCCTGCCCCAGATAGTTACCCCCTGCGTTGTAGAGCATCCGTATATCCGAAGGGTAGCCGCCGGCTCTCCCCTCGAGGACTGCATCGGCCCAGAGATACACAGGTACTTTACAAACGCCGGGATTCAGAGGGACTTCCATACTGCCGCACCGGGGGGATGGGATTCTATTCCACTGGCCGCAGCCGGGGGAGCCTCCGGGAACACCGAAATTTCCCGTTGCCAGCTGCAGAACCGCGCCGAGGCGGTCGGTGTTTTCCCCTCCCATCGTCCGCTGCACCGAAAGCCCGGGAAGCAGGGCTGCAGGCTTTGCATTCATATAGAGCCGGGCAAGCTCTTCTATCCGTTCTGCTGGAAGAGAACAGATTTTCTCTGCCCATAGCGGGGTTTTGGGTGTTCCGTCTTCAACTCCGGTTACGTAATTTTTAAGTCCCTCAAACCCGGAGCTGTAGCGGTTAATATAATCTTCATCTATTGTGTTGTCCCTTATAAAAGTATAAAGAAGTGCAAGCATCAGGGCTGAATCGGTTCCCGGGAGCACAGGAAACCACCTGGCATTGTAGCGCCTTTGAGAAGCAGTCCTCCGGGGATCAATGGTTATAACAGGCACCCCTTTAGCTGCCAAAGAGCTCAGGACCATCTCCGTTTCCGAGCCCATCCTGGATTCTTCCGGGTTCGTCCCCCAAAGAATAATCATTTTTGAATCAAAAAGGGATTTTGCATCCACCCCTACATATTTGGTACCAAACATGTACGGCTTTACGAAATCACTTGCTTCGCTGGAAAAGTTCCCCGTCGTTTCAGTATAGCCCCCGTAGAGACTTAAAAACCGCCTGGGAAGAGTTGCCGTGTTATGAAGAGCCCCCCTGCAGGACCCTGATCCCCCGATTCTCATTACCGACTCAGGGCCGTCATTCTCTTTAAAGTATGCAAGCTTTTTTGCCAACAGATCCAGCGCATAATCCCAGGATATCTCTTTAAAGGATCCGGAGCCCCGTTCTCCGTTTAAAAGCAGCGGCTTTTTAAGCCTTTGAGGATGATAAAGCGCATCGGCCATCCGGTACCCCTTTATGCATCCATGCATGTACTTCGGCCGGTTTCTGCTGTCTGTAATTTTCTGAATCCTGCCGTTTTCAACATATGCAGTAAGAGCGCAGCCACCGCCGCAGTCTTTATTGCAGGATACTGGTATCTCCTTAACGGGCATGGTACCTTCCGATTTCCACTAAACCTACCAGACCATAGGGACGTAGCCGTCTTTTACAAGGTCGGATATCATTTTCCCGACAAAATCTACCGTTACTCCGAGGGTTTCAATCTTCCCTGTGGTACCGTCCCTGTCGGCTATGAACTTGCAGGCTGTTACTTCACCCTTTTGTTCCATGTATTGTTTTAGATAGTCCTGCATCCCTGAATCCCTTAACAGGAGATTCTCTGCAGGGCCGAAGATGATCAACTTCACATCTTCCATCCATTTGTTCTTAAGCGCATTTACCGCATACATCATTCCGGTATACGCTTTCTCCACTTCCGCGGTGCTTA
>JANTFL010000152.1 GCA_024763455.1 Sediminispirochaeta sp. | reverse complement strand
TTTCACACATAAAGATCCCTGTCCTCCTGCTCCACGGAGGAGATGACAGAATTGTAGATCCTGAATGCAGTAGAATTATCAACAGCAGTATTCAGTCGAAAGATAAGGAGCTTATCATATACCCCGGGCTCTACCATGAGATCCTGAATTCAGGAGAAAGGGACACCATCCTGAAAACCATATCGGAATGGATCAGCCGCCGGCTGCTTTAATAATTTTAAGGACATCGGCAAGCTCCAGGCTAGCAATGGAATCTTCATCCCTCTTCTCTTCCGGAAGTTTAATATTCTTCTTCCCTTTTTTAATATAAGCACCGTATCTGCCCTTATAGATGGCGAGGGGTTCTCCGTCCGGACCAGATTTACCAAAATCTTTTAAAAGGATATTTCCTCCTCTGCCTACTTTCGGTTCAGCGAGTATTTCCATGGCCCTGCTCAGGTCTATGGTAAACAGGTCATCGCCCTTTTTTAAAGAGCGGGATTCATCGTTATAAGAAATATATGGGCCGAACCGCCCTTCATTGGCCAATACAGGGAGGCCTGTTTTTGGATGGTTCCCCAGATTTCTGGGCAGACTCAGCTGTCTCAACGCATCCTCCAGGGTTACATCCTTGGGTTTCTTCCCTTTGGGTAGACTTGCCCGTTTGGGCTTGGGATTCTCGTCAGTCTTTTCCCCCAATTGAAAGTAAGGACCGTATCTCCCTGTCAGGCAGTATATGTTCTCACCCGTCTCAGGATGAACTCCTATGGGAGTCGGCCCGTTTTTCTGCATTTCCAGGATCTCATCAATATGCTCTTTGGTTAAATCGGCGGGTGCTATATCTTCAGGAATCGAGGCGTGGATATCTTCATAGATAAAATAAGGTCCGTATTTTCCCACCTTTATTCCATCAATTACTCCAAGATGTGAAAGGTGAATTGTTCTGGCATCTTCAGGCTTTATCTCTGCTTCTCTTTCCTCAACTTTTTTCTTGAGACCATCTTTCCCATGGTAGAATGACTTAAGATACTCAATCCGGTCAATCTTCCCCATGGATATGGCATCCAGAGCGTTTTCCATTTCAGAGGTAAAACTGTACTCAATAAGATAGTGAAAATGGTTCTCAAGCAGCTGAATAACAGCAAAACCGGTGAAGGTCGGCAAGAGTGATGTCCCCTGTTTTCTTATGTACTGCCTTTCAAAAAGAGTATTAATTATTGATGCATAGGTTGAAGGACGGCCGATACCCAGTTTTTCGAGACTGCTTACCAACGCTGCTTCGGTAAATCGTGCCGGAGGTTTTGTCTCATGGGGCAGAGTTTCTATCTTTAGAAGCTTGAGCAGCTCTCCTTCGGTCATTGCCGGAAGAAAGGTTTCTTTATCATCCAGGGCAGCTTCCGGATCATCCTTTCCTTCCACATAAACCCTTAAAAACCCCGGGAATTCTATTCTTGTTCCGGTTGCAGTAAATATTGTTTCAGCAGCCCTGATTTTGGCTGTAGTTGATACCTTCCGTGCTGATTTCATCTGTGAAGCAAGGGTTCGCTTCCAAATGAGTGTATAAAGAGCACGTTCCTGCCCCTCCAGACCAGTCTTTTCCGGGTGAACAAAATTCTCACCTGCGGGACGTATAGCCTCATGAGCTTCCTGCGCTCCTTTCCCCTTTGGAGAGAATTGCCTGGGGTTCTCACTGAGAAAATCCTCACCATAGAGGCTGTTTATGCTTTTCCGGGCTCCGTTCAGTCCTTCTTCGCTCAGAATGGGGGAATCGGTTCTCATATAGGTTATAAATCCCTGTTCATACAGCCGCTGGGCAACCCTCATCGTCTGCCGTGCCGAAATTCTCAGTTTTCTGTTTCCTTCCTGCTGCAGGGTAGAGGTTATAAAGGGGGGAAGGGGATTCTGCCGTGATTTCTTTTCCTGAATGGATAGAACCTTCCATTCAGTCGCTTTCAGTTCATTCAGCAATTTCTCAGCCTCATCCCTGTTAAGAACAAGAACATCCTTCCCTTTTGCCGGCTTTCCGGTTCCAGGATCAAAATCCTTTCCCCCGGCTACTCTTTTCCCTTTAACAGATTCAAGTTTGGCATCGAAGGAAGCAGCGCTTTCTTCTGTTGATAAGTGAGCAGAAAGATCCCAGTAACCGGATTTTTTGAATGCTATCCGTTCCCGTTCCCGCTCCACTATAAGCCTGAGTCCCGGAGACTGAACCCTTCCGGCAGAAAGGCCGTATGCAATCTTTTTCCAGATCAGAGGGGAAAGGGTAAACCCGTACAGCCGGTCAAGGATTCTTCGGGTCTCCTGGGCATTGACAAGGTTCATATCCACATCTCTTCCATGTTCAAGAGCATGCAGAATAGCTGTCTTTGTTATTTCGTGAAAAACCATCCGTTCAACAGGAACCTTGGGTTTAAGAATATCAACTAAATGCCAGGAAATACTCTCCCCTTCACGGTCTTCATCAGTTGCAAGAAGAAGTCTATCAGCTTCTTTCAGTTTCTTTTTCAGCTCCCTGATTACCGTTCCCTTGCCTTTCGGGGTAATGTAGAGCGGTTTGAAGTTATCATCTATATTTATTCCAAGACGTGCCCAGCTCTCTCCTTTATACTTCGCCGGAACATCGGCAGCAGAGGTTGGGAGGTCTCTGACATGACCAATGCTCGCCTCAACCATGTATCCGGGAGGCAGAAATTTCCTTATTGTCTTGGCCTTTGTCGGTGATTCGACTATTACAAGTGTTTTTTTACTCATGTTCTATTTAATATAATTATTCAAACCCCAGTGTAAAGCGTAAATTTTTAATTTGATGGTATTTTTTTCACAAAATAGCGTAAACGTGTTGACTCAGGAGGAATAGCCAACTACTGTTTATTCATGGAATACCTATTTTTCAACGGCACCCCCAGGGTTTTTGCCCACAGGGGGGATTCTCTGAATTTCCCTGAAAACACCATGCCCGCCTTTAAAAGTGCAGCAGAACTTGGTGTTGACTGTATAGAAACCGATGTACATATAACCAGAGACGGCAGGTGTATACTGTGGCATGATGATACCATTGAACTGGCCCCCGGTAAAAAAGAACGGATCTGTTCAAAGGGATGGGATGACCTTAAAAAGGTTGATGCCGGGGCTGCATTTACACAAGATAACGGGAAATCGTATCCGTTTAGAGGGAAGGGGCTATCTCCTGTACTTCTCGAAGAACTGTTGGAGTCCCTGCCCGGTACACGGTTCAACATAGACCTGAAAGACAGAAGTGATAAACTGGTTAAAGAATTCAGCAGAATAATCAAAGAGTATAAAGCTGCAGACAGAGTGCTTGGAGGAAGCTTTCATTATGAGAACCTCCGTAAACTCAGAGAACTTCTTCCGGAAATTCCCACCTCCTTTTCAGAACAGGAGGCACGGAGAGTTGTCACCCTTCAAAAACTTGGCCTCCTGCATTTTGCACGGAAACTATCCGGTCAGGCATTCCAGGTCCCGGAAAAAAGCGGCAGGATCAAGGTCGTTACAAAAGGGCTTCTCAAAGAACTGCACCGGAGGGGAATACCGGTCCATGTCTGGACTGTCAACGACGAAGAAGATATGAGGAGATTATTCAAGATGGGAGTAGACGGGATCTTCACTGATAATCCCCGGCTTCTCATAAAAACCATAGAAGGGATGGAATAATGTTGTTAAAATGGATTTTTGATCTTTTCAAGGTACTGAACTCTAACAAGAACGAGGGGGAGATTGCAGCAGGATTCTCGTTTGGGGTTATGCTGGCACTTATACCGGGCGGCAACCTCCTTTGGTTATTCCTTTTTATTATCGGATTCTTTACAAGACTGAATTTACTCACCGCCTTTGTAACACTGGGGCTGGGTAAGCTTATTGCCGGATTTCTTGATCCTTTCCTGGACACCGTGGGTTTTTACATCCTGAACATCAATGCTTTCAAAAGCTTTTTTACCTGGCTTTACAACCTCCCCGTTGTTCCTTACACAGCTTTCAACAATTCGATCGTAATGGGCGGATTTGCCGTTTCAATACTCCTTGCCTTTCCTTTGTGGTTTCTGTTCAGAAAGGCAGTTATCCTCTACAGAGCAAAGGTGAGGGACAGGATAAAAAACAGCCGTTTCGGCAGGGCGGTAATGAAACTTCCTGTTGTGGGTAAGCTATCCGGTTTGGTGCGCACGTACAACACCTTACGGGGACGGGGTTAAACTATGGGGAAAAAGAAAGGAAGAATCCTTAACAAGGGGAAACTCACCGTACTGGCAGTTATTATTGCAGGTGCACTTGTTTTTAGTTTTTTCTTTAAAGACCGGCTGCTCACAAAGGGTATGGAAAACGGTTTGAGCAAAGTATTGAAAACAGAAGTGAGAATAGAAAACCTGAAGAGCAGCATTCTCAATCTCAGCCTCAGTATGGACAGCTTCAAAGCGGATAACATACGAATAGATAACATCTCCGTAGACCTAGAAGCGAAAGCCCTGCTTAAGGGAAGCTTTATTGTGGAGGACCTGTCGGGAACTCTGGTCAGCTGGGGACTGGAAAGCAGAAACAGTAACTCAAACGGGGATACAGACAAATCGGATAAAAAGCTTATCGACTTCGATTTTGCATCCCTTATCCCTGACCCCGGGAATTTTATACAGGACCATCTTTCTGATTTCGGAGCCTTTGACAGAATAGAAAAGTCACAGGGGGAACGAGAGAGAGATTCTGCTGAACTGAAGCAGGAGCTTGCAGAGCTGCAGAAAGGAGCGGATACTATTAAGAAACTCTCAGGATCAATCAGCCAGGCAAAGGTAGGCAGTGCAAATGAGGGATTGGCACTACTTAAAAAGATCTCGGAAACCGAAAAAGCGATCAGCAGCGTACAATCACAGAGCAATGTTATCCAGAAATCCTTGCAGGAAAAGCTTAAAAAGGCAGAAGAGGATAAAAAAGCCATAACAGAATCTATTGAGAATGATTACGGTAAACTGGACAGTGTTATTTCAAATCCATCAGGGGCAGGGAAAGATTTCGTCTCCGGTTATACCGGTGCATTATTAAAAGAAAAAACAGGTAAATTCTATCCCTTAGTAGCGAAAGCCAGGACAGCAATTAAAAACCTCACCTCCAAAAAACAGGAGGCAACAAAGAAAGAACGGAACAGAGGGAGGAACGTGTATTTCCCCGT
>JANTFL010000151.1 GCA_024763455.1 Sediminispirochaeta sp. | reverse complement strand
AAAAAAATGGTATATCAGGGTGTAGTTTTTAATTGAAATGGATTCATTAAACCCATGGATTTTCTTCAAATCGTCACCCGTAAGTACCATTGGAACAAATCGGTAAATATTATCCGCTATCGCTGTGTAATGCCGGGAGTCGGTAGTTGCCGTTACAAGAAAAGGGGCGGTTATCGCTTCAGGATAAACGGTATGGATTGTATTTTCTATTGCTGAATATCCGCCGCCGTTTATGTTTGACTCTGCAACAGGATTACTTACATCCTGTGCATCGGTAAAGCTTACATCAACCTGCGGGTCGGAAACTATCTTTTTCATACGGGATAGAACAGCTTCTTTTGTATCCCCAGGGAGAATGCGGACATTGATTATAGCTTCCGCAGAATCGGGCAAAATGTTGTCTTTGCTGCTCCCCTTTAGAACTGTTGCTGCCTGGGTTGTTCTTACCATTGCCGCGGTGGTTGAACTTTTTTTGAAGATTATTTTTACAAAAGGACTGAACAGAAACAAATTGCTGAAAACCAGTGCCAAGGGAAAAGAAACGTGAGGAATAAGTGCTTTCAGAAAGCTTTTTACTGTTTTTGTTAAGTGGACAGGGAAAGGATTCTGCTCCAATCTGCACACTGCACGGGAGATTAGCCCCGAAGCTGTATTATCAGGGGGCATGGAGGCATGCCCCGGCAGTGCTTTTGCGGTAAGTTTTACGTTAGCAAACCCTTTTTCTGCGATCCCAATAAGAGCCAGGGGAGAGTTTACCATGGTAAGCATGTTTTTTGTAATGATGGATCCTTCGTCCAGAACCCAGCTGAAAGTGACATTCTGCTCTTTGAAATACTTTACGATTTCCACAGCGCCATGGAGTCCCATGATCTCTTCGTCTCCGCCGAAGGCAAAGTATACAGTGGTTTCAGGAATAAACCCTTCTTTCAGAAGGCCTTCGGCTGCCTCAAGAATCCCCATCAAAGAGTTCTTTGTATCCAGGGTCCCACGGCCTAGAATATCAGTATCTGTTATCTTTCCGCTGAAAGGAGGGAAGGCCCATCCTGTTTCCTGGGCAGGGACAACGTCAAAATGGGCCATAAAAAGAACAGGTTTTGCAGATGGATGCTGGCCTTCCCACTTAAAGATGTAGGCAAAGTCATTCAGTTTTTTTAAAGAAAGTTTTGAGCTTGCAAGGGGAAAATTCTTCTTAAAGAAGGCCTCGATTTTGCGGTGTTCCTTTATATCAATTTTGGAAAAGTCGTTGTGAGTTACTGTTTTCAGCTTGATAAGGGAAGAAAATCGTTCCAAAGCTCCATCGGGTAATTGAGCAGCGGTTTTTTTGTTCCCTCCTCCACCGGTTTTCTGGTTTGTTCTTAGAATGAGAGTCCTTAACAGCAGAACAAGCAGAATAAATAAAACAGTTAAAACAATAAAAAGAATTATCATAATAGACGTATCTTACAAGAGCAGGAGACAAAAAGCAAACAGAATATATTCTCTATGGGTTCTGTGGACGCCGTTTTAATTTATGTAACAGAAACAGGAGGAAAGTAATCATCAGGATAACTATGGTTAGCCCGGCACCTATCCACTTCAGTGTTGTTGCCTCTGATGTAATGATAGCTATGATTCCAGGCAGTGGTGTCTCAGGTTTAGAAAGGATTACCAGGATAATCATCCCTGTATTTTCCATTAGATCAAGGAAAAAGATTGTCAGCGGCATAAATATGAGACTTTTCATTGTCCTGGAATTTTTATTGATGCCTCTCCCTGTTAAGGTGAGAAAAAGAAGGATACTTAAAAGTAGGGTATATAAAAAGGGATAAATAATATCCGCGGTGGCATGAAAAACGAGAGAAACGACTTTCTGCGAAGGGGACAGTCCCCGAATATATTCAATAAGATCTCTGGGAGAATAGTACAGCATGATGTCATGAGGCTGAAGAGCGCCCTTGGATACTATAAACGGAAAAATAATCATGTTGAAAAGAGGGATAACAAGGAGCAAAACAACAACAACCCCTCTCTTCTGAGACACGCAGCGGATTATCGAAGAATAAAACCTAAGGGCTTTCATAAAACAAGGTCCTGAAATTAAGGCGCCGACCGGATTCGAACCGGTGCATGAAGGTTTTGCAGACCTCTCCCTTACCACTTGGGTACGGCGCCGTCTTCTATACGGAGCAAAGATAACAAAATTGGTACTCTTTGTCCAGTGGTAGTAGTAAATATCGGGACTTCGTAACTATGTCTTGTAAAAACAGAGAGAACCTGCAATTATCCTCCTATGGGAAAGCCTACTGTTCTGCTTATACAACCACCAATTCACGATTTTGCTCTTTACGACCTGTATTTAAAGCCCTACGGTCTTTTAAGAATTGGGAAGTGGCTGGAGCGGAGCGGCTGGAGGGTGGATTTTGTCAATGCCCTTGATTACAAGGACAATGAGACCACTGCCAGGTTAGGGAGGGGAAAACGAAAGAGTAACGGAACCGGAAAGTTTCACAGGACGGAGCTACCGTTTCCTCTTAAAAAAACGGAAAGAAAGAGGAGGTTTGCCCGTTACGGAATATTACCTGGAGTCTTCAAACGAAAGCTCTCAGAATCATCCCCCGATATTATTATGATTACCTCCGGAATGACATACTGGTATCGCGGGGTGGTTGAAGCAGTAGAAACTTCACGAACAATACATCCTGATATCCCCATAGCAGTCGGGGGAATATATGCAACTCTTATGCCGGACCACTGCCGGAAGTCAACGGGAGCTGATTTTGTTGTGGAGGGGGATGCGGAACCCACAGTACGCCGCATACTGAATGAGCTTGGACTGCCGGTCCCATCTGCAGGGATTGAAGGGCCTCTGCTGCTTGAGAATGTCTGGCAGGATGCCGGAATTATCAGGGTAAATACCGGGTGTCCCTACCGGTGTGACTACTGTGCTTCGGCTGTTATCTGCAGTTCGTTTACTCCCGGTGAGGCGGAAAGAGCTTTCAGTCAGCTTGAAGAGATGCATAAAAGGGCTGGGACGGTAAACTTTGCCTTTTACGATGATGCTTTGCTTATAAACAAAGAAAGAGTGCTCATCCCCTTCCTTGAAAAAGTGATACAGAGCGGCCTTGAGCTGAATTTTTATCTTCCTAATGCAGTGCATCTGCAGTTCCTCGATAGAGAAATAGCGAACCTGATGGTGCGTGCCGGATTCCGGGAGATCCGCCTGGGCTTTGAGTCTTCATCCTCCGATTTTCACCGCAGGCATGATGATAAATACAGTGAAGGTGATTTCCCCGCTGCTGTAAGAAACCTGAAGAATGCAGGGTTTAAGCCGAAGGATATTACAGTATACATTCTTGCAGGGCTGCCCCGGCAGGACTATCGGGAGGTAGAAGAATCGGTCAGGTATGCAGCAGATTTCGGAGTCAAAGTATCCCTGGCTGAATACTCACCGGTACCCGGGACCCCTTTGTGGCGGGAGAGTGTTGAAATATCACCGCTGCCCCTGGAGGAGGAACCGCTGTACCACAACAACACCTTTTTCTCCATGGAGTGGGAGGGCTTTACCCTGGAGAACCTCAACTATCTGAAGCAGCTTTCCCTCTCTTTCAACAGGAAACTATAGGTAATCAAGAGGGCTTTTTATAGTATTCTTTTGTTCAAGTAAAACATGGGTGTATATCATTGTTGTTTCCAGTTTTTTATGACCCAGGAGTTCCTGAACAACTCTTATATTTACTCCCGACTCCAAAAGATGTGTTGCAAAACTGTGTCTAAAAGTATGAGCGCTGATTTTTTTAGGTATATCGGATTTTATTGCAGCCTTCTTTATTGCTTTCTGAATTACGCTTTCATGAATATGATGTCGGTAAATTCTCCCGTCATGTTTATCAACATAAAGACTTTTTGCCGGGAAAAGCCAATACCATGGCCATTCTCTTTCAGCATTTGGATATTTTATAGAGAGGGCACCTGGCAATTTAACACGATTATTCCCCATCGTTTTATCTTTTTCGTAGATGCTTTTAACATATTCTATATGATTCTGTAACTCCCTGCTGATTTTTGCAGGTATCATTACAGTGCGATCTTTATCGCCTTTTCCGGAATGAACGGTGATTATATTTCTTGATAAATCAATATCCTTTATCCGCAGTGTCATGCATTCCATTAATCTTAATCCTGAACCATAAAGGATTTTAACCATAAGTAAATTTGTTCCATTTAGGAACTCGAGTACCTTGGAAACTTCTTCCCTTGATAAAACGGTAGGTATTTTCCGATTTCTTTTTGCCCTAAGAGTGCTCTCCATGTTTTCCAGATCTTTATTCAAAACATGTTTGAACAAAAAAAGTATGGCATTAAAAGCCTGATTCTGTGTTGAAGCTGAAACATTTCTCTCTTTTGCGAGGTATGTTAGATATTTTCTTACATTCGTTGAATTACAGTTTGAAACATCTTTTTCATTGTAATAATAAAACTGCCGGATCCAGTAAATGTAGTTTTTTTCGGTTTTGACAGAGTAATGTTTTAATTTGATAACATCCCTTATTTGTCCAGTAATGGTATTCAATGAAATCGTGGAATTACTGTTCTTATCTTCAAATAAAGTATATAGCAAATTTATTGCATCAACGGCCTGATTTATCTGCCAGTCCTGATATTTTCTACTTTCATTTAGATGTTTTGTAAAAATAGCAAGTTTTTCGCTTTTGGAAAGGTCTTTTTCTGCGGTTTTGGTTTTTTCGAGATATCTTAAAAAAAGTTCTGTCCAAATAATATAGAATCTTTTATGTGATTCATTTATTTGCTTATGCCTTGATATAAAATCTTTGTATTCTTCAAGATAATCAGCTTCTACCATGTAATTCTCCAATTTAATCGCAATGAATTTAAGCGGATATAATGCCCATATTATGGATATTTTGGTAATTTTCAACATGTAGATCAGGGAATTATATGCTTTTTTCTTGACAGCGTATGTTCAAGCCAATATTATGGAAAACAGTTTAATAAGATGTTGGGTGATCAAAGGAAGACGCAACAATGAAAGTATTTTTTAGCTGGTCGGGAGAAAAGAGCCATAAACTAGCAATGGCTATCCGCGAGTGGCTGCCAAATGTAATTCAAGCAATTGACCCATGGCTATCGTCTGCTGATATTGCGGCGGGAAGTAGGTGGCAGGATGAAATTGCCTTACAGTT
>JANTFL010000150.1 GCA_024763455.1 Sediminispirochaeta sp. | reverse complement strand
TTGAACGTTTTATTGTTGAGTTCCGGTTTAAAACAAAAAATAATGACTGGATGTGGGTCTTGGGCCGGGGGAAAATAGTTGAAAGAGACCCCTCCGGCGCTCCCCTGCGGTTTATTGGGACCCATACCGATATAACACAGAGGAAGCTGGCAGAAATTGCACTGAACAAGTTATCCACTGCTGTAGAACAAAGCCCTATGATTATCACGATCACAGATAATAAAGGGATTCTGCAGTATGCAAATAACCGGTTTGCTGAAATTACCGGTTATTCCGCTGAGGAAGTGATTGGGAAAAATCCGCGAATCCTCCAATCCGGTGAACATCCGCGAACTATGTACAAGAAACTATGGAAAACCGTATCATCAGGAGAAGTCTGGCAGGGTGAGTTTTGTAATAAAACCAAAAATGGTCAGCGCTACTGGGAATATGCTTCAATAGCGCCTGTTTTCAATTCACGGAACAAAATAACACATTATATTAAAATTTCAGAGGATATCACCGAAAAAAAGAGGGCATTGGCTGAGCTTCAAAAGGTTGAAAAACTAAAAAGCATCGGAACCCTCGCGGGGGGGATTGCTCACGATTTTAATAATATGCTGACAGGCATTTACGGATATCTAACCCTGGCCCAGAAACGACTGGATACAAGCCATCCGGCGTACCAGTATCTGTCCGAAGCCGCAAAATCAATGGACCGTGCAACAAAACTGACAAACCAGCTTCTTACCTTCTCCAAAGGGGGAGAACCTGTAAAAAAAGTGACCGATATTGCCTCTCTTCTTGAAGAAACTGTACGATTCGATTTATCCGGGAGTACTGTCAAACCCGTTTTTTCTATTGATTCTAACCTCTTTCAAGCAGAAATTGATTCCAGTCAAATACAACAGGTTTTTTCCAATGTAACTATAAATGCCAAACAGGCATCTCCCAAGGGTGGACGTATTTATATATCAGGATCAAACTGCTCTGTAAAGGAACAGGAGATCCCTACGCTCACTCCCGGGGATTATGTAAAAATTGTAGTGAGAGATGAAGGGTCCGGCATAGAAACAGCACATCTTAATCGGATTTTTGATCCCTTTTTTACAACAAAAGAGGACGGCAGTGGTCTTGGTTTGGCTACTACCTATTCAATAATAAAAAAACACCAGGGTTATATTGAGGTTCAGTCTGTTGAAGGAGAAGGTACAGCATTTACCATTTTCTTACCCGCTTTAAAAGGCAACTATCCTTTGAACACAGGGAAACCCGGCAAGTACAAAATTGAACGTCAATCATCTGTTAAAATACTTATTATGGATGACGAGAAAGTTATTAGGGATATGGCAGTTGCAATGCTTGCTTCTCTTGATATTAAGGCAGAGACCGCTGCCAACGGGAAAGAAGCTTTACATAAATACAAAGAAGCACTTGGCACCGGGAACCCGTTTGATTGTATAATCCTGGACTTGACCATTAAAGGCGGTATGGGAGGGAAGGAAACAGTAAAAGAAATACTTAAAACGAACCCGAAAGAAAAAGTAATTGTTTCAAGCGGATATACAAGAAGTATGGAACTTAACGATTTTACATCTTCAGGATTTATTGCAAAAATTGTAAAACCCTATACTCTGCAAAAACTGGAAGAAGTGATTGCCAAGGTTTTAAGAGAATAATCTTTCAGAGCGGATTGATAGTTTCCGCTCTATTCTTTACACTGTCTATCCGGAGGCAGAATGAACCTGAATAAAAAACGCACAGCGCTGATTGTTACAATAGGTGCATTTTATGCATTCCTGTTATTTGGTTTTACAGATAATTTAAAAGGTCCGATTCTTCCTGCTCTTCTTGAAGAGTTCAATCTTTCCTATGCACAGGGAAGCAATATTCTGCTTCTACTCTACCTGGGATTTATGGTTTCCATTCTTGGGTCTGGTTTTATTGCCGGAAAATACGGGAACAGAAATATTCTTTTATTGGCAGGACTCATCTTGTCCGGAGCAGTCGCTGGGATGAGTCTTGTTCAGCAGCAAGTCTTTCTTTATCCTCTTTATTTTGCTGTCGGGATAGCCATTGCGGCAATTGAAATTGGGGCAAACGGAGCGATAACAGATATTTACCATGAAGATAGCGGGAAATTCCTGAACCTTCTTGCCGTTTTTCACGGTGCAGGTTCAATGATTGCACCCTGGATCACCGGTGTAATACTCGGTAAAGGAATGTCCTGGCAAACTGTGTATAAATGGTCATTTTTCCCAATTTTATGCTTTCCACTGATCTTTATACTGCTGAAAATGATTACTCACGGCGAAAAAGTAACAAAGCCTCAAGACGGAAAAAAGAAGAATAATCAGTTTTTCTTCAATAAAAATCTGATGCTGCTCGCAGTAATTATTTTTCTCTATGTATCGAGTGAAATAAGTTTTTCATCCTGGCTTGTCGATTATCTTTATAAGGCCCGAACCTTTACTATAGAATCAGCCGCAATAATGCTTACAGTATTTTGGGGACTGGTTATGGCAGGACGTCTAGGGGCAAGTTTTATTGTAGATAAAATCGGGTATATGAAAAGTTTAATTATCGCGATCTCCCTGGCAATAGTCTCTTTTGCTGTAGGAATTCTCCCCGGTAAAATGTTTGCCTATATACTCCCCCTGACAGGATTATTTTTTGCACTCATTTTTCCGACAGCAACAGCTCTCGCAGCAGGGTTATTTCCGGAAAACAAAGCCAAAGTTTTTAGTTTCCTGTTTTTCTTTGCCGGCCTCGGAGGTTTGGCTGGGCCATGGTTAGTCGGCTATTCTGCAAACTGGTTTGGAATTGCAGCAGGATTTCCTTTAGTAAGTATATTTATGATAGGTACATTACTGGTTTTATTTGTTTTAAAGGGAAATGAGTCGAACTAAACATTAAAAAACAATAGAATTATTACTGTTTTCGTAATCTATGTTACCGAATTCATGAACAGAAACTACTATACTATAGGTATACAGCCTTCAGTAAGGAGATAAAAATGAGTGAATTAATTCAGAATAACAATGAAAAACAGGAATCATTAAAGAATATTGTCAGGAATTTAAGCGAAGGGTCTGATATAAAGGCAGTTCAGAAAGAGTTTAAGAAGATTATCGAAGATGTCAGCCCCGAGGAGATTGCAGCCATGGAGCAGTCACTTATAGACAGCGGTGTTCCTGTAGAGCACGTTCAGTCTCTCTGCGATGTCCATGTAAAGGTTTTCGAGGATACTCTGTCCAAACATAAAACCAGAAAAGCACTGCCCGGACACCCGGTTCACACCTTTAAAGAGGAAAATAAAGCCTTGCGGAAACGGATTAAGGTACTCAAGCGGGCGTCATCAAAGGCTTCAAAGGGGACAGACCCCGATCTTTTTATACAGGCTTTTGAAGATCTCAAGAAAATTGAGATACACTATGCCAGGAAAGAAAATCAGCTTTTCCCCTTCCTTGAGACAGTTAATTTTACCGGACCCTCCAGAGTTATGTGGGGGAAACACAATGAAATTCGGGATATGATAAAAGAACTGGAGGCAGTAATTTTAAAGCAAGACTTTTCTGATGTAAAACAGAAAGTCAAAAAGCTCTCCCGGGCACTTTCCGGAATGATATTTATGGAGGAAAAAATACTCTATCCCACAGCTTTACGGAAACTGCCTGAACAGTCCTGGATACAGATACGGAGGGGGGAAAAGGAGATAGGCTATGCCTGGATCAACCCCGGGAACCTGTGGGATCCGGATATTATAAAGACCGGAGAGAAATCGGAGTTCCAGAAGTTTCTCGAAAATGCTGAAAAAAAGACCAACACCATACCCCTCCAGGTTGGCGAGTTGAGTCTGAAACAACTTAATCTGATGCTCAACAACTTGCCGCTAGATATAAGCTTTGTAGATGAAAACGATGAAGTAAAATACTATTCAGGGGGAAAAGAACGACTTTTCCCGAGAAGCCCAGGGATTATCGGCAGAAAAGTGCAGAACTGCCATCCTCCAAAAAGTGCCCATATAGTCCAGGAGATAGTGGACAGTTTTAAAAATCATGAAAAGGACAGTGCAGAGTTCTACTTCCAGATGAATGACCGATTTGTTCATATCAGATACTTCCCCGTTTACGACGAAGCGAATGTTTACAGGGGAGTATTAGAAGTAAGTCAGGATATTACCGATATAAAAAATCTTGAAGGTCAGAAAAAGCTTCTTGACTGGTAATTTCCGGAATGCAGGGGATGATTCTCTGAAACGAGGCTTTCCCTTACAGCACTGCAGTTTCCCCGGACATGTTCCGGATTCTTTACCCCTGCAAGAACAGCGGTCACTGCCGGATGCTGTAAAGGCCAGGTAAGACTCCACTCCCTGAGGAGTGTCCCTTGAGGCACTTCCTCACGGGTTATTCTTTCCGCCTCCAAGAGTAGTGCATCCAGCTCCTCCGGTGTATATTTTTCATAACGCGCATCGTCAGAAGAAAACCTGTGCCCCGGTTTGTATTTTCCACTTAAAAGACCACTTGCATAGGGTACTCTTGCTAGAACTCCCAAATTATCTTTTATACACGTTTCAAGGACTTCAGTCTCCGCTTCGGGTACTAGCCGATTGTACAAAACCTGAATTACCGACGCTCCAACATCGAGTGCTTTTTTCACCTGATGCACACGGTACTCCTTCTGTTGGCGGGAAAGAGATATTCCCAAGAACCGTATCTTGCCAGCCTCAACAGCCTTTGAGAGCATCGTCCACAGTTCGTCGTTGTCAAAAACTTCATTGGTTCCTGAATGAAACTGATAAATATCGATATAATCGGTCTTTAAATAGGTAAGAGAGTCTTCAAGCTGTTTTTTCACTTCTTCAGCATCCCAGTGCTGCTCATTAACCTGTTTATTTATACGCCGGTGCCCGAATTTGGTTGCGAGAATCCATCTGCTGCGGTCCTTGTTAATTGCCTTTCCAACCAATTTCTCGGAAGTACGGGGACCATAACAGGCTGCTGTATCAACAAGATTAATACCACCCTCCCTGGCAGCATCAAAGATCTCATCAACCTCTTCCTGGGTAAAATCCTTTCCCCACCGGCCCCCGAATTGGTATGTGCCCAATCCAACAACAGAAACTTCAAGATTTGTTCTTCCCAATATTCTATAAATCACACTTTCCCCCTGAATAGTGAATAAAACCAGCGGAACGCTACCGTTAAAGAGCTTCCAGCCTTCCAATTTCCTCTATCATTCTGCCGGTTTCTTT
>JANTFL010000149.1 GCA_024763455.1 Sediminispirochaeta sp. | reverse complement strand
CATGTCCTCTGGCTAAGATGGTACGTAAACGGCTAAGAAACAGAGGTGTCGGGCACGGTATCCACTGTGTTTACTCAACCGAGAGAGTAACATTTACATACGAAAAAGCTGAATCTAACAGTATTGATGAAGGTCCGGAATTTAAAAGAGGCCGGGAGAGAAGAACCCTGGGCAGCCTTTCAACTATTCCGGGTATTTTCGGCCTTATGCTGGCAAATATGGTAATAGAAGGCCTTACCCGGGAAAGTACTCCTCTTTCCAGGTAACATCAGTTTTAATTTCTTCCAATGTGTCAGTCAAAACTGCGAGTACCCGTTCCCGGATATCCCCTGCAACGGCAAGGTACATAACATCATCGCCGGGCAGAAGATCCTGTTCCTCCACTATGTGCACCAGAATTTCAACGATACCCTCCCTTCTTTTTTGACGTTCAAGAAGCTTTTCGAGCTTTTCATGATCAACATGAATCTTGAGCCCGGTGACAGGATCTCCGGATCTGGAAGAATTCCGTACTGTTCCGTTGTGGTAGAGAATCATTCCTGCATCCTTATATCGTGGATGCTGTTTCATTTTTTTAACAATATCATTCAGAGTCATCTTTTTTGAACCTTGTGTATAGGTATCTTTTTATTGTTTTTTTAGGAGTTTTTTCAAATGGTTCCTCTTCATGCCGTAGTTTGCTGATCCTGGAAAAAGAATTAAGCTGTTGGTTCACCTTTTTAAGAAGTTCTCTTGAGTATTCCGCTGCGGCTTCGGAAGCATGTTTTGCTCCATCTTTGAAATGTCCAAAAGATTCGGCAAGAGCCTCTTTATCAAGATTAACCAGGGCTACAATACCCCCTTCCTCCTGAAACACAATTGAGTCTTCGACAAAATCAAAGTTGTTGATAATCGATTCGATGGCTTCAGGATATATGTTCTCGCCGCTGGCACCGAGAATCATTGTTTTTACCCGGCCCTTAATGTACAGATAACCGTCCCTGTCAACCATTCCAAGATCTCCGGTATGAAACCATCCCTCTTCGGTAAGAACCTCGGCAGTTTTTTCCGGGTCTTTGTAGTATCCCTTCATAACATTTGGCCCTCGATAGAGGATCTCTCCCTCTCCGGTATCTGGATTCGGATTGTTTATCCTGATCTCTCCTCCGGGAATAACAGGGCCGGTTGATCTGAATCGGGTTCGTTTAGCATTTGCTCCGGCAATTAATGGAGATGTTTCAGTCAGTCCGTATCCTATGGCATAAGGGAACTTTGCATCCATCAAAAACCGTTCAACGTCCTCAGCAAGAGCCGCACCGCCGATGCCGAAAAAGTAAAGTTTTCCTCCGAAGGTGCGGTAAAGCTTTTTCCCTGCTATCCGGGCTATAAGTTTGTGGGTAGGTTTGAAATGGTACAGGGTTCGCAGCATCTTTTTTTTCTCTATTGCAGGAAGGATACTTTGTCTGACGATCTTCTCTATTAAAAGAGGTACCGAAAGCATGATTCCTGGTTGAACCTTTTTCAAGGCAGGAAGGAGAACACTGACTGAAGGGGGCTTACTCAGATAGAAGACAGTAGCACCATTGTAGATTGGTACAAGAAAACCTATCGTTCCTTCATAGGTATGGGAAAGGGGAAGAACAGACAGGAGGTGGTCGCCCTCTTTAATGTTCGGGATAGTGCTGGAGGCAACAACATTTGAACAGATGTTTTTGTGAGACAGCACAACTCCCTTTGAGTGTCCGGTTGTTCCGGCAGTATAGATTATTGCTGCAGTATCATCTTCTGAAATTTCAGGATTTGTAAAGGGTTGACTGCGTGTGATAAACTCCTGCGCTTTGGCAATAAGATTTTCCCGTTTTGTCCCTTCCGGTATGAGAGCGAATTCATTAATACGGATAAAAACCCGATCCCCCCCTTCGTTCAGCTTTTCTACCTTCGGGTAAAGCTTGTCGCACACGAATACAACCCTGGATTCAGAATGGTCAAGAATATTTTCAACCTCCGTTGCATGGAAGTCCGGTAGAATCGGTACAATTATGGCACCTGTAAGGGATATGGCAAAGTATGCGACTCCCCAGTTAGGCATATTGCCCGAAAAAAGAGCAACCCGGTCGCCCTTTTTAACCCCGAAAGAAAGAAGGGTTGCAGCAATCTCTTCGGCTTTCTGTGCA
The DNA here is from genome assembly GCA_024763455.1 of Sediminispirochaeta sp. GTDB lineage: Bacteria > Spirochaetota > Spirochaetia > B11-G9 > B11-G9 > B11-G9. Next base: position 3,095 of record JANTFL010000149.1, on the reverse strand, counting down.
AGTTGACTGTAGGTAAGAGGTACTCCGTCGGAAAATGAAAGTGCAGGAGTAGTGGCATATTTTTCGCTGACGTACTTTAAAAGATCCGGTAAGGTCTGCGTTTCAATTTCTTTCATAATCTCCTCCGTTGCTGTAGTATAGCACTAAACCCACTCTTTGAAAAAGTTAAAACTGGTTATATCTTCCTCTTCAGGCTCAGCATTTGTTAGATCCAAACATTCTGCAGTTCCCGAAACAGCAGGGACAGACATCACCTTTTTGCCGTAGAGGAATGTTATCCCCTCATTCTTGTCTTTTTTTACAATAAATGCAACTCCATGGCTGTCGGTAATCTCCCCTTCTGTTTCTATCTCAGCCCTTGTAACAAGCACGTGCGGTCTGCCATAGCAGTATAGTTCAGTTTCCAGGGGATTGAACAGGAGAAGATCCTCCAGAGCAGGTTTTTCAAGCTCTACCCAGCCCTGAACACAGCTAACCCCGTTTCCAGCCAGTTCCCGTGCAGCAAAGGAATTGCTCACCGGAAGAGGGTAGGCCGCTGTAACGTATAGATCAGGATATTCTTTAAGAATATTGATCTGGTACAGTGACCGTGCCCGGAACCTTCTTACACCCTTGGCATATGCGGTATCTATCAGAGATTTTATCTCAGCAAGTCTGCTTTCAGGGGTAAAAACCGGAAGAAATACTTCATGCCTAGTATTCTCGCTGTGGAATATACTTACCGACTGTATATCATCAGGATCAATCCCCGGAATTCGTGTACTATTTTCAGGTATCATCCAGGTTTTTCTATTGTCGGGGTTACCATTATTTTTAGCTTCCTTGTTCCGGGTGGAGAAATGATACTGCATATAAGCGGTGATACTCATGCTCGATTTTTCCGGTCTCAAGTCAGTTTCAAGTCTTTCTGCTGTCTGCTCCCAGAATTCTCTTCTTATTTTCTTCAATACTCCTGCTGGAATAAAAAGATTCCCCTCTAGAGAGACTTCAATAGCACCTGCTTTGATCCTTTCATTCCGTGTAGCTCTAAAAAATGAAACAACAGTATCTGCAGCAAGACCATGTTTCTCAGCAGTTTCGAATGTGGTCCTGTGGATAAAAGGTTCTGTATCCGGAAAATCAGAATAACTGACAGCAATCCTGTCAGGTGTGATACTAACGTTCAGATTAATTATTCTTAATTCAGGCAGGAGTGGGATTTCTGCAGGATTTACTGAGAGCTTCCGGGGTGTCTGCCCTACTTTGAAAACCAGGCTCCCCGGGGAAAGGTTCTCCTTTATCGAGTCCCTGCTTAAAAGGATGGTAACGCGGTCATCCCTTCGGGCTTTCTCAGTAGATCTTTTTCCCGCCTTCATTGCAGTAACGGTAATTCTGGGGCCTTCATCAGCTGACCGTGGCTGAATTCTTAAACGGTCGCCGACCTTTATCTCTCTGGATACCTTTACGGTAATCCCTTTCACGGATATATCTGTAACCTCGCCGCATAACTGCCCGGAAACCCCGATGGATGTATGATCTACCACTGTTTTAAGGCTTTCTTCCGTATAGAATCCGCTGGACCATTTTCTTCCTGCAGAACCGGAAAGAATGGTCTTTGCTCTCCCGAGAAGTTCCTTTTCTGTTCCTTCTGCAGCGTCAAGGATCATCCTGTAAGCAGTAACAGTTCTCCCGACGTAATCGGCGCTTTTAAGCCTTCCTTCTATCTTTAAAGAAGAAACACCTGTTTGCTTCAGTTCAGGAATCATATCGAGGGTGTAAAGATCTCTGGTCGAGAAATAAAAGCCGTTTCCTTCCGACGTGCTGTGGTATCTGCGCCGGCAGGGTTGCTTGCATTTACCACGGTTTCCGCTCCACCCGCCGATCCAGGAAGAAAACAGACAATTCCCGGAAAGAGAACAGCACAAAGCCCCATGAATAAAGACTTCGAGTTCAAGAGGCGAAATTTCAGCAATCATTGCAAGTTCGTCGATGGTAACCTGCCGTTCAAGGATTACTCTGTCTATCCCCAGGCTGCCGGCAAGTTTGACCCCTTCGCTGTTGTGTATTCCCATCTGGGTAGAAGCATGTATAGATATCCAGGGGAAAAATTTTTTTATAAGATGAACAACTCCAATGTCCTGTACGATCACCGCATCTATTGCTAGTCTCGAAATCTCTTCGAGGTCCCGGTATATCTCTTCGAGCTCCCGTTCCTTTACCAGGGTATTCAGGGTAAGGTATAATTTCTTTTTGTGTTTTCCTGCATAGCATGAAAGCCTTGACAACTGGTCCAGGGTAAAATTATCCGATTTTTCTCTGGCATTAAATTTTGAAAGCCCTGCATAAACCGCATCTGCACCGCTTTCAAACGCTGCCAATGCGCACTCAAGGTTCCCTGCCGGAGCGAGAAGTTCCGGTAATTTTCTTTTTTGCATTTAAACATCCTTCTCGATTCCGTACTGCTGAAACAGGTACATAATTGACTTTTGGGGACCTTCGAAGGTGAGCTGCACCCCCTTTTTCTTGAGAGCTACAAAAAGGTTGAGAAGCACTGCTACACTTTCATTGTTTATCTCTTTTACCTTTGAGAGATCTAGAGAAATAGATTTTACCCCCTTCTTTGCCGCTACCAGGATAGCCTGCTTTACATAATCCATGTTGGTCAAATTCAATATACCCCTGAGATAAAAAATACCGGGGTTTGTATCATCAAAGACAATGCAGAAAGAGGCTTTCTTCTTTACTTTTTCTGATTTCCCCTTTCCCTTTTTTAGAATAGATTCGAGCATATCATCCGTATCTCTGAGCCGCTGTACAAGCCCCTGGATGAGTTCCATAAACCACCCCGGTACATTGTAGGTATTCCGGTAGAATTCCCGTGTATTGATAACATGGACTACCGACGGTTTGTCAGCAACAACAGTTGCTGAGCGCGGACCCTCCTTGATGAGAGCCATCTCCCCGATGACATCTCCGCTTTCAGCCTTCGCAAGATTGACAACACCCTTTGCTGTCTTTCTGAAAATGGAAAAAGATCCGGTTTTAACAACATACATGGCTGAGTCTGCGTCTCCCTGTTTTATCAGCACTTCACCTTTCTCCACTCTTTTGACAGG
>JANTFL010000148.1 GCA_024763455.1 Sediminispirochaeta sp. | reverse complement strand
ATGGTTAGAACCGGGAATACCATAATAGAGGCAGCCCATCTGCTTCGCTCTGCAAATCCGGGAAGGATAGTCTTTTTTGTAACCCATTTTTATTCCAGCAGAGAGTGCCGGGCCATATTGAATGATAAAGTTCTTGACGAAATTATTACCACAACAACCATTCCGAGTATTCTCAACCGGGATGTCCAGGGGAGACTCAGACATAAGATGGTTGTTCTGTCGATCTCAAGATGGATTAGTAATTATCTTATTCATATTATCGATAAAGATGCTGAGGGGCTCAGTCCTCCGCTGTATTCCGAGGATATGTCTTCGAAAAATCCCCGTTGGAAGGGGAGGGCAGGTCCTCTCTTTTATCTTTCCTAGTAAAACAAGATTTACAGAGTGTATATCTCCGGCCTTCTATCTTCAAAAATATTGTTGAACTCTGTCACCTTTTTATCAGCTGCCTCTTCTGGATCTATCTCGGTAACAAACACACTTTCCTCTTCGGCTCCTGCCCTGTTTATAATTTCCCCCTTTGGAGAGAGTATCTGACTTTCCCCGGTGTAGACGAGTTTGCTGCCACCCCGTTCTTCGGTTCCAATCCTGTTGGCAAGAATCCAGAATACTCTGTTTTCCAAAGCTCTTACTCTTGTTGTCAGTTGGCCGTATTCCGGCAGTACCAGATTGGAAGGATGGCAGATAACCTGGGCACCCTTAAGAGCAAGGGTCCTGGCTGCTTCGGGAAACATATGGTCAAAACAGATTAAAATACCGATTTTATAACCCTTTACGTCTACAATTTTATATTCCTTGCCGGGGAGGAAGTATTTTTTCTCCTCAAAAAAAAGATGTGTTTTCCTGTATATGTATTGTATCCCCTCCGGGGTAATCAGTGCAGCTGAATTGTATACCCCTTCCTCAGCGTACTCGGGGAACCCTACCACATAACTGGTCCCTGTTTTCTCCGAAAGTCTTAAAAACTCTTTTGAAAGGATACCGGGAAACTTTTCAGCCAGGCTTCTGGGTTCTTCCTTGTTGGTAAAAAGATAGCCGCTGGTAGCAAGCTCAGGAAGAACAATAAGATCTGCATGAACACTCTCAAGGGCTTTCGTCATCTTTTCGATATTATTTTCAACATTACCAAATTCCGGATTAAACTGATAGTATCCTATCTTCATACTCCCATTGCCTCCTGTTTTTTATACAAATCAAGCAGAACAATTGCCGCCATGGATTCTACTACCGGGATAATCCTCGGACAGATACAGGGGTCATGCCTCCCTTCTGTTCGTATGGGTTTCTCCCGATTGTTGATATCCACGGTTTGCTGGGTCTTGTTGATCGAAGAAGTAGGTTTTACGGCAATTCTGAATATTATATCTTCTCCTGTTGATATTCCCCCAATGATTCCTCCAGCATTATTACGTATAAATCCCCTGGAGTTCATGGGGTCGTTGTGCTCACTTCCTTTCATATCAGCAGCGGCAAATCCGGCTCCGAATTCTATCCCCTTTACCGCTCCAATGGAGAGCATTGCCTTTGCCAGCTCTGCATCCAGTTTGTTAAAAACAGGTTCCCCTATGCCGGGGGTAACTCCGGAAACAACACATTCAACGATTCCCCCTACGCTGTCCCCCTCTTCAGCTAGCCTGATAACCAATTGCGTCATTGCTGCTGCGGCTTCCATGTCGCAGGCTCTCATCGGATTTTTTTCGATAACATCAAGGTCCCTGCTTTTGCACTGGATTCCCCCTGCCCGGTATGTGTACGCTGTTATCTGTATACCCTTCTGTTTGAGCACCTTTTTTGCAACAGCACCGGCTGCAACCCTGCCGGCGGTTTCTCTGCCTGAAGCTCTTCCGCTGCCCCGGTAATCACGTATGCCGTATTTTTTTAGATAGGTGAAATCCGCATGCCCGGGGCGGAAGAGATCTTTTATATCAGAGTAATCCCCGCTTCTCTGATCCTGGTTGTAAAGAATAAGTCCTATGGGTGTACCTGTTGTTTTCCCTTCGAAAATACCGGAAAGGATGTGTATGGTATCGGACTCTTTCCGTGGAGTAGTTATTTCAGACTGCCCGGGTTTCCTCCGGTCGAGTTCTTTTTGAATATCCTCCTCATTGAGTTCAACTCCGGGAGAAACACCATCGATAATAACTCCCACTCCCTTGCCGTGGGACTCTCCGAAAGTGGTTACTCTGAATAAATCACCAAATGTGCTCCCGGCCATTATGTGCTCCTTGGATAGTCGTTATTGCAGACAGTACTGCCGCAGCAGCTTCCGTGGGATCTCTCCCTTCAAGCTTTACGGTAAGGTCTGCGAGAGCAGTATACATACTGTCTCTTTTTAAATAAAGAGCATGAAACTGCTGCCGGGGATCAGAACTGTCAAGAAAAGGGGGTAAACCGTTGGAAAGAATCCTTTTATAGAGGGTTGTTTCTTTTTCTTTCAGGTAAACCTTAAGTCCTGATTGTTTAAGGATTTCTACTGCCTTTGTGTTTTCTATTGTCCCGCCCCCAAGGGAGAGGATAAGCGGTTTTGAGACTTCCGTATACAGTTTCTTTAAAGCAGCAGTCTCAAGCTGAGCGAAACCCGCCCTGCCCACTTTACGGTAGACCTCCCGGAAACTTACCCTCAGATCCGGGGAATACTGCTTTTCAACTTCCCTATCCAGATCGATAAAATCCATTTCCAGGGTGGTAGAGAGTAGTTTCCCGATAGTTGTCTTTCCGCAGTGCTTGATTCCCATTAAGATAAAGATAAGCGGCATGGGCTCTAGGTGGTAAGCTCTTCTATTAGCTTTGATAGAGGCCGTGGTTTTCCAACCTCGTATCCCTGGAGGTAATCCACGTTTATGTCTCTCAGATGTTCAATAATATCCTTATTCCGGACGAACTCTGCTATTGTTTCCAGCCCTATCACCTGTCCGAGGCTGTTTATGGCCTGTACCATTGCCCTGTTTACCGGGTCTTCGTCCATATCGCGGACAAAGATACCGTCTATCTTAAGAAAGTCAACGGGGAGATTTTTAAGATAGTTGAAAGATGAGAAACCGCTTCCAAAATCATCAAGGGCAAAAAAGCAGCCCTTTGCCTTAAGTTTTTTTATGAAATCAGTTGCGGTTTGAATATTGCTTATGGCTGCTGTTTCGGTAATTTCAAAGCATATGGAAGAGGGGGGAATATCAAATTCTTCCAGAGAATAGGAGATGAAATCATATGATGCCTCATCTGCAAGGAATTCAGGGGTAAGATTGACACTGAACATGTATGGATTTCTCCCTTCTGCAATGACATCTTTTAAGTGTTTGAATTTCTTGAAGGACTCTGTTATAACCCATCTGTCTATGGCAGGCATAAGGTTGTACCGTTCTGCAGAGGGGAGAAACTGTGATGGAGGTATATAATCATCCCCGTCTTTCAACCGGATGAGGATCTCACATTTTTTTAACTTGTTGGCGGTGTTTACCGGTACGATAGGCTGGTAAAAAAGTTCAAATTGGTTCTCGTTAAGCGCTTTCTTCAGACGGGGTATCCATTCCATCTCGCCCCGGCGTTTGGCAAAAAGATTTTCATCATCGTTGTAAACAATTATCTTTTTACCCCCTTCGTCTTTTGCTATATTACAGGCTTCATCTGCATTGGAAAGAATTCTTTGCGCATCCCCTGCCATTTCATCAATAAGGACAAGACCAATACTGGTCGTTATATGAAAGGTTTCTTTTTTATGAACAATTTTGTTCTCACTTAACCGTGACTGAAGTCTTTCTCCGATAAAAAGGGCATGCTGCAGCTGAGCGCCCTCCAGGATTATTCCGAATTCATCACTCCCTAACCTGGCACAGATATCACTGCTTCGTACTACACTGTTTATAGTTTCTGTTGTCTGAAGGAGCATTTCATCGCCGGCTTTGTGTCCATAGATATCATTGATTACCTTGAACTGGTCGAGATCCATGTAAAGAAAGGCATGGGTTTTTACACCGCTTTTTGCTTCCTCTGAAAGTTCGTTCAGCTTGAGGGTAAACCCTTTTCTGTTCATCAAACCCGTTAATGCATCGTGTGATTCCTGATAGGAAATTGTTTCGGAAAGTTTTTGTATCTGCGAAATATCTCTGAAAGCAACAACCTTGCCTTCAATATTCCCAAACTTGTCAATTATGGGGGATAGAGATCCTTCGATATGGATAGCATTTCCATTTTTTGCCATTATAACACAGTTTTTATAGTTTAATCGCTGAACGGAATGGGGAATATTCAGCGGCAGATCAAGGGGGAGTTTGTTTACTGAATCCAGCGGGTTAAAAATACTGCTTAAGGGAAGATTTTTTACGTCCTCCTGCTTAACCCCGAGAATATTCTCCGCCTGAGTGTTTAAAAAGTCTATATTGCCGCTCTGGTTTACGGCAATTATACCGTCACCGATACTTCTGAGAATAGCTGTCGACCACCTTTCCTGTCTTTTTGCTTTCTCATCGGCTTCGAACTTGAATAGTGCCATCTCGATAGTGGTAAACAGCTCTCTTTCTTTAAATGGTTTTAACAGATAAGCTGCAGGTTCTGCCTTTTTTGCCCGTTCCAGGGTGTTCTCGTCGGAATAGGCTGTAAGGAATATTATGGGGATATTGTACTTCTCGTTGATGATGTTTGCAGTTTCGATTCCGTCAAACCCGCTGGAAAGCATAATATCCATAAGAATTATGTCGGGTTTACGGATCTCTATCTCTTTTAATGCATCGATTCCGTTTGTTGCAATAACCGGCTTTGGATACCCGAAGCGGGCCAGTCTGCCCTGGAGGTCGAGTGCGATAATACGCTCATCTTCTACAATTAGTATATTTTCCTGTCTCATTTAAACCATTCTCACACTTTTGATACTGCCATTATAGCCCATACTTGATTGAAATTAAACAATTTCTTTAAAAAATTTACGTTTCCTATAACAAAAGCCCCTTTATTTGGGTATAATTGAAGGATGAACGGTGAATTGCACATAATAAATGAACTTTTGGATTTTATTCATAGTTCCCCAACTGCCTACCAGGCTGCCTCGGGACTTGTCCGGATGCTGGAAGCAGGCGGGTTTAAAGAATTAAGGGAACAGGATTCATGGGATCTGAAGCCGGGGAAAGGTTATTATCTCCAACGGAACGGTTCAACAGCTATAGCATTCCGATTGGGGGAGAACCCGCCTGCTGAATCGGGGTTTCTCATTGCTGGTGCACATACAGATAGTCCTTCTCTCAAGGTAAAGTTTCCGGTCA
>JANTFL010000147.1 GCA_024763455.1 Sediminispirochaeta sp. | reverse complement strand
CCGGTAATTCTTCTATTTTACGTAAAACTTACCACAAGATACACCACATACAGGGCAAAGAGCACCGCTCCATATCTGCGGGTAATGGCCTTTTTGGCAATAATCGTTGATGTTCTGAAAACCGCTAAAGCTATCAGCATAACCGGAAACTGAAAGGTAAAAAACACAGAAGGAACAACAAGCCCCTTCCCGGTGACAGAGGCTGACACCCCGACAACAAACAAGACATTAAGGATGTCTGCCCCTATAATATTCCCTATGGCAAGTTCGCCATGACCTTTTTTTGCCGCAGTAATTGCCGTAACCAGTTCTGGGAGAGATGTACCGAAGGCAACTAGAGTCGCAGCAATAATACTCTGAGGAATCCCTATCCTGACAGCAACGATCGCTACAGATGGAATCAGTATTTTGGAAGAGATAATAATAAGAGCAGTACCTGCTATCAGCTTTACAATAACAACAACAGAAGAGGCTTTTTCATTCTCGGCAATCTCCCCTACCAGCTCCCCCAATCCTTCAATCTTCTTTACACTTTTAACAGAGGATATGAGATATACAATTAATAAAGCGACAAATCCAAAACCGATTATCTGGCTTATACTTCCATTTCCTGAGAAAATTGTATCCAGATGCAGCCAGGGAACAGATACCGCAACAAGAAGAAACCCCGCTCCAAGCTGCAGCCATCCCTGTCTGTTTGTGATTGATTTGTCGATAGTCAGGGGCGCAACAAAGGAGGCAAGCCCGATAATTAACGCAGTATCACATATAATCGAGCCCACAGCATTCCCCAAAGCAAGATCAGGATTCCCCTGCAGAGCAGCTCCAACAGAAACAGCAGCCTCAGGAAGGGTTGTTCCCAGGCTCACAACAGTCGCTCCTATGATCATCTTCGGAACTCCCCACTTTACAGAGAGAGCAACCGCCTCGTCCACCAGGATATCCGCTCCTTTACTGAGGGTATAAAGAGTAAACGCCGCTATTGCAATTAATACAACGAGAGGAAGACCCTCCAGCGTTGTTCTAAGTAATTCTTCCAAATCCTGAGCTCCTTTACTGCCGGACTCAGTACCCTGAGTTTAAATCAACCCTGTTTACCACTGATCCAGATTCTAAATAACTTTCAAGATTATTGAAAGCCTGCTTGATATTTTCTGCTGAAGCCTGTCTTGTAAACCCGGCCGTATGAGGAGACAGCACAACATTCGGCAGGTTATGGACAGGATAGCGGGATGGATACCCGGTGGTTTTACCATTTTCAGGGTAAGTGTACCAGGTATCAATTGCAGCTCCTTTGAGAATACCGTCCCTCAGGGCTTCAAAAAGAGCTTTCTCATCTACCGTACCTCCTCTCCCAACGTTAACAAGCACCTTTCCTCTCATCCTGCTCAACACTTCGCCATTAAAGATATTCTCAGTTTCAGCGGTTAACGGGAGTATATTTACAATTATCTCTGATTTATCAACTGCTTCGGTAAAATCGTAAACTATTTCATCGTAACCCGGGGGAAGTTTATCAATTTTATGCTTTTTAAATCCGGTAACCCTGCAGTTAAAGGCTTTAAGCATACCGGCAAGGCTTCTGCCTATTTCCCCGGCTCCGATTACCGAACAGCTTTTCCCCATAATTGATTCCCAGGTATCATCCAGGCCCTGCCCTACCCAGAATCCATGCCATTTACCCTCTTTCAGATCCTCATGGTAGGGAATTATCTTCCCGTAAAAGGCAAGAATCATTGCCAAAGCCCTTTCCGCCACCGAATTATTATTCCCGTGGGAATTAGCCACCATAACACCTTTCTTCCGAAGAAGATCAAGAGGGAGGTGATTCACTCCGACAAAAGGAACGATAAAGAGCTTAAGCTGCTTTGCCCGTTCAATCACTGCAGGAGGAACAACTCCTCCGCCGACTATTATATCTGCATCCGGAATTTCTTCTGAATCCTGATCGGTTGTGTAGATAAAAAGGTCTTCCGGATAGTCTTTTTTAAGCCTCTCTGTCTGAGACTCCCAAAAAGAGTTACCCTTTAAAAAAAATAAAGTCTTCATACTACTGATTATCTACACAAGTAGCGTTTCTTTTCAAGGGTAAAACTATATAAAGAGCTGGTCTCCAAACAAATGAAAAGCATAGAAAGCTATTCAAAATTGATTAAAGAGATTCCCTTATACACTCCCCCAGCCTTCTGACTCCCGTATCGATAGTTTTCTCGTCTGAATTTGTGTAGTTTAACCGCAGCGTGTTCACTCCCGTTTTATGTGTATAAAAGGGGTCTCCGGGAACAAATGCCACCTTCCTTTCTATTGCCTTGTTGAATAGGTCCATGGCACTTAATCCCTCCGGCAGGGTTACCCATAGGAACATCCCTCCTTCAGGATTGGTATATTTTACATCTTTGGGAAAATACTTTTTAAGAGCTGCTATCATTGCCTGCTTTTGTGCAGAGTAAAGTGCATTTATTTTCTTAATGTGGTCATCCAGGCTGTAATCCTTGAGGAACTGACACACAACTCTCTGAGTAAAGTAATTTGTGTGCAGATCAGAAGCCTGTTTTGCAACAAGGAGTTTTTCCATTACCTCATCGGGAGCAACAATCCAACCCAACCGGAAAGAAGGCACAATGGTCTTTGAAATAGTACCGAGCAGTATTGTCTTCTCAGGCAGGAATGCCCTGAAAGACTTTTTGTTTTCCCCCTCAAAGCGGAGTTCGGCATAGGGGTTGTCTTCGACAAGGAATATATCCTTATCCCTTAATACATCCGCAACCGCTTTCCTGTTCTCATTTGAATAGGTAATCCCGGAAGGATTCTGAAAAGTTGGTACCGTGTAGATCAATTTGGGATTTTTGGTTAAAAAAGCCGATGTAAGCTGCACTGTATCCATTCCTTCTTCATTCACAGGAACCGGTATAAAATCGGCTTTGTAAACCCCAAATGCCTGGATAGCACCGAGATAACCCGGTTCTTCCATAATTACACTGTCACCTTCGTTAATAAATATCTTTCCCAACAGGTCAAGCCCCTGCTGGGACCCGTTGGTAATGAGAATGTTTTTTACCGGAATATCAAGGGAATAAAAACTTTCGTACCGCTTTGAAATTTCTGCCCGCAATTCGGGATCCCCTTCCGATTTATTGTATTGAAGAACATCCGGTCCTGATATCTCAAAAACCCGGTTAGTTGCTGCCCTAATATTCTCCACCGGAAATAGATCCCTGTTCGGAAGTCCGCCGGCAAAGGATATTATTGATTTGTCGGCAGATACCTTCAAGATTTCCCTTATAAACGATTTTGGAACGTCAATAATTCGGTTTGCAAACACTTTGTTCTCCTTATATTCGGTTTTATTGTAATATAGACAAAGAACTATAGCACTGAAGTTATACAGAATCAACAGTTTATTTCACAAACTACGAAACCGATACAAAAGGCACTTATACGTTTACCAATAGTACTACTGTCAACTGTATCACCTTGGAAGACTGAAAGAGAAGATTGTTTCCCCACCCGGTTCACTGTTGAACCAGACTCTGCCACCGTGGAGTTCAATGATCTGTTTTACAATTGCAAGTCCTAATCCCCTGCCGCTTTTTCCGGGAGTTCTTGCTGTATCTGCCCGGTAAAACCGTTCAAAAATGTTTGGTTTATCATTTTCCCCTATCCCTATCCCCTGATTCGTGACAGATATCACAGCAGTATCACTTTCCATAAAACAGCTTACTTCGATAGGGCTGTTTTGACTGCTGTATTTCAAGGCATTTTCAATTATATTCCCCAAAGCCTGTCTTATACGGATGGGATCAAGATTAAAAGGCGGCAGATCTTCTGATGATTTCTTGAGTATGATTGTTTTTCCCTCTTCCTCCGTTTTCAGACCCCAGGCAGCAACTTCTGATAAAATGAGCTTCCAGAGATTTGTTTTCTCTAATTTTAATTTGTATTCTCCCGAATCAGTTTCAGCAAGCCAGTCCAGATCAGCAATAACGTTTTTTAAATAATCAACCTTGGCAATTATCTGTGCAGCACCGTCAGTTGTCGTTGATATCCCGTCCAGCAGCCCCCTGGCTTCCAGCCTGATGTGGTTAAGGGGAGTAAGTATTTCGTGACTGACATCACTGATAAGCCTTTTTCTCAATTCCCGCTGGTTTTCCAGCGAATGGATCATTCTATTAAAAGATTCACTCATACGGCCAAGTTCATCCCGGGAGGCCACAGGGAGAGGTTCTGTCCGCTCCTTTAACGATAGCTCTTCTGCAGCCCTCGTTAAGGCAGTAATAGGTCTTGCTATACCTCCCGAAAGGATTGCTGCAGCAATGAGCGCAAGCAGCACTGTCATTCCGCCCCCTAAAAGCCGGGGAGTGACAATAGACACAATGTAATCGAGCGTTTCCTTTTTAAGATAATTTTTATCGATATATGCAGTGACTGATCCCACTGTTTCTCCTGTTTTAAAATTTAATACAGGAATCGATCCTCCTTCAATCAGGGGTGCATCACTTTTTAAGGAAAGCTGAGAAAAACTGTTGAAGAGAGTTTTTCCCTCTTTATCCCGTACAATAATTCTAATAGAAGGGATGTTTCTATCTTTAATATTTTCCTCTTCCAGCCACTTTATTGTATCGGTAAGGTTCCCCCATCCTTCCCCCTGGGTGTAGGAAGCCCCCAGACTATGAGCTATATTTTTCGTTCTTACCTCTGTAAGAAGCCGGGGAAGTTCTTTTCTCACCGATATAAACTCTACCAGGGTAGAAAGAACTATGGTAAGCACAATAATCAGTATAAAAGCGTTAAGAATTCGAACGTAAAGAGTCTTCATTTTTCCGGGCATTCCAGCTTGTACCCCAGGCCATAGAGAGTCCTTAAGGGTTCAAAATTTTCAAAATGGATGAGTTTTCTGAGGCGTCTAATATGCGAATCAATAGCACGTTCATAGGATTCAAAATTATTATCGAAGGCCTGTTCAATTAACTGACTCCGGGAAAGAACAATATTGGGATGTTGGATAAATACTTCCATGAGAGCGTACTGAGCACTGCTGAGGGCAACGAGTTTTCCCTTGACCATCAACTCCTTTGTCTCCCTGTTTAAAACGATATCTCCGCATTTAGAAATTTTTACAATTTTCCCCTGATATCTTCTCAAAACAGACTTTATTCTTGCAATAAGTTCATCCGGATCAAAGGGTTTTACCAGATAATCATCAGCTCCTCCGTCCAGGCCTTTTACCCTGTCGCTTTTAGCTCCCCTGGCTGTCAGCAT
>JANTFL010000146.1 GCA_024763455.1 Sediminispirochaeta sp. | reverse complement strand
GTTCAAGAATCTGGCTTACTGCTTTTACTATACTGTTTACTCTGCCGGTGGCAAAAGATGATGCAATAATACCTGCAATTTCCTGATCTGCAGGATCTGTATAACTCAAAACAAGCTCAAGGGGATCTGGATGTAAGTATTCTTTTTTATGGTACTTTCTATATATGGATTCCAGAAGTTCTTTTTTACTCACTTCCGTTACATTCTGCACATAATCCAGTGTATTCGAGATTCATTTTATCTATCTTTCTATCCCCTGCCCAATCATTAAGTTTATCGGGAGCTATTATATCCCCAACTTCAAAAGGAAGGTCTTCAATGGCACCGCACTTAACACATCTAAAGTGGGAATGCGGATGAGTCGTCGGATCAAAACGTTTCTGGGACCCATTTTCAATCTTTAGAATAGTACCATTTTCTGAAAGCATTTCCAAATTCCGGTAGACGGTGCCAAGACTGATTCTCGGCAGTATTCTTCTTACTTCTTCATAAATAGCATCAGCTCCCGGATGATCCTTGTGACTGGTCAACACATCAAGGATTACTTTGCGCTGTTTAGTCTGTCTCATATTATCCTCTATTAGTAACTACTCCTACCAGTGTATCTCTGATATATTTATTAGTCAAGAAAGAGTAGAAACTGAGAGCGTTTTCCCTTATACTTGGTATACGAAAGTAACTGTAAAGGAGCGGGAAGTATGATTATACCCTTCAAAGATAAAAAACCTTCAGTGCCGGAATCATCTTTCATTGCAGGAAGTGCTGATCTGATAGGAGATGTACGCGCTGGGAAAAACTGTTCCTTCTGGTATAATGTAACAGTTCGTGCTGATATTGCTCCTGTAATAATAGGAGACAATACTAATATACAGGACAACTCAGTAATCCATGTAGGACATGATATTCCCACAATCATAGGATCTAATGTAACAATTGGACATAACGCCATCATTCATGCTTGCACTATTGAAGATGGGTCTTTGATAGGAATGGGAGCAATTATCCTTGATTTCGCGGTCATAGGAAAAGAGAGTATCGTCGGAGCGGGATCTCTAGTTACAGGAAAGAAAAAATTCCCCCCACGGTCACTTATAATGGGGTCTCCGGCACGTTTGGTGAGAGAACTTACACGAGAAGAAATAGAAGGGATCTATAATAATACTGCTTCCTACGTCGATATTCTTTCTGAATACCGCTAATCAATCAAATATCCTTCTATAATCAGCCTTAGAACTCCCAGCTATTGCCCTCACTAGCCAGATCTACCAGTCCAGAAAAGTGACCTTCTGCTTCCTGCTTTAGTTCATCCGGTTCACCAAAATGGGGAAAATGAGTCAGAACCAAACGTTTTACCGAAGCGTTTGAAGCTAATTGTGCCGCTTCAACTGAGGTCATATGCCCTGGTACATTCCCTTTAAACCGGTTAAAAAGGCTTGCCTCTGCCAAAAGCAAATCGACACCTCCAAAAAAATCCGGCAGCTTATCATTCCAGCTTGTATCACCGGTATATCCCAGTGAACTCCCGCGACATTCTATTCTCATTGAATAAGCAGGAACAGGGTGAATGGCTCTTTCAAAGGTAAATGTAAACGGCCCTATACGGTGCTTATCATCTTCGCTGTAGGACAGCCCCTCTGTACAGCCATCATGATTTAAATCAGAAAACCATGGCTCAATCATTGGAGCATAGAAAAAAAGTTTTCCCTTCCGGTTTTCAAGAGCCTTTTGGACAATAACAGCATGTTTCAGAACACCAGTATCTGCAATATGATCCGGATGAAAATGGGAAATCACGACACTGTGCAAATCGTTTATATTTAAATAGCGGGGAAGCTTCGAAAGAATACCCGAGCCGCAATCGAGAAGGATATTGTATCCTTCCGCCTGAACAAGATATCCCGACGTAGCGCCTCCGTCCCCGGGATAAGCTCCCCAGGAACCAATAATTGTCAGTTTCATTTCTTAACTATGTGGATAAGTGCCTTTAAAGTCAAGTGCTATTGCATTTTGCTTGTAATATTTTCCTAACAGAGAGGAACGGAGAGGGACGGAGGAAGTGGTAATAACTACTTTCGTTGACTAACCGTTATTTATACATTAAAGTTACATATGCCAAGAAAGATTTTTCCACTTATTCTAACAGTTTTCTTATTTTCGACTTACACCTACTCACTAACCTGGAACGATATAACATTTTCTGCAGGAGCTTCTACCGATTATTACGCCGGTGAGGTCCGGGAGATTGTTTATCCCGGTTCCGGCTGGACAAATAAATACTTAAGTGAACTTATCTGGCAGATAGATAACGTTGCTATGCTGAATGTCCATCTTGGAGCCTCTTTAAACAAGTTTTCATTAAACATCTCCGCTGGTACCGCTGTAAATAAAGGAACTGGGAAGATGGATGACTACGACTGGGGCGATTCTGCGATTACTCACTGGACAAACTGGTCCAACAGCGATATTTTCCTGGATAAATCTTTTATTTTAGACACATCTTTAATATACAGTTTTAAACCCTCTGCTGCTTTTACCATTCCCACAGGGATGGGATACAAGCTTAATTACTTGAACTGGAGTGATAAAGCCGACAGATATATTTATTTTGGGAGCTGGGATGGCAATGGTGATTTTTACTATTATCCTTCACCAGAAGGAGGTGTATTTGGAGGGCAAAAGGGGATTAACTATACATTTGCGCAGAATATCCTGTTTATTACTTCTGGTCTTCAATATACAAAAGGGCGATTCAATAGCAGTTTTAATGCTTCATATTCGCCATTTATATACGCCTGGGATTTGGATCATCACATTATGCGGAATGTTTTCTTTCTTGACACCTTTACTTCTCATAGCTGGTATCAACTAATGGCAGGAATATCATATAGCTTTCCCAAATTCGGAGCATTTTCTTTAGGAGTATGTTTTGAAGAACTACCTGAAGTAATAGGGAACATGCAAATGTATAATGAAGATTCTTCTGATACAACTAAAATCGGCCCACAAATTGGATATTCTGTTGATGGTGCTGGCCTTGCATCGAAGATTTTGAGCATCAGCATCGGATACACATATCAGTTTTAGCAAATACTTCTACTATTCTTTAACAATAACCCAGTTTAAAAAAAATCAGGGAAAAAGCTCTTGAACAAGACATCAGGCGGTTCAAGCAACTCATATTTTCTATTCTTTATAAACCATAACCCACCGAATTTATATTTCGTAGGGTTCTTTACCAGGGAGACCTTGACCGGGTTATCTGCAATATATTTAAAAGCGGCAATCAGTTGTCGGTAGCTCCTAATAACTACACTTTTAAAGCGGTCATACCAGACATGCCCTTTTAAATCATATTTCTTGTTATAACTTATTGCAAAAACACTCAAAATCCATTGCATTATCTCCGAAAGACCTGATGCTCCCTTCGGTTTTATCAAAAAATGGATATGATTATCCATTATAACAAAATTTCTTAACGTAAAATTATATTTCTTTTTCGCCCTGCTAACCACAGATAAGAATAATTTCTTATCTTCTGCTGATTTGAATATGAACTCACCCCTATTCGCTCTTGCAGTAACATGATACTCAGCATTTACATATATCTCTCTCGCTTTCCTCATATAGTTAGAAACGCAGAAAGAATCTATACTGCTTCAGCAATTTGGGAATTATTGTTTTTTTTCTCCTATTCCTCCGTCCCTCTAGAGCTCCTAAAGGCCGACAATCTAAAAGATCTCCTCCTCATATGGCGGATCAGCTCCCTCTCTCGAACAGGTAACCGCAGCACATTTTGAAGCAAAAGAAAGACCTTCTAACAGCTGATTTACTGAAATGGTTTCAAGTGCATCTAAATTCAATAGCTCATTTTTATCAAGCCAAGCGATAAATCCTGCATGGAAGGTATCCCCTGCTCCAACGGTATCGACCACCTGAACCTCCGTCCCTCTACAAGAAACCTTTTGATCACCATGTAACGCAAAAGAGCCCTCGGCTCCCCTTGTTACAGCCACAATAGCAGGTCCAAAAGACTTTACAGTTCGAGCGGCCTCATCAAGGCTTTTACCGGGATAGAGCCACTGAAGATCCACATCGCTGATTTTAACGATTGTTGAAAGGTTGAATAACTCTTCACAACGGTTGCGGAATTCAGTCTCATTACTTATCAATCCCGGACGTATATTCGGATCAAATGACAGAACACGTTTCCTGTATTCCCGCTTTATGAGTGATTCAATAACAGTCGCACCCGGTTCCATCAAAAGCGAAATTGAACCGAACAATAATGCATTTACATCTTCTGGGAAACCCTCCGGAATTTCCTCTGAGTTAAGGCTGCAATCTGCAGTTCCTGTGGTATAAAAGGCATATTCCGGATCCTTTCCGGGAGAAGTTTTCACAAATCCCAGAGTTGTGGGTTCTTTGCCTCTCTGTGTAAATGATAGATCTACCCCATTCTCAGTTAATCCGTTAATGAGCATCTGACCGAAAAAATCT
Source organism: Sediminispirochaeta sp. (assembly GCA_024763455.1). Classification (GTDB taxonomy): domain Bacteria; phylum Spirochaetota; class Spirochaetia; order B11-G9; family B11-G9; genus B11-G9. The sequence continues at coordinate 778 of JANTFL010000146.1, read as the reverse complement.
TTTGAAATCCTCCCTAAAAATCCAGTTGAAACACCGAGTCTTGCTGCAGCTATACAGGTATTAAAAGGGGATCCTCCAGTATGAGGAATAAATGCTCTTTCTCCATCTGTGGTTTTTCCGGAAAGCATATCTATCAATGCCTCCCCCAGTACAATTACCATTTTCAGAATTACCTCCCGTTCTGTTTTAAACCTCTTTCCAGAGCAATTTTCCCTGTTCTGATTGATTCAAGGATAGTATAATCTTTAAGAAGATTAATTGCACTATCTATCGCAGATGTATTTCCGGTAACTTCCACTATCCAGATTTCACCTGATGAATCAAGAATTCTCCCGTTTATAACCCCGAGAATTTGAAGTATTTCACTTCTCTTCTCCGCGGGGACTTCTATCTTCACCAATGCATGTTCGCGCTCAATAATATCTTCCTGTTTGATATCCCACACCTTAATAACATGCACAAGTTTCTGCAGCTGCTTTCTTACTTGTTCAAGTACCCTGTCATCTCCCTGAACAACAATTGTAAAACGGCTCTTTCCAACCTGATCAGTTGTCCCTACGGACAAACTTTCTATGTTAAATCCTCTGCGGGAAAAAAGTCCTGATATTCTTGTCATAACACCCGGTTCATTATCACAAAGTATTGATATTGTATGTTTCATAGTACCCTCCTATTTAACCTGATCGAGAAGATTTTTCCCCGTTACCATAGGATAAACATGGGCATCCTCTTTTATAATACAGTCGATAACTGTAATTCCATTGTAAGCTTTGCCTTT
>JANTFL010000145.1 GCA_024763455.1 Sediminispirochaeta sp. | reverse complement strand
ACTGGATCTCGGAGGTGACTTACGGAAAACCGGGGGGAAAGGAACGTACCTACACTATCCGGGTAAATAAACCCTTTAAGGCGGGCAGGTACAACATCTTTCAGTACAGTTACCGGGATCTCTCAACAATAACGTTTACTGCCGTAACGGAAACAGGAGAAGAAAAAAGTGCTGTTCTTCATCCGGGAGATACTATCCGTACCGATAAGGGGAAATTTCAGTTTGTGAGGGTTGGAACCGATCCCTCCGGACTCGTTACCTTTGTCTCCCGTACTGATCAATCTCCAGGTAAACCAAGGGCTGTCTTTTATGTTACCGGTACAAACGGAAGGACAGAAACAGTACTTATGGAAAAAGGAAACAGTATCGGCAGTTATGTTTTAACTGCCGCGGTTCCGTCTCTGGAAACAGGTTTACAGATAGTATTTGATCCCGGATTTACCCTGATTCTTGCAGGTCTGCTAATTATGGCAGCAGGACTTGCGGTAACGTTTTGGAGGAAGAAACCATGACAGCAACAGCAGCATTCATTGTATTACTGGCAGCTATAACTGTTCAGGGGGTATATATCATAAAGGGGAAGTCCCATTCAGACAGGGTAAGTCATTTCCTTCTTCTTCTGTCATCACTCCTTCTTTTTTCCATCACTCTGTACCGGAGTATAACGATTAAGTTTGTTGCAGTTACCAACACCTTTGAATCTCTTGTTTTCTTTTCCGGAGTGATCTGTTTTGTTCTTTTTGTTCTGAAAATCAAACGTGCCGGGGGTCATACTGCAGGATTTGTTCAGTTCGGATCATCTATTATTGCTCTTGTTCTCCTTGCCGTTGCTTCATCTCCCCTGGCGCCTAAACAAATAGCTCCTCCCATACCTGCTCTTAAATCATCCTGGCTGGTACTTCACGTTACCTTCTCTTTTATTGGGGAAAGTTTTTTTGTTCTGTCATTTGTAACAGCTGTTGCTTCTATAATTACAAAAAGCGGAGAAAAAAAGAAAGCCTATGAATCATTGACAGCAAAATTTATTGCCTTGGGATATCCTGTTTTTACTGCCGGGGCATTGATCTTCGGTGCTATATGGGCCCGGTATGCATGGGGAAGCTTCTGGTCCTGGGACCCCAAGGAAACCTGGGCACTTATAACCTGGCTTGTGTATACAGCATATCTGCATGTGCGGTTCACCGGAAAGATCGGAGGGAAGACCTCCTCCCTCATAGCTGTTGTCGGGTTCTGTTTTACCCTGTTTACCTTTTTCGGAGTCAACTTTCTGCTTTCAGGTCTTCACAGTTACGGATAGAGAGTTTTCTAAACCGCCTTTAAAACATTAAGTAGAAACTCCCAGGTTCTTTCCACTGACGGGATGCTGAGCCGTTCATTCGGTGTATGGACCTCTTTCATGTCCGGACCGAATGAGATCATCTCCATGTTTTCAAACTTTTCACCAAGAACACCGCACTCAAGCCCTGCATGTATGGCTGTTACATCCGGTTCTTCCCCTGTTGATTCTGTATACACCTTCTTAAAGGTTTTCAGGATTCCGGAATCAGGATCAGGTTCCCATGCCGGGTGTTGCCCCTCAAGCTTGATTTCAGCACCTGCATTGGTCAGGATTGTTCTTACCTTGAGAGCTATATGATCCATCATGCTCATGGTGGATGAGCGCTGGCTTGTCAGAATTGTTACCTTTGAATCTTTAAGGTGAACTGCAGCAAGATTGGTAGATGTTTCCACCAAACCGGGGAGTTTGCGGCTCATCCCTATTACCCCATGCGGAAGGATAAAGAGGGTATCAATTATTTTTAAAGAGTCGCTGACTGAGAGGACTTTTCCGGGAATTGAATCAAGCTTTGTCAGCTCCACCTTAAGATCCGGTTCAATATCTGAGTATTCAGAAAGGAGAATGGATTTATATTCTTCAACAATCTGTACAATCCGCTCTTCCTTTCCTCCTTCAACCGTAAAGGAGGCACTGCACTCCCTCGGGATGGCGTTATGTTTGTCTCCTCCGTTGATCTGGAAAAGGTTAATTTTGGCTTCAGAGGTTATTGCCTTAAGTATCCGTGAACAAAATACAACAGAATTCCCCCGTCCTTCATGGATTTCAGCACCCGAATGCCCCCCTTTAAGTCCGGTAATACTTACTGAAAACGCCTTTGTTTCTCCTTTTGATGATTCAAGGGTTACCGGAATTGCTCCTATTGTGGTAATTCCTCCGGCACACCCGATATAAAATATCCCTTCTTCTTCGGAATCAATGTTAAAAAGTATATTCCCTCTAACCATGGAAGGGTCCAGATTGGTTGCTCCGGTAAGCCCTGTTTCTTCATCTACTGTAAAGAGCGCTTCCAACGGCCCGTGGGCAAGAGAGGAGTCTGCAAGTACTGCAAGTGCCATAGCTACAGCAATGCCGTTATCAGCACCCAGGGTCGTTCCCTCGGCAGTAATCCACTCCCCCTCTTTCTTCAATTTTAATCCTTCGGTGGCAAAATCAAACTGTACATCTGCATTTTTTTCACAGACCATGTCAACATGCCCCTGGAGCACAACGGCAGGACGGGATTCAAAACCTGAAAAAGCAGGTTTGGAGATACAAATGTTTCCGGCTTTGTCTTTTCTATACGGCAGATTATGCTCTTTGGCAAAATCTTTAAGATATGTAATGACCTTTTCCTCATGTTTTGAACACCGGGGAATTTGCGAAAGATCATAAAAATAACTCCATACAGACCTGGGATTTAAATTGGAAACATCAAAAGACATGGTATTCTCCTGTACTATCAGTATTCGTTCAAGAATACAGTAAAATAAAGAAAAAGTACATATCGGCGGTTTTTTTAAATATATTCCTCTCCGGGTTATGGTTAAAAAGAATTTAACCGATATACTAGTAGTATGAGTACCCAAGAAAAATACACTCCGGCCAAAAAGGCAGAGGAATTACTCCAGGTAATCTTTAAGTATGTAGTACAGATCGCAAACGAAAGAAATGTGGATAAGCTCCTTATTTCCCTTGCGGATATGGGGCGGGATCTGGTTTCTGCTGATAGATGCACCGTGTGGCTTATAGATAAAAAAAATAGTACCCTATGGACTAAAGTAGCCCATGGTGTCGATAGAATTGTTATCCCCCTGACTGCAGGTATTGCCGGATACGTAGCACGGACCGGTAAAAGTATATTTATAAATGATGCCTACTCCGACCCCCGGTTTGATCAGCAGGTGGATAAGGAAACGGGATACCATACCAGGAATATCCTGGCTTTGCCCATAGATGACAGCAACGGAGAGATTATGGGGGTCTACCAGGCTATAAACAAGATGACCGGGGATGGGAAATTTACCCTTATAGATGAGGAACACCTGCTCCTCGCTGCCAGTTATACCAGTAAACAGTTAGAAGCCTTTGCTCTGCAGGAAGAGATACAACAAACCCAGCGTGAGATTATTATGACCCTTGCAGAGACCGGTGAGATGCGGTCAAAGGAAACAGGGAACCATGTTAAGAGGGTTGCCAGATATTCAGAGGTTATAGGGCGGAAATACGGGCTTTCGGATCATGAAATTGATATTCTCAGGGATGCGTCCCCAATGCATGATATAGGGAAAATTGCAATTCCTGACTCCATTCTGCTTAAAAAGGGAATTCTTACGGATAAAGAACGGGAGGTGATGAAAAATCATACTACCCTTGCCTATGAAATGCTTAAGCATTCGGAAAGAGAACTGATCAAGGCTGCTGCTATTGTCGCATATCAGCATCATGAAAAATGGGACGGCAGTGGGTATCCTGAAGGGATTGAGGGGGATTCAATCCATATATTCGGCAGGATCACTGCGATAGCAGATGTTTTTGATGCTCTTGTCTGCAGAAGAGTCTATAAAGAGGCCTGGCCGATAGGCAAGGTTCTGGATTTTTTCCGGGAAGAGCGGGGGAAACATTTCGATCCTGATCTTATCGATGTTTTCTTTGAAGTAAAAGATGAGCTTTACGATATTTCCGTTGCATTAAGCGATCCGGCAAGCTGATTCCTCTATAAAATCCGGGAAAGTTTATCCAGTAATTCTCTATTCTCCTCGATTGCTTTCCGTGCGATCGTTTTCAGCTGGACCATATTCTCCACACTTGCATCATCTATATTTGCGTTCTCCTTCCCAATAAGGGGATTTATCCGGTGATATTCAATATTCGGCATCGCTTTTAACTGGTCATCTATGCACTGTTCCCGGGATCCTGAAAGTATTGAATACAGAGGAGTTCCGTTCTGAGGGGAGATCCAGTCCAGAAACCCCCAGTCCTTAGCCTTTCTGTAGTCCCATTGGTGAGGGAGGTTCCCCGTACCAACTGACAGAATGAGAAACTTTTTTGCACCGGGAAAGCAGCTTCGTGCTTCAACATAGGCGTAGAGAGCCGGGTTGTTTGCCGCCATAGCGCCGTCTACCAGGTAGTATTCCGTTTCTCCTGTTAAAGAGGTCATATGGTGGGGTTCAAAAAAGGTAGGGGCTGCCGAAGAACCCCGGGCAACATCCTTCATATAGAAGTTTTCATTGCTGTTTTTTAAAATACTCTTCCGGATCATGACTGGTTTGCCGCTTTTAAGGTCGTAACTGGAAATTAAAAAGTCGGTAAGACTGTCTCTCACTGTTCTTTTACCGAAGATATCATCAAGAACCTTTTCGAGTCCTTCGTCATCATACTTGTCATGAAAAGCCTGTTTCAGATACTGAATCTGGGATAAAGGCATCCTTGGGAAAATATCAAGACTTCGTGTTTCATAGGTGTTCACAATATCGGAGGCGGAGTATTGGGGAACAGGTAAAAATCTGCTGTCATTGGAAGGATCCGCTTTTGGTGCTGTAAGGGCAAGGGCTGTAAGGGATCCGCTGGAGGTTCCGGCAATAAGGTCGAAGTGCCTGGAAAGATGGGGGGATGTGCCCGTTTTGGCAAAGAGATGTGATAATTCCTCAAGAATAAGAGCAGGGATGTATCCTCGAATTCCTCCTCCGTCTATTGAGAGAATTGTTACTTTCCGTTTAAACCTGTTCAGAAATACCATTGTTTACTCCCTATTATTGTTAATCTATTCAGTCTGATCAAAGCCTTGATCATTTCCTGCGGGGAGCTGATCCTGCATCAGTTCTCCGGAGCGGGTAGGGTGGAATCAGGGCATTTTTGCCTCTTCCTATAAGGTCCTCCCTTCCCGCTGCTGCAAGGGCCTTTTTAACCAGCTTGTAGTTCTCCGGTTTTTTAAAGTGGATAAGCGCCCGCTGCATCGCCTT